>NZ_JAKUMF010000100.1:0-225 GCF_029991385.1 Cobetia sp. BMC6
CATTGCTGGTCGCAGTGTTGCCAGCCGGATCGGTGACCGAGGCCTCAACGCTATACTCGCCTTCGCTCAGCGGTGTCTCAGCGTCGACACTGTAGGTGCCATTCTCGACGGTGGCGGTGACGGTCTGCTCGTTGCCATCGCTGTCGGTGATCACCAGGGTGACGGTGCTGCCGTCTTCGGCATCGGTAGTGCCGACGATGGTGGGCGTGGTGTCGGAGGTCAGTG
>NZ_JAKUMF010000101.1:0-223 GCF_029991385.1 Cobetia sp. BMC6
GGGCTCTTCGACGCCAGGTGTGGAATTGGTGCCCTGGAATGGTCCAGGATATGGGGCCCCGAACAGACTGGAGAATTGACATGGATGGTACTCAGATCCTGACCCTTGGCTTGGGCTTGCAAGCGCCTTGGAAACTCAAGGACCAGCATCTGGATACCACGTCATCTCCGCATCGTCTCGAGCTTTACGTGGAAGCCGACCGGGGGAGCCTTTATGCCTGCCC
>NZ_JAKUMF010000102.1:0-221 GCF_029991385.1 Cobetia sp. BMC6
GATAGGCTGGGTGTGGAAGCACAGCAATGTGTTGAGCTAACCAGTACTAATTGCCCGTGAGGCTTGACCATATAACACCCAAGGGGTTTGCTCCGGCAAACCGCCGGGATTGCGACAGGATCGACGACATATCGGTCAGCATGATTCATATTGCGAGTCCCGAGGCCACAAGCCTCGAGACTCAGGCATCGCAAGATGCCACCGTTTCGCCTGACGACCAT
>NZ_JAKUMF010000103.1:0-219 GCF_029991385.1 Cobetia sp. BMC6
GGCAGATTTGAACTGCCGACCTCACCCTTATCAGGGGTGCGCTCTAACCAACTGAGCTACAGACCCGACACTACTACTCGATAAACTAACTTGATCAGGTAATTCGTTGTGAGCACTTGCCGCGAGCGATAGACAGTGTCGATAAGGAGGTGATCCAGCCCCAGGTTCCCCTAGGGCTACCTTGTTACGACTTCACCCCAGTCATGAACCACACCGTGG
>NZ_JAKUMF010000104.1:0-218 GCF_029991385.1 Cobetia sp. BMC6
TGTTGTTTGAACAGGCTGCCATGTCGTTGGTCAGGGAGATGCCTGTGCTCGCCGTCTCTCGGCAATTGGAAGTCACTGACAAGCGTTTGTGGCGCATCGTGCATCATTACGTAGGCCGCATGCTGGGGGACCTGGATCTTTCTCAGGTTGCCAATGTCGGGGTAGACGAAACGGCATCACGTCGAGGGCAACGTTACGTCACCGTATTTCTCGATATG
>NZ_JAKUMF010000105.1:0-203 GCF_029991385.1 Cobetia sp. BMC6
AGCATCTGCCGGAATGCCCGGCTGGTGTACTGGCAACCCTGATCCGAATGAAACAGGATATTCCGTGGCTCTCCACGCGATTCGTAGGCCATGGTCAGCGCTTTCTTTACCAGCTCCGTGTTCGGCGATAGGGACAATGCCCACCCCACGGGTTTACGAGCATACAAGTCGATGACCACTGCCAGATAAGCCCAGCGTGCCCC
>NZ_JAKUMF010000010.1:0-111340 GCF_029991385.1 Cobetia sp. BMC6
AAGCCTGCCGCCAGCGTTCAATCTGAGCCATGATCAAACTCTTCAGTTGAAAGCTTGATAGTCTGTTAAGCAGACCAAACTTGGTTCAGAGTCAAACTTCTCGTGAGAGGCTTGCTCCGATATTTGGCGACCTTGTCACCACTCATCAGCAAGCGCTCACACGAATTACCTGATCAAATTTTTAAAGAGCATCGCTGTGAAGCGAGGAGGCACATTCTACCCGGAACGCTTGAGAAGTCAAGCACTTGATGATGAGTCAATCGACTGCCTCTAAGCATCATCAAGCGGTGAGGAGCGTTGCCCGATCACCTGTCCCGTAAGGAGTGCGGCGCATTCTAGCGAATCGCCCGGGATTGTCAATCGATGATTTCGAAGCGTGCTTCAAAAACATCAAGCAAAACAATCACCTGCAAACCTCTTTCACCGCTGGTAACGCCATGCGTCCCCGGCAGCGGATGCGTACTTTACGCACGAACCGCCGTGAGGGCAAGGGCTTTTTCAAGAGATTGTCATTCTCGGGACATGCAGATGACATCTCCGCTCAGCCCTTCTCTTCTCTCCTCGATCTTGTCTCTCTTCATCTTCTTGCTCTTGCCTCGTTTTTGCTTGCTGACATCTTCCCTTGGCCAGCAACGCATTCGGCCCCGCCAAGAATGGCGGGGCCGAATATCGATCATCACACTGCTGGCAGCTGACGCTTACTTGTTGCCGCGCAGCTTGCGCCCCAGCGCCATGATCGGGCCACTGGCGACATAGCAACCGAACAGGCCCAGCAGCATCACGGACGGCTCCAGCGAGATGACCACGAAGGCCAGCACGATGGCGAGCAGCGCCACGAAGGGCACCGGCCCCTTGAGGTCGATTTCCTTGAAGCTGTAGTAGCGGATGTTCGACACCATCAGGATACCGGCAGCCGCGACCACGAAGACCATCAGCGACTTGAAGGCGAAGGTCTCGGCGTCGAAGTTGTGCATGGTCCATACGCAGCCGGCCACGAGTGCCGCCGCTGCCGGACTCGGCAGACCGATGAACCACTTCTTGTCGGTGGAGCCGATCTGGACATTGAAGCGCGCCAGACGCAGTGCAGCGCCTGCCACGTAGACGAAGGCGGCGATCCAGCCGATCTTGCCGACATCCTGCAGAATCCAGCTGAAGGTGACCAGCGCCGGCGCCACGCCGAAGGACAGCATGTCCGCGAGGCTGTCGTACTCGGCACCGAAGGCGCTCTGGGTGTTGGTCAGGCGCGCCACACGACCGTCCAGGCCGTCGAGCACCATCGAGACGAAGATGGCGATGGAGGCGTTGGCAAACTCCCCGTTCAGCGCGCACACCACAGCGAAGAAGCCGGAGAACAGCGCGGAGGTGGTGAACAGGTTGGGCAGCAGATAGATGCCACGCCGACGAACGGGCTTGCCGTCCTCGATGGCTTCTTCCACGACTTCGCTGTCGTCGGTGAACTCCTCCACTACCTTGTCCAGCACTGAACTGCTGCGGCGTGTCTGTGCTTCGGGGACTTCGTCTGCGCCGGGATGTCGATTTTCGTCAGTCATGGGATTCCTTGCATCATGCCTCGTCGTGGCAGGGTAACCACATTCTACACCTGCCAGTGAGCGCGAATAGTGGTGACACCCTAGCGGCCTCACCGTCGACTGTCACTTCCCTCCCCCATTCGATAGCGCTTATAGAGCAACAACGCAAGCGGGGCGCCCTCCTGATGGAGAGCGCCCCGCTCATTTCACGCCGGATCCAATAGTCAGGATCAGTTGCGTGACTTGTCGACCAGCTGGTTGGCAGTGATCCACGGCATCATGCCGCGCAGCTTCTCACCAGTCTGCTCGATCGGATGCTCGGCGTTCTGGCGACGACGGGCCGTCATGGACGGGTAGTTGGTGTTGCCTTCCTGGATGAACATCTTGGCGTATTCACCGCTCTGGATGCGCTTGAGCGCATTGCGCATGGCGACACGGGACTGCTCGTTGATGACTTCGGTGCCGGTCACATACTCGCCATACTCCGCGTTGTTGGAGATGGAGTAGTTCATGTTGGCGATGCCGCCTTCGTACATCAGGTCGACGATCAGCTTGAGCTCGTGCAGGCACTCGAAGTAGGCCATTTCCGGCGCGTAGCCCGCTTCGGTCAGGGTCTCGAAGCCCATCTTGACCAGCTCGACCGCGCCACCACACAGGACAGCCTGCTCGCCAAACAGATCGGTTTCGGTCTCGTCCTTGAAGGTGGTCTCGATGATGCCGGTACGGCCGCCGCCGACGCCTGCCGCGTAGGACAGTGCGATGTCCTTGGCCTGGCCAGTCGCATCCTGGTGGATGGCGATCAGGTCCGGGATACCGCCGCCCTTCACGAACTCGGAACGCACGGTGTGACCCGGTGCCTTCGGCGCGATCATGATGACGTCGAGGTCAGCACGCGGCACGACCTGGTTGTAGTGGACGTTGAAGCCGTGAGCGAAGGCCAGGGTCGCGCCCTGCTTCAGGTTCGGTTCCACCTGGTTCTCGTAGATGGCCTTCTGGTTCTCGTCCGGCGCCAGAATCATGACCAGGTCGGCAGCCTTGACCGCTTCCTCGACTTCAGCAACCTTCAGGCCAGCCGCTTCGGCCTTGGCCCAGCTGGAGGAAGAGCGACGCAGGGCTACGGTGACGTCGACGCCGGATTCCTTCAGGTTGTTCGCGTGGGCGTGGCCCTGGGAACCATAACCGAGGATGACCACTTTCTTGCCCTGGATGAGGGAGAGGTCACAATCCTTGTCGTAATAGAGTTTCATCGTCATTGCTCCTGGCGGCTCACCCCGTCAGCGGGATGGCGTGAGATCTTGAAAGAGTGTCTGTTGTTCTTGCGACCCTTCCCGCGAGGGAAAGGCGTATGACAGTGTCCAGCGCCGACGGCCATCTGTCTCGGCCGCTCTGCGTCCCCGGGAGGTCGTGCGCCTTGAATCAAGGTCTGCCGTCCTCCTCCTGCGCGGCGATGAGTCCACCTTACCTGCACCCAAGCATTGCGTAAAATGCTATATTTGCACCATCATATGCCGCAATACGCAACACAAGCCATTTCTCCCTTCAGCACTCACCGACAGCGGACTCCGGCATGGACAATCGCCAACTCAAGCAATTCCTGACCCTCGCCGAAACGCTGCATTTCGGGCGCGCCAGCACAGCCTGCCACCTGAGCGCCTCTGCACTGTCACGGGCCATCCGGGCCATGGAAGAAGAGCTGGGCGTCAGCCTGTTCGAGCGCGACAACCGCAGCGTCGCGCTGACACCGGCGGGTGAACGCTTCCGTCGTCATGCTCGCGAACTCCTGAGTCAATGGGATGACATTCGCCAGTCACTGCTGGAAGACAGCGATGAACTGCGCGGCGAGCTCTCCCTGTATTGCTCGGTGACAGCCAGCTACAGCTTCCTGTATGAGATTCTGGCCACCTTCCGTGCCCGCCATCCGCATGTAGAGCTCAAGCTGCATACCGGCGACCCCGCCGTGGCATTGGAACGCGTCCTGATGGGCCACGAGGACCTGGCGATCGCCGCGCGCCCCGACGTGCTGCCTTCCCGACTAGCCTTCACCGACTTCGCCGAGTCGCCGCTGCGCTTCATTGCCCCGCGCCGTGATGGCCCCGGCCATCAGCTGGAAGGCATCGACGAGGCGGACGATTCGGCGGCGAGTGATGACCACATCGACTGGACCCGCGTGCCGATGATCTTGTCGGAGACCGGCCTGGCGCGTGAGCGCTTCGATGCCTGGTGCCATGAGCGTGGCATCAAGCCTCGCCTATATGCCCAGGTCGCCGGCAACGAGGCCATCGTCAGCATGGTCGGGCTAGGCTTCGGGATCGGCGTGGTGCCACAGATCGTGCTCGACAATTCGCCGCTGGCCGATCAGGTGCGCATTCTCGATGTCGATCCGCCGCTGACCCCCTACAAGGTCGGCCTGTGCGTACAGGAAAAACGCCTGCGTCACCCGCTGGTGCGCGCATTGTGGGAGCAACTGCCCGGCTCGCCGCAGCGCCCCGCTGACTGATACCTGGTAGCGAGCCAACGAAAATGGCGCAGCAACGAAAACGGCGCCCCGAGGGGCGCCGTTCTTGACTTGCGTTTCCACCACCACCGTCTTACAGGCTCAATACCTTCTCACCGCGGGCAATGCCGGAGACACCGGTACGCGCCACTTCCAGCACGCCTACCGGCTGCATCGCCGCCAGGAAGGCATCCAGCTTGCCACCGTCGCCGGTGATCTGGATGGTGTAGAGGCTCGGCGTGATGTCGACGATCTGGGCACGGAAGATGTCCGCCGTGCGCTTGATCTCGTCACGCTGGGCACCCAACGCCTTGACCTTGACCAGCATCAGCTCGCGCTCGATGTGGCTACCCTCGGTGAGATCCACCAGCTTGACCACATCCACCAGCTTGTTGAGGTGCTTGGTGATCTGCTCGATGACGCGATCCTCGCCGACCGTGGTGACGGTCAGACGGGACAGGGTCGCGTCTTCGGTCGGGGCCACGTTGAGGGTCTCGATGTTGAAGTTGCGCTGTGAAAACAGGCCGACGACCCGTGACAGCGCGCCCGGTTCGTTTTCCATCAGAATGGAGATGATATGGCGCATCAGGTCCGCTCCGTCTTCGTAAGCAGCATGTCACGCATGGAGCCGAGAGGCACCTGCATCGGATAGACGTGTTCACGCGGGTCGACATAGATGTCGAGGAACACCAGCTCGTCCTTGTTGCGGAAGGCGTCTTCCAGCGCAGGCTCGAGCTCCTCCACCGTGTGCACCTTGATGGCCCGGAAGCCATAGGCGCCGGCCAGCTGCACGAAGTCAGGCAGCGACTCCATATAGGAATGCGAGTGACGGGACTTGTAGTTCAGGTCCTGCCACTGACGCACCATGCCCAGCGACTGGTTGTTGAGGTTGATGATCTTGACCCCGATCCCGTACTGCTTACAGGTCGAGAACTCCTGCATCATCATCTGGAAGCTGCCTTCACCGGTGAACAGCACCACATCGTCTTCCGGGTAGGACATCTTGATGCCCATGGCCGCCGGGAAGCCGAAGCCCATGGTGCCCAGACCACCGGAGGTGATCCAGCGGTTGGGGCGCTGGAACTTGTAGTACTGGGCGGCGAACATCTGGTGCTGACCGACATCAGTGGCGACGAAGGCTTCGCCACGCGTCGCACGGTGCACGGCTTCCACCACCTGCTGCGGCTTGAGCGGCTCGCCCGGGGCGGACGGCTCATACAGCTTGCCTTCACGCTCGGCACGCCAGCCATCGATCTGGGACCACCAGGCCTCCAGTGCGTCAGGATTGGCCAGCTCACGGCCCTGCACCAGGCTGATCATCTCGTTGATCACGGCATCGGCCGGACCGACGATCGGCACATCGGCGCGCACGGTCTTGGAGACCGAGCTCGGGTCGATGTCGACGTGGATGATCTTGGCCGTCGGGCAGAACTTCGAGGTGTTGTTGGTCACGCGGTCATCGAAGCGCGCACCGATGCAGATGATCAGATCGGCGTGGTGCATGGCATTGTTCGACTCGTAGGAGCCGTGCATGCCGGGCCAGCCCAGGCACTGCCGATCCCCCTGCGGGTAGGCACCGATGCCCATCAGCGAAGTGGTGATCGGGAAGTTGAGGCGGCGTACCAGATCAGTCAGCGCTTCGCTGGCACGCCCGGACACCACGCCACCACCGGTGAAGAACAGCGGGCGACGTGCCTTGAGCATCAATTCGACGGCTTTCTTGATCTGACCACTGTGGCCGCGGGTGACCGGGCTATAGGAGCGCATGCGTACCTTTTTGGGGTAGCTGTACTCATAGCGTTCGGTCGGGGCGGTCATGTCCTTCGGGATATCGATGACGACCGGCCCCGGGCGACCACTGGAAGCCAGATAGAAGGCCTTCTTGATCACCTCGGGAATCTCGCTCGGATGCTTGATCGAGAAGCTGTGCTTCACGATCGGGCGAGTCACACCGACGATGTCGGTTTCCTGGAAGGCGTCTTCACCGATCAGGTGACTGGCGACCTGGCCACACAGCACGACCATGGGAATCGAGTCCATGTAGGCCGTGGCGATACCGGTGACGGCATTGGTCGCGCCCGGGCCTGAGGTGACCAGCACCACACCCGGCTTGCCGGAGGCGCGCGCGTAACCATCGGCGGCGTGGGTCGCGGCCTGCTCGTGACGGACCAGAATGTGCTGGACCTTGTCCTGGCGGAACAGGGCGTCATAGATATGCAGCGCCGCTCCACCGGGGTAGCCGTAAATATATTCCACGCCCTCGTCGTGCAGGGCGCGGGCGATCATGTCAGCGCCGGAAAGCAATTCCACTTGGTTATTCTCCCCTGGAGGTCTCGAGTGCGTCCGGCGGCAATGCGCAAGCCGGATCGAGTGCGACCTGAATGTCGCTACCGCAGAAATTGCGGCACCTGATGCCAAACCCTGGCGTCTGCGGCCCGGTTAGGGCCTGCACTCTTGTCGCATCGGTTGGATGCGGTCGGGGCTGATGGCCGGTCGGTACGGTTGGCGTACCCGGACCGGCGTATCCTTTGACAGGCGGACAGCGACTCAGCGTCTGTCCTTCACGCGGCGCTTCGAGGGTCGCCCGAATGGCCGCGCCCGCAATCAGGAATGGTCAAGAGTCCAACAGCCGCAAGTGGCTGTCAACTCAACCTTACGCCAGTGTGCGCCGCCTGCGCCAAATGCCACACCGGTAACAACGAATCCGGCCATAAGCGTGCGCAAAACCTCACCAACAGCCATAAAATCGCAATTTTCTGCTTCGTGAATTTCAGCCTACCTCACGCTGGGTTGTCTATTTGCGTTCGGACGGCAGACACGAAAACGCCCCTCCGCAAGCGGAAGGGCGTTTTCGTCACGGTGGGGCGGCGCTCACGGGCACACGTTTCAGCGCGTGAAGGTCAGTTCCCCGCCCTCTTCGTCGACACGGATCACATCACCGGGCACGAAGTCGCCACCCAGCAGCGCCTGGGCCAGCGGGTTCTCGATACGACTCTGGATGGCGCGCTTGAGCGGACGAGCGCCATAGACCGGATCGAAGCCTGCCTTGGCCAGCAGCGCCATCGCGGCATCGGTGATATCGAAGCCGAGATCGCGATCGGCCAGACGCGCCTTGAGACGTTCAAGCTGGATGCCCGCGATGGAAGCAATCTGCGCCTGCCCCAGCGCGTGGAACACGACCACTTCGTCGATGCGGTTGATCAGCTCCGGTCGGAAGTGATTGCCGACGACTTCCATCACCGCCGTCTTCATGTCGTCGTACTGGAAGGCCGCCTTGCGCTCGGCACGCTCGTCGGCACTTTCCGTACTGCCATCGTCTTCCGCCAGCTCGCCATTGAGGCCGCTCATGCGCTGGATCATTTCCGAGCCCAGGTTGGAGGTCATCACGATCACGGTGTTGCGGAAATCGACGGTACGCCCCTGGCCATCGGTCAGACGGCCATCTTCCAGCACCTGCAGCAGGATGTTGAAGACATCCGGGTGTGCCTTCTCGACCTCGTCGAGCAGCAGCACGGAGTATGGCTTGCGGCGCACGGCCTCGGTCAGATAGCCGCCCTCTTCATACCCGACATAGCCGGGAGGCGCGCCGATCAAACGAGCCACGGAGTGCTTCTCCATGAACTCGGACATGTCGATGCGCACCATCGCCTCTTCGGTGTCGAACAGGAAGCTGGCCAGTGACTTGCAGAGCTCCGTCTTGCCGACGCCGGTCGGGCCAAGGAACAGGAAAGAGCCGTTGGGACGATTCGGATCCGACAGCCCCGCGCGTGAGCGACGCACCGCATTGGACACCGCGATCACCGCCTCGTCCTGACCGATCACCTTCTCGTGCAGCGCCTCTTCCATGCGCAGCAGCTTGTCACGCTCGCCTTCGAGCATCTTGGCGACCGGGATGCCGGTCCAGCGCGAGACGACCTCAGCAATCTCTTCCTCAGTGACATTGGAGCGCAGCAGCACGTGAGCAGAGGTATCCGCCTCGCCTTCGCCGGCTTCGCTGATCTGCTTCTCGAGCCCCGGGATCACGCCGTATTGCAGTTCCGACATACGGCTGAGGTCGCCGGCACGACGCGCCTGCTCCAGATCGATACGCGCCTGTTCCAGCTCCGCCTTGAACTGGGCCGCGCCCTGGATGCTGGACTTCTCGGCCTTCCAGACTTCATCGAGGTCGGCGTATTCACGCTCCAGCTCCGAGATCTGGTCCTCAAGCGCGCCGAGGCGCTTGAGCGCCGCCTCGTCGGTCTCCTTCTTGAGCGCTTCCCGCTCCATCTTGAGCTGGATCAGGCGGCGATCGAGACGGTCCATCTCCTCCGGCTTGGAATCCAGCTCCATGCGGATGCGTGACGCGGCTTCATCGATCAGATCGATCGCCTTGTCCGGCAGCTGGCGGTCCGTGATGTAACGCGAGGACAGGCGTGCAGCGGCGATGATGGCGCTGTCGGTGATGTCGACCCCGTGGTGTACCTCGTAGCGCTCCTTCAGGCCACGCAGGATGGCGATGGTGTCTTCCTCGCTGGGCTGGTCGACCTGCACCTTCTGGAAGCGGCGCTCGAGTGCGGCATCCTTCTCGATGTACTGGCGATACTCGTCAAGCGTGGTGGCACCGACACAGTGCAGCTCGCCGCGCGCCAGCGCCGGCTTGAGCATGTTGCCGGCGTCCATCGCGCCTTCGGCCTTGCCCGCGCCGACCATGGTGTGCAGCTCGTCGATGAACAGGATGACCTGGCCTTCTTCCTGCGCCAGCTCCTTCAGCACCGACTTGAGGCGCTCCTCGAATTCGCCGCGGAACTTGGCCCCCGCCAGCAACGAGCCCATGTCGAGAGACAGCACGCGCTTGTTCTTGAGACCTTCCGGCACCTCGCCATTGACGATACGGCTGGCCAGCCCCTCGACGATGGCGGTCTTGCCGACACCAGGTTCACCGATCAATACCGGGTTGTTCTTGGTGCGGCGCTGCAGCACCTGGATCGTGCGACGAATTTCCTCGTCACGCCCGATCACCGGATCGAGCTTGCCATCCCGTGCGCGTTCGGTGAGATCCAGGGTGTACTTGTTGAGCGCTTCGCGATTGTTCTCGGCATCGGCATCGCCCACGGCTTCGCCACCGCGCAGTGCATCGATGGCGGAGGTCAGGGCGGGCTTCTTGATGCCCGAGGAGGTGAACAGCTTGCCGAGATCACCGCCCAGCTCCAGCGCGGCCAACAGCGCGAGCTCGGAGGCGATGTATTGATCGCCGCGCTTCTGCGCTTCGCGATCGGCCAGATTCAGAAGCTTGCCGAGGGCCTGCGAGGGCGCGACATTGCCGTCGAACTGGGACACGGTCGGCAGGTCATCCAGCTGGCGCTTGAGACCACTCATCAGACTGGTGGCATCGCCGCCCGCCTTGTTGACCAGTGCCTTGAGACCGCCATCGCGGTCTTCAAGCAGGGCCAGCAGCAGATGCTGCGGGTGAATTTCATTGTGGCCTCGCCCGACGGCGAGCGACTGGGCATCCGCCAGAGCGTTCTGCAGCTTGCTGGTCAGTTTGTCGATGCGCATGGTGCTGTCTCCTGAGAGTCATGGCGGTACTCCTTTTCTCAGGAGCTTCGCCTGTAACTTTTCGTATCTGACTCTCAAGATGGGGACTGGCGCACGGCTTTCAAGGCAGGATTCGCCGCACTGCAGCATGTTGTGCCATTTGCCTGATCCAGGTCAGTTTCCCGCCCCGCCGGCCATCACCTTTGCCACACACAGAAACGCCCCGCCAACCTGGGACATCAGGTCAACGGGGCGTTTGTGGGTACTGAATGTCGAGCTTGTGGAATGCGCAGACCAGGCCCCTGGACAGTGATTTCTGCTCGGCGCCTCAGCGCAGCCAGATCACCGTGGCGAGGCGCCCGGTCACGCCATCATCACGCCGGTGGGAGTAGAAACGCGACTCCGAGGCGGTGCAGAAGTGGCCACCACTGACATGACCGACTCCGGCACGCTCGAGACGCAGACGTGCCAGCTTGTAGAGGTCGCACATGTAGTGACCAAGCCGGTAGGGACTGGCCTCGAAGGCATCATCGGCCTCAGGCAGGTCCGCGATGAAGGCATCATGCACCTCGGGGCCGACCTCGAACTGCGCATTGGAGATCGCCGGCCCCAGCCAGGCCATCAGCTCGCCGGGGTCATCGCCGAGACGCTCGATGGTAGCTTCCAGCACGCCTGCGACCAGCCCGCGCCAACCCGCATGTGCCACGCCGACACGCGTGCCCTGCCGATCACAGAACAGCACCGGCAGGCAGTCCGCCGTCATCACCACACAGGCCTGCCCGGTGCCGGTACTGATGCAGGCATCCGCCCGTGGCGGCGCATCCGGCCGGCCCTCGGCATGGCAGACATCGAAGGCATCCACCACCTGAGTGCCGTGCACCTGATCCAGCCACGCCAGCGGACGGCCGTCATCGACCTCCGCCGCGAGAAGCTCACGCACCTGCGCCACCATCGCCGGGTCATCCCCCACATGCAGCGCCGGATTGAAGCCGGCATACGGCCCCTGGCTGGGGCCGCTCTCACGCGTGGTCACGAAGGCCTGCACCGGGCTCGGCGCGGGCCAGTCCGGCAGTATCAGGGTCGGGCGTAGACTCTCGTCGTGCATAACCTCTCCTTGTGCGGCGTGTCGCGCGAGCCTGCCGCCTCAGCGAGCGATGTCTTCCTTGAGATAGTCGATCAGCACCAGCATGTCACCCGGCATCTCGGCGCGGAATTCGACTTCCTTGCCCGTGATCGGGTGGATGAAGGCGAGACGGCGGGCATGCAGTGCCTGACGCGGGAACTGGCGCAGCAGCTCCTTGAGCGGGTCACTGGCCCCCGGCGGCAGCTTCAGACGCCCGCCGTAGACCGGGTCTCCAACCAGCGGATAGCGCTGGTGCGCCATGTGCACGCGAATCTGGTGGGTACGCCCGGTTTCCAGCTTGCAGCGGATATGGGTGTGGCCCCGGAAACGTTCCACCACGCGGAAGTGGGTGACCGCCGGCTTGCCACTGTGGGTAACGGCCTGACGCTTGCGGTCCTTGGGGTGACGCCCGATGGGCGCATCCACGGTAGCACCGGAGGTCAACACGCCCGTGACGACGGCATCGTACTCGCGTGACACGGTACGGGCCTGCAGCTGCTCGACCAGGTCCGCCTGGGCGGTCAATGACTTGGCCACCACCATCAGTCCGCTGGTGTCCTTGTCGAGACGATGCACGATACCGGCACGCGGCATCATGGAATTGCCCGGACAATGATGCAGGATGGCGTTGAGCAGCGTGCCATCGTGGTTACCCGCGCCCGGGTGCACGACCATGCCATGCTCCTTGTTGATGACCAGCACGTCGTCATCTTCATAGACGATCTCGAGCTCGATATCTTCCGGCTCGTGGCTGACTTCTTCTTCAAGCTCGGCGGTCAGGGCCAGACGTTCACCGCCATAGACCTTCTCGCGAGGTTTTACGGCGGCACCGTCGAGGGTCAGCGCACCGGTCTTGATCCAGTGCTTGAGACGCTCGCGGGAATAGTCGGAGAAGATCTCGGCGCAGGCCTGATCAAGGCGCATGCCAATCATCGCCTCCGGGATCCGCTCTTCGCGGTTGATGGTGTCTGCCATATTGCTCTCTGAGGCCGTTTCGCACGAAAGGGCCTTTGCTTTATAGTGAGTGCGGATCGGCGGATTCTAGCATGCCCGCCATGGATTGCCCGAGATGAGGAAACCGATGCGCGCCCTTCCCTTGACTGCCCTCGCCCTGGCCAGCACCTTGCTGGCTGGCTGTGCGTCCAACGAGCCGGCACCGGATCTTCAGGAGCAGGACCTGTATCGTCAGGCCCAGGTTTCTCTGGATACCAGCCGCTTCAACTCCGCTGTGCAACAACTTGAAGCCCTGGATACTCGCTTCCCGTTCGGCAGCTACGCCGAACAGTCGCAGCTGGAGCTGATCTACGCCTATTACCAGGTCGACAACTGGGAGGCGGCACGCGCCGCGGCCAGCCGTTTCATTCGCCTGCACCCCGATCACCCGCAGGTCGATTATGCCTACTACATGCGTGGACTGGCAGCGTACAGCGCGGGCCGTTTCAGCCTGGAATCCCTCGATCTGATCGATATTTCCAAGCGTGACCTGGGCGCGACACGCGATGCCTACGTCGACTTCGGTGAGCTGGTACGTCGTTTCCCCAACAGCACCTACGCGGCAGATTCCCGTCAGCGCATCATCTATCTGCGCAACGTACTGGCACGCGGCGAGCTGCAGACAGCCGATTTCTACCTGCGCAAGCAGGCCTATCTGGCTGCCGTGAAGCGTGGTGAGTGGGTCATTGAGCACTACCCTAACACTCCTGCCACCCGCGACGCGCTGGCCGTGATGGTCGAGGGCTATCTGGGCCTCGGTCTGCGTGACCGTGCCAGCGAGACGCTCAAGGTGCTGATCCAGAATGATCCGGACAATGAACGTCTGGATGGCCGTACCTTCGAGCCGCGTTACGTGAAGGCTGACGACCTGACGGTCTGACGACTGGCAGGCAACACCATCGAAAAGCCCGTGATCATCGATCACGGGCTTTTTCGTGCTGCCAGCATGGCCAGAATCGTCGAATTCAGGCGCTTTCAGCGTCTTGCGAAAAGAATCCGCAATCCGTCATTCGCCAGCCACCCAGCCATTGACGATCGGGTAGCGACGATCACGCCCGAAGCCCCGCGGCGTGACACGCACGCCGACCGGTGCCTGACGACGCTTGTACTCGGTACGGTCGACCAGACGCACCACGCGATAGACATCCTCTTCCTCGAAGCCTGAGCGGATGATCGCCTCGGCACTCATGTCACCCTCGATGTAGTGGGTGAGAATCGCATCCAGGGTGTCGTAGTCCGGCAGCGAATCGCTGTCGAGCTGGTCTTCGGCGAGCTCGGCGGACGGCGGGCGCGTGATGACGCGCTCCGGGATCGCCGGGCCCATGGTGTTGCGCCAGTTGGCGAGACGGAACACCCAGCTCTTGTAGACATCCTTTAGCGCGTTGTAGCCGCCGACCATATCGCCGTAGAGCGTGGCGTAACCCACCGCCATCTCGCTCTTGTTGCCGGTGGTCAGCACCATCAGGCCCTTCTTGTTGGAGATGGCCATCAACAGCACGCCACGGCACCGCGACTGCAGATTCTCCTCGGTGGTGTCGCGCTCGCTGCCGGCGAAGCTCTCCGCCAGGGTCTCGGTGAAGGCCTCGACCATCGGCGCGATGGGCATCACCTCGTAATTCACACCCAGCAGCTTGGCCTGCTCGGCGGCGTCTTCCTTGGAGATGACCGCAGTGTAGTGATACGGCATCATCACGGCGTGCACGCGGTCCGCGCCCAGTGCATCAACGGCGATGGCCAGCGACAGGCCGGAATCGATGCCCCCGGAAAGCCCCAGCACCACACCCTTGAAGCCACTCTTGTTGACGTAGTCACGCAGCCCGGTGACCAGTGCACAGTAGAGTGACTCTTCCGGCGACAGCAGCTCGGCGATCTCGCCGCTCTGCGGCGCCCAGCTGCCACCTTCCTTCTTGAGGAACTGCACCGGCATCAGGCCGACATCCCACCACGGCGCCTGCACGCAGGTCTTGCCGTCGGCATCGATGGCGGCAGAGCCCCCGTCGAAGACCAGCTCATCCTGACCGCCGATCTGGTTGACGTAGACCAGCGGGCAATTGACCTCGGCTGCCCGCTCGGCGAACAGCTGATTGCGCTCGGCCGGCTTCTCCAGGTGATAGGGCGAGGCGTTGAGGCTGACGAGAATCTCGGCACCGGCATCCCGCGCCTGACGGACCGGCGTGCCGTCCCACAGGTCTTCACAGATGACGATGCCCAGACGGGCGCCGCGGCACTCGACCACACACGGCTCGGTGCCCGGCGTGAAGTAGCGCTGCTCATCGAAGACCTGATAGTTGGGCAAGGCCTGCTTGGCATACTCGGCGATCCACTCACCATCCTTGAGCACGCCGGCCAGGTTATAGCGCTTGCCGTCACGCATGCCGGGGTAGCCGACGATGACCATCACGCCCGGCGCGACTTTCTTCGCCATCTGGGCGCGCGCCTCCTCGAGGCGGGATTCCATGGACTCGCGCAGCAGCAGGTCTTCCGGCGGGTAGCCGGTCAGACACAACTCGGGCAGCACTACGACATCGGCCTTGTGCTCAAGACTCGCTTCACGCACCGATTCGATGGCACGCGCAGTGTTGCCGGGAATATCACCGACCAGCGGGTCGAGCTGGGCCATCACCAGAGTCAGATCTTGCATGCGGTAAGGATCTCTCGATTGGCGGTTCGATAAGGGGCCAGTACACTGTGGCCAGACATCTGGCTCAGATCACTGAGCCGTGCACCGGCCCACCTGTCATCATGTTGGCCGCCATTGTCCCGCAAGGTCGCGCCGCTGGCAAAAGCCACGCGCGCCGCCTCATCTGGGAGTCATATAGGAATGAGCCTGTTGATCATCCGTCTGCTGGTTTTCGTCGCCCTGTTCTGGGCCGGCCTGCGCCTTTACCGCATGTATCGCCAATGGAAGCTGAGTCAGGACAGCCACAATGACGGCCAACCTGCCGAGCGCGAAGCGCAGAACATGGTGCGCTGCGCCTACTGCGATCTGCATCTGCCGGAAAATGACGCCATCCGCCATGAGGCGCTGCATTTCTGCTGCCAGGAACACCAGCAGCACTTCCTCGACGAAGGACCGCGCAAATGATTCGCCACCGAGACGAGATGCTCGCTGGCGAACGACAACACACAATCCCTCAGGCCCAGCGGGTCTCGACGGCATCTGATGATGTATCCAGCGCAGCGATCTCGGCCAGCAGGGCCTCGGGCTGATAGGAGGCTGGGTCGATGATCGGTGTACGCCCGAGCAGTTGATCCGCCAGCAGGCGGGTCGAGGCCGGCGCCAGTACCAGCCCGTTGCGGTAATGGCCGGCATTGACGTGCAGGTGGCGGCGTTCAGGCACGGCACCGATGAAGGGCGTGCCGGTCGGCGAACCGGGGCGCAGTCCCGCCCAGTGGTGCTCGACCTCACACTGCGCCAGCGCGGGGATGATCTCGCAGGCGCTCTTGATCAGTGACTCGCGTGCCTCAAGGGTGGTCGCCTTGTCGAAACCGACCTCCTCCAGCGTCGAGCCGGCCACGATGCGACCATCGCCCCGCGGTATCACATAGCGCCCATTCTTGAGTACCACGCGCTCCACCAGCCCCTTGGGCGCCTTGAACAGCACCATCTGGCCGCGTACCGGCCGCACCGGCAGCGCAAGCCCCGCCTCACTCAGAATCTCTCGACTCCAGGCACCACCGCAGACCACGACCTGTCCGGCAGACAGCACCGAATTGGCGGTCTGTACGCCGATGGCGGTGTCGTCCTGCAGCAGAATGCCCTGCACCGCGACATTCTCCAGCAGGCGCACGCGCGGGTGAGCGTCGAGCGCGGCACGCAGTGACTTGCCCAGACGCGGATTGCGGATACTGCCCAGCGTCGGCATCCACAGCGCCGACTCGCAACCGGACGCGACCGCCGGAGCCTTGTCATAGACGAAGTCGGCGTCCACGCGCGTCAGCGGCTTGGCATATTCCCGGGACCAGGCCAGTGCCTGCTCGGCATCCTCGACATTCAGGTACAGCAGACCCTGCTGGCGATATTCGGGGTCGATACCGGTAGTCTCGATCAGGCGCTCGGCCAGCGTGGGATAGAAGCCTTCCGACCAGGCAGACAGGCGCGAGATCGGCGCGCTATAACGCCACGGATACAACGGCGAGACGATACCCCCGCCCGCCCATGACGCCTCACGCCCACACTGGCCTCGCTCGACCAGCGTGACCTCGGCCCCGCCATCTGCCAGCTCCAGCGCAGTCAGCATGCCGATCACGCCACCGCCTACCACCACAAAGTCATTCACGCCTGTTCGCTCCTGCCATCAGCCCGGGAAAGGGATCAAGAATACGCCGCCCGCAAGGTGGTGCAAGCGAGCCGCAGGCAATCCAGCATTGCGCCGAGTCTCCAGCATTGGCCATAGCCGAGCGCTTCACGGCTACCAGCAATCACCATCGCCGGTCGTGTCGCGGACACCGGTATTGGTAAGAGTCAGCGCGGGGCAGTCGGCATCGGCACTCTGAGGCGCCACCGCGGTCGCGATGAGCGTGAAGCGGGTCGTCGTGGCGCCATCCTCCAGGCTCAGGGTGTAATAGCCTTCCGGCGACTCGGTGGCACGTCCCAGCCCTTCCTCATCACAATCACTGTCGCCGGCGATGCTGGTCGCGTAGCCACCGCAACGCGCCATGTAGCGCTCCTGGGCCTGGGCCAATGACATCAGTGCCGCCTGCCCATCGGCACGACGCGAGCGGATTACCTGATCCTGATAGCTCGGGTAGGCGATCGCCGCGAGAATGCCGACGATGACGATCACGATCATGATCTCCGTCAGGGTGAAGCCTGAAGCGTACCGGCGCCGAGACAGACGCGAACGGGAAGAGAGAAGACTGGCCATGAAGTGCTTCCTTGAAGAACGTGAATGAAGGACTTGGGTGAAAGGCTAAGACGAAGGACTTGAGTGAAAGACCAAGGCGCAAGACTCGGCTAAAAGACTCCGGGCAAGCCTGCCTGAAGGAAGTAGACCTTGCTGAAAGGCAAGGCGCCGCCACCCGGGGGAAGGCGTGGCGGCGCAGCGTGTCATCCTGGCCTGATGTACGAGGCGGGCTCAGCGCAGTTGATACCAGGAGACACGGCCGGTGTCCGTCGAGCTGGATACGTTGAGATCATAGGACGAGACACCGCCCTCCTCGCTGCCCAGCGAACTGGTGCCCACGTAGACCGTATCGCCGACACTGACACTGGACGTCGGTGTGCCGCTCAACTTGACGCTGACGATGACATTGCCGACGGCGACGGTGTCATCAACGAGAGTGCCGACCAGGTCATCGGCGCTGAAGGCCTCATCCTGATTGAAATCGAAGATGGTCACATAGCTGCCTTCGCTATCGTCATAGGTCGGCAGGCCTGTCTCGGTATCCAGCGCGACCAGCCACCCACCGCCGGTACTTTCACAGAAGTTGGTTCCGGTACTGGACGTGCTGGTGGAGAAGACCACCAGGTTGGAGAGCAGATTGGCCGGCTCGACCAGCTCTTCCTGCTCGGAGGCATCCAGATCCAGATACCAGCCGAAGCGATCCGTGTCTTGATCCTCGAGCTGGCTGGGATAGTAGGCAAAGCTGTCGCCGCCAAGGGTCCGGCCTGTCAGCTCGCCGTTGGTGTAACTGCCGCTGACGAAGTTGCGTGCCTCAAGGTCACTGCGCGTCAGGCTGGTATGACTGCCGCCGGCATCCAGCACGGTGTAGAGGCTCTGGGTGACCCAGGCTTCGTCCTCGGCATCAGCGTACATGTCCTGCCCGGTTCCGAAGGACACCAGCAGGTTGGGCGAAGACATGGTCTGCGTGCCTCCGGAGTAACGGCTCAGCGTCGGCTTGACCGTGATCGGTTGCAACGCATCCGTCTGGCACTCCCCGCCAGTCAGGCTGGTAGCACAGGCCGTGAACAGGCGCGTGACACTCCACTTGCTGCTGTCGTCGTCACTGAGGTCAAACTTCCACAGTCGCCCCTGCAGGTCTCCGCCATAGGCGAAATCGACGGTGCCATTGCTGTCGAGGTCCGCGACCTGCAGGTTCGCCAGTCCGCCGGTCACCCCGCTGGGGGACAGCTTGGCGATCACGCCGCCGGCGTTGACGCCATCAAGCTCCAGCGCGAACAACGTCGGCGCAGCGTTCTCATCGGCCGTTTCCAGCCCATTGCCGACCAGCACCGCACTATCACCGTTGTTCAGTGACACGATATGCGCGCTGCCGTAGACATGCCCCATGTCATCATCGTCGCTGGCACCGAACTCCCAGCGCACCACATCATCTTCGTCGAAGTCTTCGCCTGCCACGGCCTTGGTGACATTCAGTGCGAACAGGCCGCGTCCACCGCCAGCGAGACCGGATACCAGCCACTCCTCACCATTCAGGCTGGCCAGACGCAGTTCACCGTCGACGTAGTAGCGATGCTGATAGCCCGGATCCGTCAGATACCCCAGCCCTGCGTCGTCCTCCTCGCTGTAGAGCAGCTCCGGAATGTAGGCAAACTGCTCGTTGCCGGTCTCGAGGTCGAAGGCATGCAGCATGCCGTCGTTGGCCCCGACGAAAACACTGCCCTGTGTCGTCGAGTCGTCACGAGTCACGACGACAGGCGATGAGCCGATGATGTCTCCCAGCTGGACGCCAGTGCGATTACGCAGACCATCACCTTCGTATTCATCGCTGCCCCGCAACCACTCGATCGCCGCCTTCACATGGTCATCGGTGGAGTTGCCACCGACCTCCATGCGCGCGAGATCGTTGCGCTGGCTGGAGCTCAAGCGACCCACGTTGTCGGTCGTGAACTCGACTCCATTGCCGCCGGACATGGTGAAGACCGTACGCGATTCAAGGCCATTCTCACCCTCCAATGCCTCACTCAGCTGGGTGGCAGCACTCCAGACTTGGTCGTCGTCCTCGACCTCCTTGCCCTCCTGGACCGACGAGGCCACCACGTCTCCCGTCCAGGTCGAGGCGGAATAGCGGCTCTCGACCAGTCGGCTGTCCGTCTCGACACTGGCCGTCGTCAGGTTGGTGGAGAGACCACTGACACTGTTGCCGACCGCGACGATCTCGGAGGCGATTGCCGCCAGCGCCGAGACGAGGTCCGTCGGGCTGGAGGCATTGAAGTAGGAGCCGCCGCCATCGATGGCGGCCTGTTCCAGGTCATCGATGGTGCTGGAGCTGCTCTCCAGAACACGCTTTTTATCACTCCATTCATCACTGTCTGAATCAACTCCAAATGCGACAGTGTAGGTCGTCATTATTTGATTTTCATAGGTGCCGCTCCCAAAATCAGGAAGCAAATCATTATTAGCATAATAATAGGCCACATCTGCCAAGGTAGTGCTACCAGCCTCAACATACTTATAGGAGAACCAAGAATAAACCAGGTTATACCATGACCTACCATCTTTATTAGCATCGCCTATAGTATCTTCGAGCTCAGATGATAAGGCTGTACTGCCTGAGTTCCAAAAACCATCTGTAACCAACACTGTGAAATTCTGTTGGCACATCCCTCCCTCGTCATTAGAGAGAATAGGAGAGTTACCTAAGGTTGGATAATTTCCCTTATAGTATTCACCTGCATGGTAAAGTGCTTCCCGCAAGGGTGTCCCACGATAGCTCGAACTGTCACTTATCTCCGTATCTACTATAGCCTTTTGGACCTCTTCTAGATGCTTGTTACCGCTATCACTTGTAGTCACTAACTCGACCACAACTCCTAAAACATTGGTCACTAACTCAACAATTTTATCGACTATATCATCAACAATAACTTTTTCTGACCCAGATCGCGGATTTATAGTCAAATAACCAGTGCGATAATCGGTACCAGACAATAGCTCCAAACTCGCGGCTTTACCTACGCTTAGTCGATTACGATAGTAAGTAAACCAATTTGCATAGTTAACTTTTTCTTCCTTAGAAAGAGTTGGGCTAGATATCATGACTTTCGTATTGCTTTTGCACCCCTGCCCAGTATAGTAACGAAAGTTAAGTTTCGGATCGGTCAAATCAACCACATTATCCCATGAACTTCCTTTACTGAAGTCAATCCATGCAGCAGTAGGATCCATGTTGTCATAACGTTCTTCAGACTTGCCTTTTTTCCAGGGAAGATAAGTCTGATCCGGGTCGTAGGCCTGCTTATTCTCTTCCGCACAAAAGAACTTATTATCCAAGTCCAGTGGCTGATAATCTCCACAAATCGTGCGATTACCCTTGGTCCAACAATCATTGTAAACCAGATCGTAAGACTGCTCAGACTCTCCACCCTCAAAAGTGTCTTCAAAAGACATCGAGCCCGAGTCATCCAGCACCAGCAGGACATTGGGGGTGACGCCGACGCTCTGGGTGGTGGGCAACTGGAGTAGCGTGTCGCTGTCTGCCAGCACGGGCAGGGTGACCATCATCAGTCCGCCTGACATCAGGGCTGGAAGGTGAAGACGACGCAAGCCGCTGCGGCGGGGTGAGTGCTTCGATTTCATCGATAGATTCCCTTCAATCGGCCATCATGATTTCGCTTTGCACCACTGCCAGTGCACGCTTCCTGCTATCAGGGTCACCAGCGCTCTCAAGACTCCAACCGGCGGCCGTGATGCGAAAGGCATTCAACAACTGACTGCTGCTCAGGTTATCGTCATTCAGCACGCCTTCCGTCGTCTCTCCGAGATACTCGATGACATAGTTGCCGTTGTCCGCCGCATCACCGCTCAAGACCCCCTCTCCCTCCCAGGCATCTGCCTGCAGAGGATCGAAGCCCAGCTCCTCCCCCGCCGTCACGTCGTAGAAGCCGTCCCCATCGAAATCATCCAGGGTCAGCTCCCCCTCGAGCAGACGACTCTCCGCCTGCTGCTGAAGGCTCTCGGCCTCCGCATAGGCGTTGTCATAGAACTGGGTATTCATCAACATGCGGGTCTGCAACTGGGTATCTTCATTGCCCGTCACCGCCATCACGCCCACCACGATCAGCATGATCAGCACGACCAGCAATGCCATGCCTTGCTGGCGCGGCGGACGGGGAGAACTCGACTGGTTCATAGACCGATATTCCTCGGGCTCAGAGTGATATCGAAGGTGCGTTGCAACTCCCCCCCCCCCTCTCCCTCGACATTGATCGTCGGCGGCGTCTTGAGGGTCAGGCGGATGTGGATCCGTCTGACGCTGCTCCAGTCGTTCGCGGCTTCCACTTCCGCCACGCTGCGCTCCACTGCAAAGCGACTCGCGCTACCGCTGCCGGAGGCCGTATCGAAGGTCAGGTCCAGTGCTTCGACGTATCGTGCCACTTCTTCGCCACACCCTGCTGCCGGATCGCCATCGACATCCTCGCCGTTCAGGCAGAGCCGAACGGGGGAGTCGTCATCGGCCTGTGACAGCAACAGGTACCAACGCTGCAGCGGATAGACATACGCCTGGGTCTGTATGGTGCCGCCATAGCCGTGCTCGACGGCGCTCGACAGCTCGAGCGAGTTGTTTCCATCACCCGAGAGGCGTGCAATGTCGCCGCTCTCACAGTCGCTGAGCAGCACGACGCTATCCGTTTCCAGCGTGCCGGAGGTGTAGTCCTCAAGGGTCAGCGAGGTATCGCCCTGGGCGACGCTCGCCCCGAGCTGCCAACCGCGCTGCGCTCCCAGCGCCGGTACCTGCAAGGCCAGACGGTCGTAGGTAATCCCCGCCACCGTGTCGGACTCGGCCGTCAGAGGAGAATCGGACAGCGCATGGCTGCCGGTACCATCACTGACACTGCTCACCGACGCACAGCCGGAAAAGCCGGCATTGCGCACCAATGGCTGCAGGCGGCGTGTGACATGGCGCGCAGACTCCTGCAGGTAAGACACGGCAGACGTGGTGTTGAGGGTAGAGCGCGAGGCCAGAAAGTATTCCAGCGCCATGGCGGAAATGAACAGTCCCAGCACCAGCGCCAGCATCAATTCGACCAGGCCGACGCCCTGCTGGGCACGCCGTGAGGGAATCGAGCGCGGCGCCCGAGGCGAGCGCGACGCGAAGGCTCGCAGCGGGAGGGAGGCTTTCGACGACATCAGGGCACCACTCGTATCTGTAGGGTCTCGCTCAATGCCTGAGCATCGGCGTCCATGCTGTCTTCGTTCTGCCCGAGCTGCGCGGCACCGCTCCAGCCGAGGGTCAGGGTGAGAAGGTCACTGCCGCTGCTGGCGATGGACCCGACTGGCGCGTTCAGACTGCTGTCCTCAAGCCTGTCCGCCCACACCGCCACATCACGGGCCGCTAGCTCGGCAACACTGCAGGGACAACCGCCCGGATTTCCTGCCCCCGCGGTGGAAAGCCCATCGTAGTCATCCACGCCATCGGGATTGGCCTGAATGCGCTCAGCCATGCTGACCAGGAGAATACGGGCTTCGGTACGCGCGTAACTCTCGTTGTTGGCCTGCAGACTTTCCATCTGCATGAGCCCGAACCCCAGCAATGTCAGCCCCATCAACAGCAGAGCGATCAACGCCTCCAGCAGGCTGGTACCTTGCTGGCCACCGCTTGCACGGGACACGCCAAGCTCAGCAACTCTGGTCATCGCTGCCATAAGTCTCCGTCAACACTCGTCCAATGGGAGTCAATTCAAGCTGGCGATGGCCCTGCCCGCCTGACTGATCGCAGATCAACAACCAGGTGGAATCAGAGGTCGCGCCCTGATCATCGAAAGTCACGCCGGCAACACCCGCCTGCACGGTGATGGCGGCATCAAACACGCGCAACAGGTCATCGCCCAGCGACGCCCGGGCCTCGGCCTGACTGCCCTGCACCACCGCCCAGCCATTGCTCCAGCTGGTGGAATTCATGCAGGCGTCACCCTGCGCATTCAGAGGGCAGAGCGTGATGTCGTTGCCGCTGGCCACCGCCTCGCTACGCGCATAGTTGATGGAAGACACGAGCGTCTCGGCCGTGCCGGTGACGGCGTTGCGCGCGACCACCCCCTGCCAGGCGGGGACGGCAACCGTGATCGTGATCACGAGAATGGCCAGCGTGATCATCAGCTCAATCAACGTGAAGCCTTGCTGGCGGCCCTGCTGACATCCATGCCGAAGTGCAGGAAAAAGCTGCATCGTCTTACCCCTGAAAGCCACGCAGACCAAAGCACCCTGCAGGGCGTGAAATTGGGCAATTTAACGTCTATGAACCACAGATGGAATCATTATGTTACACAAGATTACCCATCATCCCGAAAACTCCCCAGAATCACCGTTATTCCATATTTCTCGACTGGACCTCACTCACCAAACAAAAAGCCCCGATCATCGTAGATCGAGGCTTCATGCGCTTGCCATGCAATGTCGGCTGTCAGTGCCTACCAACAATCGCTGCTGTCAGTGCCTTCCGAGTCCTCAAGGACTGCCGCCCCCTTCACTCCCAACTCCGTGAGCGTAAAGGTGGCACAGTCCTCATCATTGGCCTGACTGCCGGTAGCAGTAGCGGTCAGGGTATAGCTGTCTGCATCTCCCGCAACGGCCAGATTATAGAAACCTTCCTCGCTGACAGCATCTGCCTGCCCCAGCCCGATACCATCGCCGCCGGCTCCGAGCGCATCTCCACAGCTGGTCGCCGCTGTCACGCTGGCCGTCGCGTATTCACCGCAGGTTGCCATGATGCGCTCCTGGGTCTGCGCAAGCGCCAGCAAGGCGGTGGTGGCGTCGGTGCGACGTGAGCGCTCCACCTGGTCCTGATAGCTGGGATAGGCGATCGCCGCCAGAATGCCGATGATGGCCACGGCAATCATGAGCTCCAGCAGACCGAAGCCGCCTTGTGCTCGAGAACCTGCAGTTCGCCTGATCATCAGCGCCCCCGACGCAGCAGCGTGATGTCGATGACCTGCTTCGGCTCACCACGTGGGTCGAAGCGCACCTCGACCTTCTGCCCCGGCGTGAGGTGGAAGGCCTTCAGCTCGCGCCCATTGCGGGTGAGTATCCGGCTCTCCGGCTGAAGCACGAAACCCATGTCGTCGACGAGCAGCTGATCTCCCTCACGCTCATCGATGACGCCGGTAACGCTCTGCTCCATGACCAGCGGAATCGGGGTATCTTCCGCCAGGGCCTGGGAGCTCCAGCTCGTGAAGAGCAAGCCCGCCGCCAGCATCAGTCCACTACTAGTCAGCTTGAGTCGTGATGTCTTCATGGTCTCTCTCCTAGCGCAGCTGATACCAGGCACTACGGCCTTCCAGGCCGTCGATCCCGAAATCCATGGCCATTTCGACCACCTGATTGGTACCGCCCTGGCCGACGTACTGGGTATCACCCAGGAATTTCGGTGAGGTGGGCTCGCCTTCTGTCTTGATCGATAGCACGACCTGATTGTTTACGTTGTCGCTCGCGTTGACCTCGCCGTCATCGTTGTAATCAAAGACCTGCTGCACATTGTTGTAGCTGCGCACCGGTTGTAGCCCATTGCGCAAGCTGAGCGCATTCAGCCAACCGCTGGCACCGCCAGTACAGGGACCATTGGAGCCCGGGATGGTGGTATTGAAGACAATCAGATCACCACGGACAGCCGGGATGGTCACCAGACGCTCACCGGAGTCCGGTAGCTCCAGGTACCAGCCGTACTGCATACCATTGTTGTTCTGATTGGAATAATCGACGCCTACCCCTGTGACCGTACGCGCGTCACTCACACCACTGATATTGGAGAAGCTCTGCTTTTCCAGCTCGCCGTGATAACGACGAGTCGAAGACCCGGTATGCAGCACGCTGTAGAAGGATTGGGTCGAGGTATCGACCGCATCCTGCAGCGTCAGCAATTGCCCGGTGCCCCAGTACACATTCAGGTACGGCGTATCGACGGTGCTGTTGAAGACACCGCTGCGTGCCACGGCTACCCGCGATGTGATGGGCTGTCGGTAAGCTGCCGGACAGGTCGATGACGTGCTGTTCAGGGCAACGGCACATGACTGGAAAAGACGCGATATTTCGCTGCTGCCGATGTTGCTCAGCGAGAACTCGCGCATGTCGAACACCCAGACATTGCCATGCAGATCGCCGGCATAGACCCAGTCGGTGATGCCATCGGCGTCGATGTCAGCCAGCTCAGGACTCGACATGCCATTGCAGTCACTGCTGGCAGAGGTGCACGACCCGCCGGCATTGCTGCCCTGTTGAGAATCCAGCAGCGCATAGTTGTCGGGGTCTTCCAGGTCCACGATGAACAACTTGGCACGCCCATCGCTGTCGGCGTTGTAGCCATTGCCGAAGATGGCATACCACTTGCCGTCGTCCAGACGCGCTACCTGAATATCGCTGAAGGTATAGCCAAGGTCCTCGTGGGTGAATTCCCACTGCACGATCTCGGCCGGTGAGGTGCCATTGGATTCACCCAATGACTCGAAGCCTTCAGGATCGGTGATATCCAGCATGTAGACCGCCTTGCCACCAGCGCCCAACCCACCCAGCAGGACCGAGTGCCAACCGGGCGCATCCTCATCGCCCAACTGGACATGCACGTCACGCGCGACCGGAGTGGCATCGACATAGTACTGGTGCACATAGTTCTGATCAGCGAGCTGGCGAATACCGCGCCCGCTCTCGATGCTGAAGGCGGCATACGGCATGTAAGCGAACTTCTCTTCACCGGTCTCCATGTCGATGGCGTGCAGCATGCCGTCGTTGGCACCGATGTAGATCATGTTCTGGCGGTCCTCATACAGCGTCTTGAAGGAGCGGTACGAAGACACTTCCATGTCATTGCGATAGCTGGCCGAAGGCGGCCCGACGATCGCCGGCGAGGCGTGGACGATATCTCCTAGATAGTTGTCATCACGATCGCGGAACAAGGTCCCTTCATACTCGTCATCGCCCTTGAGATAGCCGATGAGGTTCTCGAGCTCTGAGGTCCTCACGGCCAGCGGGGTGCCATTGAGTTTCAGGAAGGTGCCACTGGTATCCAGGATCTGCCCTGTCAACTGCGTCACGGTATCGCCGACCAGGTCTAGCACTCCGCTCTGTCCACCGGTCAGTCCCACGGCATTGGCAAGGCCATTGCCATTGCCCAACCCCAGACCCAGCCCGTTGCCAATGATGCCAGATACGCCATTTGCAGCTTCACGCACGGATATCAGCACAGTATCGGTCAATAGCGTCTCATCGAGGAATCCGACTAGATCGAGAATCTGTTCGGCCTCCAGTGATCCGGCCTCCTCGATATCGAAGAAGAAGGCCTTCTCATCCACTTCAGAGATCCCCGGATTGTAGGTAATCACCTTGCGGCTGGAGCTACGGCTATCATCCTCACGCAACCACTCCGCGACGGACCAATCAGAGGTGGCGCTCAAGGTGCCATTGGTGCCGATCTTGCGTGCAACGACATCGCCCGACCAATCAGCGGGATCATAGATGGTCTGAATCACGTACGCGCCGCTGGTCTGCCCACCACTGCTGATGTCCAGGCTACCGGTACTGGCCGCGCGTCCTGCGATCGACTGAGCGATATTGTTCAACGCATCAATCAATGCCTGCGGATTGGCGGCGCTGAGATATTCACCACGCCCGTTCCAGGCCGCATGGCGAAGATCGTCGATGGTGGTATTGGCGTTGGCGACCGGCTGCGGCCAGGTAAAGGCAGATTCAAGATCAGCAGGGTTCTCGGACAGCGAGCCATCCACACCGAAACCGACGGTGTAGGTCACCATGTGCTGAGCGGAGTTTTCATCCACTCCCGGTATGGTCGGTACGCTGTCGATCAAGTCAGTCCGCAGGTCCTCGCGATAATATTTCATCGCGACATCACCAAGCGTATTGGAATAGCTGTCACGGTGACTGGCACTGATGAATTCGCCGCTGCCACCGTCGACGTTACCGACACTGGGGCTGGAGCCATTCCAGTAGCCATCGGTCATCAATATGGAATAGTTCTGCTGACACATGCCGCCCTCATCCGCACTCAGAATGGGAGCCGAACGACCAGTGCTGGAGTAATACTCACCGGCGCTCTTGAGCGCGGTACGCAGAGGAGTGCCACCGGAGGGATAGGCGGTAAACAGCTCCTCCAGCAGGGCTTCACGCTCATCAGTATCCGTCATGTCCGCAACGTTGCGATTGTTGCGGCTCTGGATGGTGCGCAGCCCGACCCGGGACTCATTGGCGTTGATCACACCGGCCATGGCAGATTTGGCCACCAGCATGCGGTCGCGATAGTAGGTGAACCAGTTGGCGAAATTGACTTGCTGAGCCGCGGACAGGTCTTCCACTTCAACGACATGATCATCGTCCAGATACAGGCGCCCAGAATTGCTGCGATAGACGCCGCATTCACCGTAGTCATAGTCCCCATCACCATTGTCGTCCCAGCGGACGTAGTAGGCGTCATCGCTCATCCTGGCCCAGCTGGTAGGCTCGTAGGGATCTTCACGGACATTCGACAGGCTCATGTTCTGATAGGCGATTCCCGCTCGATCAGCGCCCGCCCAGGGGGTGTAGGTCAGCGCAGGGTTGTAGGCCATGACATTGAAGCCCATGCAGGCCCCGATCGCCCCGCCAAGGTCTGATGAGTAAACGATACGATCATCGGCATCATGATTGTTCTCTATCCAGATCCCTCTCTTGGAATACACCCCGGTGTACCCCATCAGCGAGGAAGCCGGCTGGTAACCCCAATGCTCGACCCCCTTGTTAAGGGTATCCTCCCAGGCCATGCTGCCCGAATCATCCAGAATGAACAGGATATTGGGCTGGACTCCGGTCGCTTCCGTGACCGGAGCGCGGGCAATTTCCCCGGGAGCCGCCAGACAGGGCAAGGCGACAAGGCACAGGGCACCACTCAGCAGATAACGCATGTTCTTGCTCCTCTCAGAAGTAAGGGCCCAGTTCCATCTCGCTTTGCACTACTGTCCAGGAGGCACCATTGCCGCCCCCAGTGCCCATCGCGTTGATACGGAAGGCATCCAGGCGCGTGCCCACCGCATTCACTTCGTTGCTGGCATTCAGCGGCGGCTCGCCGACCTTGCCTAGATACTCGATCACATAGGCCCCGATGACCGCACCGGTATCACTGTCCAGCGTCTGGATACCGTTGGCTTGCCAATCCGCTTCCGAGAGCGGGTTGATCGGCGGCGCATCCTCGGGCAGTGCCAGCATCAGGCCAGCTGAATCATCGAAGCTGTCAAGGCTCCAGGTACCATCCTCCAGGCTATCCTGCAGCGCACGCTCACCGATGCTCAGACTGGTTTCCGCGTTGTAATAGGACTGCTCGAAGTTCCGGCTGTTGACGGCCATGCGTGTCTGCAGCTGACTGTCCTCGACCCCGGTGACGGCCAGCAGCCCGATCACGACCAGCATGATCAACACGATCAGCAAGGCGATGCCTTGCTGACGTGCTGGCCCCCGGGTGGCCGCGCAGACGGTAGACATTGAAGACGAGGTATTCATCAACTGCCCCTCAGTTGCAGATTGCGCGGTGTGAACGTGAGATTGAAGGTTCGCGTCAAACGGCCATCGTTATTCCCGCCCGGTACCACTCCCGGCAGGCTCTCGAGCGTCAGAGCGATCTCGATACGGCGTACCTCATCCCAACGGCCTTCGCTGCGCACCGTGGCGGCCGGCACCTTGACGCGATCGACACTGCCGTTGCCGGTGGTATCCAGACTGAAGCTGACATCGAAGCCCTGTACGCCGGAGGCCAGTTCTTCCCGTGCGAAAGCGGCATCGATTCGATCGAGATACAGTGCACGCACCGAGGAATCGTTGGCCTGGTCATCCAGCCGCAGCTCCCAGGCCTGCACCGGGTAGAGATAGGCGTTCGAGGACTGAGAGCTGCCGTAGGAGCGTGACAGAGTGTCATTGGTTTCCACATTGCCCTGGGTGGTGCCCGACACCCTGAAGACATCGGTGCTGCTGCAATCACTGACCAGCGCATACTCGTTGGTCACGAAGGCATCTTCGCTACCGTTGCGCACGGACAGTGGGCCACCCAGCGACGTCATGCTGCTGGTCAGCGTGGTTTCATCGCCATCCTTGCTGGCAGCGACGAACGTCAGATTGAAATAGCTGAGGCCCCGTTGGGTACGCTGCTGACCACCGAAAGGCGCCGTGAGGTCGTGGGAGGCATCCACCGAGCTGGCATTGGTGATATCGCGGCTATTGGCACAACCTGCGTAGCCCACATTGCGCATAAGTGGCTGGAGCCGGAAGGACACGTAACGGGCCGATTCCTGCAGATAGGAAAGCGCCTCCTGGGTGCTCACGGTGCTGCGTGAGGTCGAGAACATCTGCACCGCCATCGCCGTGATCAGCAGCCCCAGCACCAGGCTGATCATCAGCTCGACAAGCCCCACGCCCGCCTGGCGCTTCAAGCCATGCGGACGGGCAGTGTCGGGGGCCAAGCGTCGGCGGGCCGATGCAGGTAAACAGCGGTTCATGGCTCTACCTCGAAACGATAGGTCTGCTGGTCAACTCCCCCGCTGATGGGGTCACTCCACTGTACCTGGACACTGACGTCGTGAACGCCGATGCCGGCGCCGCCGACGACACGCTCGTCGACTTCCACGCTGCCGACGCCGCTGGTCAGCGTGGAGCCGATGATGGCGTCACGCCAATCAATGATGTCCTGGTCCGCCAGCTCTGAGGGTATGCAGTCCGAGCTGCATCCATCCGCCGGCGCATTGGTGGTGTCGGCGTCATCATATTGGTCGATGGCCTCAAGGTTGGCGCGGATACGTTCAGCCATGTCCAGCGACAGCAGTTGTGCCACGGTATTGCTGTAGCTGACGCGCTGATGCTGAAGCGTCTGAACTTGCAACAACCCCAGCCCCAACAGGGAAACCCCCAGTAGCATGACCGCGACCAGCGCCTCGATCAGGCCGACGCCGCGCTGAGAATGCCGGGTGCAACGGCGCCGTTGCAGGCGCGTCAGCAATGCCTCCCTCAGCGCTCTCGGCTGTAGGACTTTCCTGAGGGATGTGGTCATCAACGATGCTGTCATGAGCAGTCCCCCCCGGATTCAAGGCGGACACGGCCTGAAGGAGCCACTACCACAGAGGTAGCATCGGACGCCGCACAGAACACCAGCGTGCTGTTGCCACTAGTCAGCGTGCCGCGATCGTTGTAGGTGATCCTGGCGGCGCCACCCGACTGGGCAACCGCATTGCTGTCCTGATGAATCCACAGGCGATCGTCGAGGGTGAAGTTGGAAGTGCTCCCGATATAGACGACCCAGCCACTCGCCCAGTCATCGTCGCAGGCCGTGGGGTTGGGGGTGGCCACGCTCGGCGCATAGGGACAGACACTCACATCGACACCGCGCGTGGTGGCGGTGCTGCGCGCCATGCCGAGCGCATGGGTCAGGGCACGCACATCGGACTCCACCTGAGAGCGCTGCACCAGGCCTTGCCAGGCCGGCACCGCCCAGGTCGCGATGATGGCAATGATCGCCACCGCCACGACCAGCTCGATCAGGGTGAAACCACGGGATTGGCGCATGAGAGATACGTCTCCTTGCCGCTGAGGGTCGACCGGCCATGCCGGACTCGAGTCTGTCTCTTGGGGACTCATCATCACCAGCACCGGCCTCCTCCTTCGGCACCGGTATTCATGTCCTGGTCCATCCACAGTACGCCGCAGTCGTCATTGAGTTGTGCCCCTTGAGGCGTCGCCTGCAGGACGAAGGACGAGGCAGACAGACTGCGATACGTGATCAGGTAGCGAAGATTGCCACCACCATCCTCTATACGGCTGACGCCATCCGTCGGCTGGTCATCATCCCCCACGGGTGCCTCGGAGAAATTCTGATAGTAGAAGCCATGCAGCTGTCTGGCCTGCTGCCCCAGCGCCTGCTGGGCATGCGAGCGCCAGCTGCGCTCCACATAACCGAGATAGGAGGGAATGGCGACCGCCGCCAGAATGCCGATGATCGCGACCACCATCATCATCTCGATCAGGGTGAAGCCCTGAGCCCGACGCCTGCCAGGTGCCCCGCGCCCCGGTTTCGGCTCACGGCGTGCACCTGCACTGCTGACACCGGTGACCGAGAACAGTCGTGGCATGGGGGATTCTCCAGAGTACGAACTATACCTCCATTATGTATCATTTCGGTAACCACGTATTACATTTTTTTTCAATGCGCACCAGATTGATCAACGATCGTGCTCAAGAATGCTGTCACTTATACAAGAAACTGCTGAATTGAATGGTAAAATGCGAATGGCACCCACAAAAAAGCCGCGACAGAGTCGCGGCTTCTTCACCGGCAGGAACTTACAAGGTGTTACAGCTCGCGGATCTGGTCCGAGGCGATCAAGCGCTCCTTGAGTTCCTTAGGCATGGAGAAGACGATGTTCTCCTCCTGACCCTCGAGTTCCTCGGGTGCCGAGGCTCCCAGCGCCATCAGGCGATCGATCACGCCCTGCACCAGCACTTCGGGGGCGCTGGCCCCTGCGGTGATACCGATACTGCCGATCCCCTCGAGCCAGCTGGCCTCGATCTGCTGCGCATCGTCGATCAACCAGGCGGGGGTCTGCATGCGCTCCGCCAGTTCACGCAGGCGATTGGAATTGGAGCTATTGGGGCTGCCGACCACCAGCACCACATCGCAGGCTTCCGCCAGCATGCGCACGGCATCCTGGCGATTCTGGGTCGCGTAACAGATGTCATCCTTGCGCGGGCCCTGAATCGCCGGGAAGCGTTCGCGCAGCGCATCGATCACGCGCGCCGTGTCATCCATGGACAGTGTGGTCTGGGTGACGAAGGCCAGCTTCTCCGGGTCCTTGACCTCCAGACTCGCCACATCGGACTCGTCTTCTACCAGATGGATGGTGCCACCCCTGGAAGTGTCATAGCGGCCCATGGTGCCCTCCACTTCGGGGTGGCCCTCATGACCGATCAGCACGCAATCCTGGCCCTTGCGCGCATAGCGCAGGACTTCCATGTGCACCTTGGTCACCAGCGGACAGGTGGCATCGAAGACCTTGAGGTTGCGACGCTCGGCCTCTTCCTGCACGGCACGTGAGACACCGTGCGCCGAGAAGATGACGATGACGTCATCCGGCACTTCGTGCAGTTCCTCGACGAAGATGGCGCCGCGCTCCTTGAGGGAGTCGACCACGAAACGGTTGTGCACCACCTCGTGACGCACGTAGATCGGCGGCCCGAACACGTCGAGCGCCCCGTTGACGATATCGATGGCGCGATCCACTCCGGCGCAGAAACCGCGCGGGTTGGCCAGCTTGATCTGCATGACAGGCTCCGCTTGATGGCGAGGTGCACTCACGGGGGAGCACACCTAGGGAAAGAAGACTCAGTGCGTGGTCGCGGGGGCGACTGACAGCACCTCGACCTCGAAGGTCAGGGTACGCCCGGCCAGCGGGTGATTGAAGTCGACCTTGACGTCACGCTCATCGATCTCGCGGATGATGCCCGGCAGCTCCGAGCCCGACGGCTCGGCGAAGGACATCACCATGCCGACCTCGATCTCTTCATCGAAGCTCTTGCGCGCCACGGTCTGGACGTTCTGCGGATTGTGCTGACCGAAGGCATGCTCCGGCGTGATCGTGAAGCTGCCGGTCTCGCCCGCCGCCATGCCCATGATCGAACGCTCGAAGCCCGGGGGCAGATTGCCGTCACCCACCTGGAAGGAGGCCGGTGTCTTGTCGAAAGTGGAGTCCACCTCGGTGCCGTCTTCCAGACGCAGACGGAAATGGAGGCTGACCTCCATGTTATCGGCGATACGATGCTCGCTCATGCTGACCTCGCTTGTGGCGCTCATTCGGAGCGGCCACGGAAAGATTCAAGAATCAGTGCCACGGCTCCCAGGCTGATGGCGACATCCGCCACGTTGAAGGCCGGGAAGAAGGCATTGCCCCAGTGGAAGGACAGGAAGTCCACCACGTAGCCATGCACGACACGATCATAGAGATTGCCAAGCGCGCCCCCCAGCACCAGCGCGATGCCCAGCGCGGTGAAGGTCTCGTGACGCTTGAGGCGCGCAAGCCAGATGCTCAGGCCGATGGCTGCCACCACCGCAATGCCCGCAAACAACCAGCGCTGCCAGCCATCATGGCCGGCCAGAAAACTGAACGCCGCGCCGGTGTTGTGGAGCAGCGTCAGATTGAAGATCGGCAGCACTTCGTTGGCCTGACCATAGACCAGCGAACTGCTGGCCAGCCACTTGGTGGCCAGGTCCAGCACCACGATCACCAGCGACAACCATAACCAGCGCAGCGGCGAGCGCATTGGCTCACTGCCGGCCGAGGGAGTATCCGTCGCGGGGCCTTGTGAAGAAGACGTCATGTTACCTTCCTGTCGTGAAATGAGTCTGCGACCGGCAAGACACGAACGCCGGGCCAGAGCCCGGCGTTCGATATCAGCGCTCAGCGGAGGCTGAACGATGCCTCGGTCGCATCAGCGATCAAGCGAAGTGACGCGTCTCGCCTTCGCCATCCGGCAGGTTGGTCACGCAGCGGCTGCACAGCGTCGGATGTTCCGGCAGGGTGCCGACTTCCGGACGGTGGTGCCAGCAACGCTCGCACTTGGCATTCTCGCTGACCTTGACCGCCACCTTGAGGCCGGACACGTCGGTCTCTTCTGCCTCACCGGCCGCCTCGAGAGGCGCCAGGGTCACGCCGCTGGTCAGCATCACGAAGCGCAGCTCGTCGCCGAGACTTGCCAGCAGCGTATTGAGCTCGTCATTGACGTAGAGAGTGACTTCCGCCGCCAGGCCGTTCTTGACCAGACCGGCGTTACGCGCGCCTTCCAGCGTCTTGTTGACCGCCTGCTTGACGTGCAGCACCTGCTCCCAGAACTCACGCCCCATGGGGGCATCATCCGCCAGGGTGGTCAGGCCGGTGTAGGCCGTCTCGAGGAAGATGGTGTCCTTGCGCGGGCCCGGAATGTTGGCGTAGATCTCTTCACCGGTGAAGGAGAGGATCGGCGCCATCCAGCGTGCCAGTGCCTCGATCACGTGATACAGCGCCGTCTGGCAGCTACGACGCGCACGCGAGTTCGGCTGCGTGGTGTACTGGCGGTCCTTGATGACATCCAGATAGAAGCCGCCCAGCTCACGCGAGCAGAAGGTCAGCACCTGCTGATAGATGTCGAGGAAGCGGTATTCCTCGTAGGCCAGCTCGACACGTGCCTGCAGCTGGGCGGCACGATCGACCACCCACTGGTCCAGCGCCAGCATGTCGTCAAAGGCCAGCGCATCACGCTCGGGCTCGAAGCCGTTCAGATTGGACAGCAGGAAGCGCGAGGTGTTGCGGATACGACGATAGGCATCGGCGGTCCGCTTGAGGATCTCGTCCGAGACGGCCATCTCGCCGGAGTAGTCATTGGAGGACACCCACAGGCGCAGGATGTCGGCGCCCAGCTTGTCCATCACCTGTTGCGGCGCGACCACGTTGCCGACGGACTTGGACATCTTGCGACCCTGCGCATCCACGGTGAAACCGTGAGTCAGCAGCGCCTTGTAGGGCGCATGGCCATCGATGGCACAGCCGGTCAGCAGTGACGAGTGGAACCAGCCACGGTGCTGGTCGGAGCCTTCCAGGTACAGGTCGGCACGCGGGCCTTCCTCATGACCATGCGGGTGCGAGCCACGCAGCACATGCCAGTGTGTCGTCCCGGAGTCGAACCACACGTCCAGCGTGTCGGTGACCTTCTCGTAGTTCTCGGCCTCATCGCCCAGCAGCTCCTGGCTGTCGAGTGACCACCAGGCGTCGATGCCGTGCTCGGCGACGCGATCGGCGACCGCTTCCATCAGCGCCACGCTGTCGGGGTGCAGTTCCCCCGTCGCGCGATGCAGGAACAGCGGAATCGGCACGCCCCAGTTGCGCTGACGCGAAATGCACCAGTCCGGACGGTTGGCGATCATGCTCTTCAGACGCGCCTGGCCCCAGGCCGGGATGAAGGCGGTGTCCTCGATGGCGGACAGCGCCTTGTCACGCAGGGTCACGCCATCGGTGCCGGGGAAGTCCATGCCGACGAACCACTGGGCCGTCGCGCGATAGATGACCGGCGTCTTGTGGCGCCAGCAGTGCATGTAGCTGTGGGTGATCTTCTCGTGCGCCATCAGCGCGCCGAGCTCTTCCAGACGCGCGACGATGTTCGGATTGGCCTTCCAGATGAACTGGCCACCGAATTCCGGCAGGTCCGGCACGTACACGCCATTGCCCTGCACCGGGCTCTCGATCTCGTCGAAGCTCATGCCGTAACGACGGCAGGTATGGAAGTCATCCTCGCCGTAGGCCGGCGCGGAGTGGACGATACCGGTACCGGCACCGGTCTCGACGTAGTCGGCCAGGTAGACCGGCGACAGACGATCGTAGATCGGGTGACGGAAGTTGATCAGCTCCAGCGCCGCGCCGTTGACGGTCGCCAGCGTCTCACCGCTCAGACCGAAGCGCGCCAGACTGTCCTCGACCAGCTCCTCGGCCAGCACCAGCATGCGCTCGCCGGTGTCGACCAGCGAGTAGACGAAGTCCGGGTGAACGTTGAGCGCCTGGTTGGCCGGGATGGTCCACGGAGTGGTGGTCCAGATCACGATCGCCGCCGGCTTGCTCAATGACTCGAGGCCGAAGGCCTTGGCCAGTGCCGCACTGTCGTCTGCCGCGAAGGCGACGTCGATGGCATCAGAGGTCTTGTCGGCGTACTCGACTTCCGCTTCCGCCAGCGCAGAGCCGCAATCGAAGCACCAGTTGACCGGCTTCAGCCCCTTGAAGACATAACCGCCCTTGACCATCTCGGCCAGCGCACGGATCTCACCGGCTTCATTGGCGAAGTCCATGGAGCGATACGGGTTGCCCCAGTCACCGACGATGCCGAGACGGATGAACTCGTGTTTCTGACCTTCCACCTGCACGCCAGCGTATTCACGGCAGAGATGACGCGCCTTCTCGGACTCGAGGTGCTTGCCGTGGGTCGTCTCGACCTTGTGCTCGATGGGCAGACCATGACAGTCCCAACCCGGCACGTAAGGCGCGTCGAAGCCCGCCATCGTCTTGGACTTGACGATGATGTCCTTGAGAATCTTGTTGACGGCATGACCGATGTGAATATTGCCGTTGGCATAGGGAGGGCCGTCGTGGAGCACGAAGCTCGGACGGCCCTTGCCTGCTTCACGCAGACGCGCATAGAGGTCAATCTCGTTCCAGCGCGCCAGTTGCTCCGGCTCACGCTTGGGGAGATTGCCGCGCATCGGGAAGTCGGTATCGGGCAGATTCAAAGTGTGCTTGTAGTCGCTCATAGCCTTTCGGGTCAGCCGTCGTGGGGGCGGGAAGCCTGGGCTTCCCGAGCTGTGGAATCAGACACCTCAGCAGTGCCGTGTAAGGGTGCCGTCGGCGCATCCGTCATCAGTGCGCTCAGCGGACGGCTGGCCAGCGGCAGGTCAGCCATCGAGGTCATGCAATCGAGCAACGCCTGCTCATCACCGGCAGGCATCTCGCCCGCGGCCAGCGCGAAGAAACGCTTCGCGAGGGCGATATCGGCGTAGATGGCGGCCTTGAGGGCCTCCAGCCCATCGAAGCGCTGTTCACCACGCAGGAAGGCGCAGAAGCTGACGCGCATCGGCTGGCCATAGAGGTCTTCTGCGAAGTCCAGCAGATGGACCTCGAGCACCGGCCGCGGCGTACCGACCGTCGGGCGCCAGCCGATGTTGGCCACCGCCGGACAGTCGCGGCCGTCGGCAAGGTGCGCCATCACCGCGTAGACGCCGGAGACCGCCAGCGGCGCATTCGGCAGCGGCAGGTTGGCGGTCGGCACGCCCAGCGTGCGACCCAGCTGGCGGTCTGCGACCACGCGTCCCTGCCAGTGGTAGGCGCGCCCCAGCAACCAGGCGGCCAGCGCCATGTCGCCTGCAGCCAGCACCTCACGCACACGGGTGCTGGAAACACGCTCACCGGCGATCTCGAAGGTGCGGGTATGTTCCACCGCAAAGCCTTCGGCGGCACCGATGCGCTCCAGCAACGCGAAGTCTCCGGCGCGATCGCAGCCGAAGCGGAAGTCGTCACCGACCACCAGATGACGCACGCCGAGCCCATCGATCAGCACCTGCTCGATGAACTCGCGTGCCGACAGCGAGCGCAGCGTCTCATTGAAGGGCAGACACAGTACGCGCTCGGCGCCATGGCTGCCCAGCAGACGCGCCTTGTCCGCCAGACGCGTCAGCCGCGGCGGCGCCTTGTCACCCGCGAAGAACTCACGCGGCTGCGGCTCGAACACCACCACCGTGGCGGGCAGGCCATAGGCCGCCGCGCGCTCGCGAAGTTGCTCCAGAATCGCCTGGTGGCCAAGATGCACGCCATCGAAATTGCCGATGGTGGCCACACAGCCGCGACTGCCATCCTGCTTGCGCAGGCGGGCGAGATTGTGGAGTCCTCTGATCAAGTCCATGCGTGCATCACACAAGCCGCCGAAAGTGGTCGATTATAGCGAAGGGGCACGGCGCTGACAGCCACCGTTGCCCCACCAGGGAGAAAACAGCTGGAACCGGGGACACCAACCTGCGTGGCACCCGGGCAGCAGACTCAGCTCTGCATGCGGAAATGGCGCGGGCGGACACCGCACAGCCCCAACCACACCGCATAGGCCAGCACACCGCCGACGACCAGCGCTCCCATCATCGCACAGCGCTCCCACAGGCCCCAACCAAGCCAGGTGGTCCAGTCCGGCGACAGCCACATCAGGCCGCCGCCCATCAGGGCGCAACCGCCGATCAGCGTCAGCGAATAGCGTCCCCAACCGGACTGGAAGCGCAGCACGCCGTCACGATACAGACCGCGTGCCAGCAGGCCCGCATTGAGGAAGGCCGACAGCGCCGTGGCCAGCGCGAGCCCGGCGTGCGCCAGCGGCACGATCAGCGCCAGGTTGAAGGCCATGTTGGCGACCATCGCGATGATACCGATCTTGACCGGCGTTTTCGTGTCCTGACGCGCATAGAAGCCCGGCGCCAGCACCTTGATCAACATGAAGGCCAGCAGGCCGAAGCTGTAGGCACGCAGGCTCTGGGCCGACATCACCACATCGTTGTCGGTCATCGCGCCGTAGTGGAACAGCGTGATCAGCAGGGGTTCGGCCAGCACGCCGAGCGCCAGCGCCGCCGGCACACCGATCAACAGTACCGAGCGCAGCGCCCAGTCGAGCATCTTCTGGAAGTGCTCCAGTGATTGCTCGGCGTGGCGCTTGGAGAGCGCCGGCAGAATCACCGTCCCGATGGCGATGCCGATGATGCCCAGCGGCAGCTCGACCAGACGGTCGGAGTAATAGAGCCACGACACGCTGCCGGTGACCAGAAACGAGGCCAGCACGGTATCCAGCAGCAGATTGATCTGCGAGACCGAGACACCGAACAGCGCCGGGGTCATCAACTTGAGAATGCGGCGCACGCCCTCATGGGCGAAATTCGGCCATGGCTTGGGCATCAGGCCAAGCCGCAACAGGAACGGCACCTGGAACAGCAGCTGCACGCCACCGGCGATCAACACGCCCCAGGCCAGCGCCATGGCGGGTGTCTCGAAGCGAGGGGCCAACAACAGCGCCGCGCCGATCAGACTCAGGTTGAGCAGCACCGGCGTGATGGCCGGCACCGCAAAGCGATTCCAGGTGTTGAGCACACTGCCCGCAAAGGCGGTCAGCGAAATCAGCAGCAGATACGGGAAGGTCAGGCGCAGCATGTCACCGGTCAGCGCCAGCTTGCCGGCATCGTCACCGAACCCGGGCGCGAAGACCCACACCAGCCAGGGCGCGCACAGCATCGCGAGCGCGGTGATCAACGCAAGTACGACGCCAAGACTGCCGCTGACGGCGTCCAGCAACTCGCGGACCTCCTCCCGCGTCCGGCGAGTCGCATACTCCGACAGCACCGGAATGAAGGCCTGGTTGAAGGCACCCTCGGCAAACAGGCGGCGCATGAAGTTGGGGACCTTGAAGGCAACGAAGAAGGCATCCGCCCCGCTGCCGGCGCCCAGCAGTGATGCGATGGTCACATCGCGCGCCAGCCCAAGCACGCGCGACAGCATCGTCATCACGCTGACGATCAACCCCGAGCGCAACAGACCACCCCGCACCGGCAGGCTGTCGCCCGAACGGGTCTCGCCCTGGGCACTCGCCTGTGAAGCGGACTGCGCGGCAGCTTCGGCCCTGCCATCTTCTTCCCTGACTTCCTTCTCGCCTGCGGGCGACTCATCCTGCGGCTTGCTCACCCTGACACCCCTCTCGCTTCCCTGACCTGACACCGATGCCATCCACTCGACAGACAGACACAAAAAAACCGGCCGAAGCCGGTTTTTTCACACTCACACGTCTTAGACAGCCAGTGCCTTGACGCGAGTGTTCAGACGGCTCTTCAGACGAGCGGCCTTCTTCTTGGACAGAATGTCCTTGTCGGCGTAACGGTCGAGGACCTTCTGCGCGACATTGAAAGCGGCCATGGAAGCAGCGTGATCGCCAGTCTTGACGGTCTTCAGCACGTTCTTGATGCTGGTACGCACGGCGGAACGCTGTGCGGAGTTGTGCTGACGACGAACTTCAGCCTGACGAGCGCGCTTACGTGCTTGCTTGGAATTTGCCACTTTGATGCTCCTTATGAGTCCACCCGTAGGCGCGTACTCATGAACTTGAATTTGGAAGACGTTGTCGCACCGCGACAGCGAGTCCGATCATCTCTCGTCTTTCGACACTGATGTGAAGACTTTCGAGAAATCAGCGACTTGACGTGGAAGCCCCGTCAAACCTTCGCCATCGGGGCGGACCAGCACCCGACAGGACGGCAAAGTCTAGCATGACCCGAGCGTATATCGCCAGTCTGAGCTTGCCTGTACCGGCCCTAGGCACAGACCCAGGCACAGAGCCAGGAAGCAGGCCTCATGGGTGCTACAGCACGATGAGGTTGTCGCGGTGGATCAGTTCCGGCGCCTCGATATAGCCCAGCGTCGCCTCGATCTGATGACTGGGCAGGCCGAGAATCCGTCCGGCATCTTCGGCGCTGTAATTCACCAGGCCCTTGGCGATGCGCTGGCCGGATTCATCGACGCACTGCACCAGGTCACCGCGCTTGAAAGCGCCTTCGATCTTCCTGACGCCCACCGGCAACAGGCTGGAGCCACGCGTGGTCAACACATTGACGGCCCCGGCATCCAGCGTCAGGGTGCCGCGCACCTGCAGCTGTCCCGCGATCCAGCGCTTGCGTGCTGCGATCGGTGCATGCTCCGGCAAGAGGAGCGTGCCGAAGCGCTCACCGGAAGCCAGCCGAGTGATGACCTCGGGCTGACGACCAGAAGCGATCACGGTCAATGCGCCACTGCGCGCCGCCAGACGCGCCGCGCGCACCTTGGTCGCCATGCCGCCACGCCCGAGCAAACCGCCGCCGCCGGCCACCTTGACCAGTATCGGGTCATCGGCCTGGGCTTCCTCGATCAGGCTGGCCGCCGGGTCATGACGCGGATCGGCATCATAAAGGCCTTCCTGATCGGTGAGCAGCAACAGCACATCGGCTTCGAGAAGATTGGCGACCAGCGCGCCGAGGGTGTCATTGTCGCCGAAGCGGATCTCGTCGGTGACCACGGTGTCGTTCTCGTTGATCACCGGCACCACCCGCAGGTCGACCAGGGTGCGCAGCGCCGAGCGTGCATTCAGGTAGCGCTTGCGGTTGGAGAGGTCATCGTGAGTCAGCAGAATCTGCGCCGTGGTCAGGCCATGACGATGGAAATGCTCTTCATAGCACTGGGTCAGGCCGTTCTGACCGACCGCCGCTGCCGCCTGCAGCTCATGCACACCGCTGGGGCGAGCTGACCAGCCCAGCCGCGACATGCCGACCGCGATCGCCCCGGAGGACACCACGATCACCTCGACACCCCGCGCGTGCAGCGCCGCGATCTGATCGACCCAACGCCCGATGCCGGCGTCATCCAGCCCGCGGCCGTCGTCGGTCAGCAGCGCACTGCCGATCTTGACCACCACGCGCCGTGCACTGGCCAAGGCCTCGCGCCCCGTCTGACTGCCCAGCTCCGCCACTTCCGCCACCTTCTGCTCCGACACCGCGCTCTCTCCTGTCATGTAATCCCTCGCCGGCAGGCCCTGCCTCCCTGCTTGCCATTGTCTGCTCCCGCCAGCCCGCTGTCATCACTCCTCGCCGGCCCCGACAACGAAAACGCCCCGCCGCGAGACCATGAGGTTCGGGGCGGGGCGTGAATCGCGCAGCGGGTCGCTCGTCACTCAGTGGCTACCGCGCAGGACAGCCACCGGACAAACTGAGACCTCAGGGCGCGTATTCGACTTCGACGTCGTAATCGTCGTCATTGAAGTCGTCATCGTCCTCTTCTTCGTCATCCTTCTTGCGCTTGCGACGTGTCAGGCGCTCTTCAGCGCGCTCCAGCGACTCGTTCTCCATGCGCGCCAGCAGGGCGGCATGTGCCTCGGCAGCTTCCGGATCTTCCGCCAGCTGCAGGCGTTGCTCGCCCAGCCAGCGGTGTGCGGCCTGCACCAGCTCCTGGGTGCCGATACCGCTGGCCGCGGAGACGACGAACAGCTCGCCTTCCCAGCCCAGACGCTGGACGAGGTCCTTGACCATCGCGTCACGATCCTCTTCCGCCAGCAGATCGACCTTGTTGATCACCAGCCAGCGCGGCAGCTCCGTCAGTGCCGAGGAGAAGTTCTCCAGCTCCTTGAGGATCGCCTCGACCGCATGCACCGGATCGCTCTCGTCGAAGGGGGCGATATCCACCACGTGCAGCAGCAGGCGCGTACGCGTCAGGTGCTTGAGGAAACGCAGTCCCAGGCCGGCACCATCCGCCGCGCCTTCGATCAGACCGGGAATATCGGCCATCACGAAGTGCTGGTGGCTACCGATCTTCACGACACCGAGGTTCGGCACCAGGGTGGTGAACGGGTAGTTGGCGACCTTGGGCTTGGCGGCGGAGACGGCTCGGATCAGCGTCGACTTGCCGGCATTCGGCATGCCGAGCAGACCGACGTCCGCCATCACCTTCATCTCGAGACGCAGGTTGCGGCGCTCGCCCCAGGTCCCCTTGGAAGTCTGACGCGGCGCGCGGTTGGTGGAAGACTTGAAGTGGATGTTGCCCAGCCCACGACGTCCACCCTGCGCAACCAGTACCAGCTGGCCGATTTCCGTCACGTCACCGATGATCTCGAGGGTTTCCTCGTCGATCACGGTGGTGCCGACCGGCACCTTGACGATCAGGTCCTCACCCGCCTTGCCTGCCATCTGGCGGCCTTGACCGGCATCGCCGCTCTCTGCCTGGTAGTAGCGCTGGAACTTGAAGTCGATCAGGGTATTGAGCGAGTCATCCCCGATCAGATACACACTGCCGCCGTGCCCACCGTCGCCCCCATCGGGACCACCGCGCGGCACGTATTTTTCACGGCGAAAACTCAGGCAACCATTGCCGCCACGTCCGGCCTCTACAATGATCGACGCTTCATCAAGGAACTGCATGCTGCTCTCTCCTGACGACGACCCGGGCCGTCATGCGACAAAAAAGCCCCGCCTGAGCGGGGCTTCCTTGCAGACCGTCCCACGATACCGGGGCATCGTCCAGTCTGCGTAAGCTGTCAGACGTTTCAGGCAGAAACGATGCTGACGAACTTGCGGTTCTTCGGACCCTTGGTCTCGAACTTCACGTGGCCGTCGGCCAGAGCGAAGAGAGTGTGGTCCTTGCCGATGCCGACGCCAGTACCAGCGTGGAAACGGGTGCCGCGCTGACGCACGATGATGTTGCCGGCGATAGCCGCTTGGCCACCGAACAGCTTCACACCAAGGCGCTTGGATTCAGAATCGCGACCGTTGCGGGTAGAGCCCGCCGCCTTCTTATGTGCCATTGGATAATTCTCCTATGGTGGGTAGCGCTGCAATTAAGCAGAGATACCAGTGATCTTGACTTCGGTGAACCACTGACGGTGGCCCGCACGACGCATGGAGTGCTTCCGGCGACGGAACTTGATGATGGTGACCTTGTCGCCACGGCCGTGAGACACGACCTCGGCAGAAACCTTGGCACCTTCAACCAGCGGAGCGCCGACCTTGATGTCGTCGCCTTCAGCGACCATCAGGACTTCGTCAAACTGGATAGCTTCGCCAGTCGCGACTTCAAGCTTCTCGAGCTTCAGGGTCTGGCCTTCCTGAACGCGGTACTGCTTGCCACCGCTCTTGATAACTGCGTACATGATTCTCTCCATCGAACTCATCAAGGGTGTGCTCTTGGGTGGCCTGCTGCGAGTGGCGCCCCTTCTGGAGCCATCTGACAGGGAGCGGGATGAGTCACGGCCGCGTATTATAGCGCCACGTGCCGCGACCGACAAGCAATGTCAAGGTTTACGCGACCAATCGGCCGCCAGCCAGCGTCCTTGCGCGGGTGCACGCCTTGACGGCCATAGGGGTGCCCCATAGCATTACCGCCAAACGGCACGCCACGGCGGCCTCACCTCTCGCTACGGGCACGACGATCTCATGCAAGCCGACGCATCGACCCTTCACGCGGCAGTGGCAGATGACTTCGCCGCCGTCGACCGCACCATCCTCGCGCAGCTCGAGTCGCGCGTGCCGCTGGTCCAGACCATCGGTCAGTACATCATCCAGAGTGGTGGCAAACGCCTGCGCCCGGTGCTGGTGCTGCTGGCAGCCCGCGCGCTGGGCTATCAAGGCGAGAAACACGTTCATCTGGCCGCGCTGATCGAGTTCATGCACACCTCGACCCTGCTGCACGATGATGTCGTGGATGAATCCAGCCTGCGGCGCGGCCGTTCCACCGCCAATGACACCTGGGGCAATGCGCCTTCGGTGCTGGTCGGTGACTTCCTCTATTCGCGCTCCTTCCAGATGATGGTCGAAGTCGGCTCGATGGACGTGATGGCGATACTCTCCGCCGCCACCTGCACCATCGCCGAGGGCGAAGTCCTGCAGCTGACCAATATCGGCAACGCCGACATTGATGAAGCCGCCTACTTCGAGACCATCCACGGCAAGACTGCCATGCTGTTCGAGGCGGCCGCCCATGCCGGCGCGATTCTGGCCAGGGAAACCGACGACACTGTCACGCCGGCACAGGTCAGCGCGCTGCAGAACTATGGCCGCTACCTGGGCCTCGCCTTCCAGCTGATCGATGATCTGCTCGACTATCAGGGCGATGCCGAGACCATGGGCAAGAACGTCGGTGATGACCTGGCCGAAGGCAAGCCGACCCTGCCGTTGATTCGCGCCATGCAGGTCGGAAGTCCGGCTCAGGCCAGCCTGGTGCGCGGCGCCATCGAGAAAGGTGGGTTGGAGCAGCTCGACGAGGTACTGGAAGTGGTACGCCTCACGGGCGGTCTCGACTATACCCGCAGCCGTGCCCAGGAGATGGCCGACAACGCCCTGAACGAGCTCAAGGCGCTGCCGGAGAGCGAATTCCGCGACAGCCTCGAGCGCATCGCGCTGTTGAGTGTCGGCCGCCAGGCCTGATATGCGCAAGACGATGGCCTGCCTGGCAGGTCATCGGTCAGTCGATCATGGCAGGAGAAGACCGCCGTCAACGTGGCGAGAAGCGCCAGCAGGATGAGGTGAATGGAAGCGCGCTTCTCGACAGCCGAATTGTCCCTTGAGACTCAGATAAAACTTTTTGGCCTCAAGGGCTTGCAAAGCAAAGCTGCCTGCGTATAATTCACCTCCGTCGAGACAAGCTCACGACGCATCGGAGTATAGCTCAGCTTGGTAGAGCGCTGCCTTCGGGAGGCAGAGGTCGTAGGTTCGAATCCTGCTACTCCGACCAGACATATGAAAAAGCCGCTGATCATTGATCAGCGGCTTTTTTGATGCTGGAAGGTTTTTCCTGCCTCACCAGCCTCCTTCTGCTTGCTCGCGCCTGCGACGCCCCCCCCCGACGCGCTACGCCTCAGGATGCCCCATGCACACACTGTTGAGATACTGCATGGAGCGCGACGGCTACCGCCTGCAGGGTGACTGATTCATAGCGCGCACTGAGCCATATCGAGCGGCGAGTCAGTCGGACATCCAGCTGTCACTCGCCTTGCGGGCCCGCTCGCGACCAGCACGTTCACGGTCGCGGCGGGCCTTTTGCTTGAGGTAGTAACTGCGCAGGGCAAGGCCGAGTCCGAAGGCCAGCATCAGGGCGAATACCAGCCCCTGCCAGAGGCGGGCGGCATCGCCAAGCCAGGTCTCCAGCGCGACGATGGCGATCAGGCCGCTGGCCTGACTGGCAACGGCGATGGCACGGCTACGGTCATAATGATGTGACAGCATGGGGATATCCTTGGAGCGTCCTCGGCGGCGGAGCAATGCTCAGCGCGCGGGGCGTGGATGTCGAAGTCCATCGATTATCGCATACTCGAGCCTCGCGCCTGCAGCGCCTGCCGAGCGTTTTCCAAGCGCTTGCCACATACAGGCCGACAGGTATTGCTGCCCTGAACGCTCTCCCGGACACCGCCAGAGGATAACCGCATGGATGCCATCGCCCTGGGCCCTGCCCTGATTTCCGTCGAACGCCTCTATGCCTTCGTGGCAGCCCTGGTGATGCTGATCGAGTTCTCGCTGCTGATTCGTCTGCTGGCACGCATGCACGCCAGGGGTACGACCGCGCCCGCTCACGATTCACCGCCGCTGAGCCCCTCGCGCTGGTTCAATCGCATGCTGGTCAGCTGGGTGATCGGTGCGCGCCTCACTCATGTCGCGCTGCACTGGGCAAGTTATCAGCAGGCACCGCTGGATATCCTCAAGCTGTGGCAACCGGGCTATCACCTGTTCGGCGGCATGCTGGCCGCGACCCTGGCCAGCCTGTGGCTGCTGCGCCGGCATGGCACGATTCGCCAGGTCATCGCGCTGGGCAGCCTGACCCTCGGCCTGACCGCCTTCCTCGGCCTCAAGCAGCTCGACCCGCTGGGCAACGACTCCGCCCTCGACGCGATGCCTGCCATCACCCTCCATCATCTGGATCGGCGCCCCGTCGCGCTGAATGACATCCAGAACGAGCGAGTGATCGTCAATCTGTGGGCCACCTGGTGCCCGCCCTGCCGCCGCGAGATGCCACTGCTGGCAGAGGCCGATCGGAGACCCGGCGTCACCGTGGTACTGGCCAATCAGGGCGAGCAGGCGCTGGCGGTGACCCGCTTTCTGAAAAGCGAACAGCTGACGCTCGAGTACGCGCTGCTCGACCCCGCCATGCAGCTGATGGCGCTGGCCGAGGCGCAGGGCCTGCCCGCGACACTGGTCTTCGATGGCGACGGACAGCTGATCGAGCGTCATATCGGCGAACTGAGCCGCGCTCAGCTGGACGCCCTGCTACCGGCGTCACAGCCATAGGACGACACGCCGGTGGCCTCGCTTGGTGCGACAAAGACGCTCGCCACAAGAAAAGGCGCTTAAGCCACGGCGTCTGATCCGGTAAGATACCGCGCCCCTGTATTCCCGATTCCCGTCTTTGTCCTACCCCGAGGCTTCATGAGCGACTTCATTCCCGGTCAGCGCTGGATCAGTGACGGCGAGGCTGATCTCGGCCTTGGCACCATCCTCAATGTCGACTTCCGTACCGTCACCGTGCTCTTTGCCGCCAGCGAAGAAACCCGCACCTACAGTCTACGCGAAGCGCCCCTTACCCGGGTGGCCTTCGGCAATGGCGACCGCATCCAGTCCGACGATGGCGAATGGCTGATCGTCGATGACTTCAAGGAAGTGCGCGGCCAGATCGTCTACATCTGTGAGCGCAGCGGCGAGCATGCCGGCGAGCTCATCGAGCTTCCCGAAGCGCGCCTGAACGACAAGATGCAGTTCAATCAGGCGCGTGACCGTCTGCTGACCGGCCAGGTCGACCGCAATGACTGGTTCGACCTGCGCTACCGCACCCTGCGCCACTTCCATCGTGTCGAGCAGAGCCCGGCGCTGGGCCTGTCCGGTCCCAAGGTCGATCTGGTGCCGCACCAGCTCTACATCGCCGATGAAGTCTCGCGCCGTCACGCGCCGCGCGTACTGCTGGCCGATGAAGTCGGCCTCGGCAAGACCATCGAAGCCGGCCTGATCCTGCACCGCCTGCTGCTCAGCGGCCGCGCCAGCCGTGCGCTGATCCTGGTGCCCGCCAGCCTGACCCACCAGTGGCTGGTCGAGATGCTGCGCCGCTTCGCGCTGGATGTCTCGCTGCTCGACGAAGAGCAGTGCAAGGCCTACGGCACGCGCAACCCCTTCGAAGGCAACCAGATCATTCTGGCCAGCCAGGACTGGCTGTTCGCCAACCCGTCGCGTCAGGTCCAGGCTGCCGCCTGCGACTGGGACATGCTGATCGTCGATGAGGCCCACCACCTCGACTGGAGCGAAGACAAGGTGGGCCCGGGTTACGCCTGTGTCGAATCCCTCGCTCGCCAGACCGCCGGGGTGCTGCTGCTGACCGCCACGCCGGAGCAGATGGGGCTAGAGAGCCACTTCGCGCGCCTGCGCCTGCTCGACCCGGAGCGCTATCACGACATCGAGCGCTTCAAGGCCGAGGAACAGGGCTATGTGGCCGTCGCCAGCGCCATCGACGCCCTGGAAGCGCTGCCCGCCGATCAGTCCGGCCTCGACAGCCTCGCCAGCGTGCTGGATGACAGCGACAGCCGCGCCCTGCTCGACACCCTGATGGCCAGTGATGCCGACGATGCCCAGCGCGACAGCGCGCGTCGTCAGCTGCGTGATCAGCTGCTCGATCGCCACGGCACCGGCCGCGTGATGTTCCGCAACTCGCGCACCCATGTCGCCGGCTTCCCCGAGCGTCGCCTGCACGTCCATGAACTGGAACTGCCCTCCTCCTACCGTCGCGTGGTGCGCAAGCTGGAGCGTGACGAGGACTACCTCGATGACCTGCTGATCGAGACCGGCATGAACCACCCCGAGGTGGTGCTGTTCCTCGACGAGATGTATCGCGCCTTGCCCGATGACCGCATGAACGCGGAACCCTGGTGGCAGATCGACCCGCGCGTCATGTGGCTGCTGGAAACCCTGACTGACCTCGGCAACGAGAAGGCGCTGGTGATCTGCCATACCGCCGATACCGCGCGTGAGCTGTCCGAAGGCCTGCGCGTGCTGGGCGGCGTGCATGCGCCGGTCTTCCATGAGGGCATGAGCCTGGTCGAGCGCGACCGTGCCGCCGCGGCCTTCGCCTCCGAAGAGGAAGGCGTGCAGCTGCTGGTGTGCTCGGAAATCGGCTCGGAAGGTCGCAACTTCCAGTTCTGCCACCACCTGGTGATGTTCGACCTGCCGGTGCACCCGGACCAGCTCGAACAGCGCATCGGGCGCCTGGATCGCATCGGCCAGCAGTTCCCGATCGAGATCCACGTGCCGGTCTTCGAAGGCTCACCGGGCGCCCAGCTGCTGCGCTGGTACCGTGACGGCATGGACGCCTTCAGCGCGCCGCACGGCATCGGCAGCGAGCTCTACGCCCAGTTCGGCGACGAGCTGGAAGAAGCCCTGCTCGACAGCGAAGAGATCGACAGCATCATCGAGCAGACCCGCGAGCGCTTCGATACCCTGCAGGAAGAACGTCAGTCCGGCCGCAACCGCCTGCTGGAACTCAATGCCTGCCGTCACGAGCGCGCCGAGGAAGTCATCGCCGCCATCGAGACGCTGGACAATGACAAGGCATTGCCCGGCTATCTGGAGCGCGCCTTCGACATCTTCGGCATCGAGAGCCGGGACCTCGGCGACGGCATCACCTATCTGGCGCCGGGCCCGCACATGCTCGACGGCCTGCCGGGACTGGTGAAGGGCGAGGAAGGCTTCAGCGTCACCAGTGACCGCGCCACCGCGCTGTCACGCGAAGACGTGCAGCACCTGTCGTGGGAGCACCCGCTGGTGCGCGAGATGCTGGTCCGCATCCTGGACGGCTCGATGGGCAACACCGCGCTGGCGCTGCTCAAGCACCCGGCGATTCCCGGTGGCCGCCTGATGACGGAAGTGGTGTTCCGCACCCAGTCCACCGCGCCGCGCGGCCTGCGTCTTGGCCGCTTCCTGCCGCCGACCGCCATCCGCGTGCTGCTGGATGAAACCGGCAGCAACCTGTCCGACAAGGTGTCCTTCGGCGGTCTGGCCAAGAACCTCAAGCCGGTCAAGAAGGCGGTCGCGCGCGACCTGATCAAGCAGAGCCACGCCACGCTGCGCAAGCTGATGAGCGATGCCGAGCAGGAAGCCGAACGCGAACTGCCGACCATCGTCGAGCAGGCCCAGCAGCAGATGCGTGAGCAGCTCAGTGCCGAACTGGCGCGCCTGGAAGCCCTGGCCAGCCACAACCCGGCCGTGCGCGAGGAAGAGCTCGAAGCACTGCGCCAGGAGCGTGCCGCGCTGGACAGTGCCATCGAGACCACCCGTCTGCGTCTGGACAGCGTGCGCGTCATCGTCACCGTGGATGCCCACGAGCGTTGAGCTGACCGCAGTCGTCAGTGATGAACCTGAAACGCCCCACCTGCCATCGGCAGGCGGGGCGTTTTGCCGTATGCGCCAGCGACAATGGCCCGCTGGACTTGCCAGATCGCCCAGCGGCCGCGACGATGCCATCGCTTGCGCGTCACGACTCACGGCTCATCACTTACGCTTCACCACTTGCGTTGCACCCCTTTCGTTTCATCCTTTCGTTTCATTACTACAGAGCACCCCCATGGCGAGATCATATCCAGAGAGCGGCGAGGCAGCGTCAGGGCAAGGTTGGCAAGGAGAGCGCCTGGCCGAGGAAGGCGAGCGTGTCGCAAGGGTGGGGCTGTCGCTGCTGGCGGCAGGCGATGACTGGTGGGCCATCGACAAGCCGGCCGAGCTGCCCTCGGTGCCGGGGCGTGATCCCTCGCGCTTCGACAGTGTCCATTCGCGCCTGTGCCAGCTGAGCGAGGATACGCGCGCCGTGCATCGCCTGGATGTGGCGACGTCCGGTGTGCTGCTGGTGGCGCGCAATGTCGAGGGCCAGCGGCGGCTGTCGCGGCTCTTCCAGTCACGCACCATCGAGAAACGCTATGTGGCCGTGGTGGCAGGTCATCTCACGCCCGCCGAGGGCAGCATCGCCCTGCCGCTGCGCTGTGACTGGCCACGCCGCCCGCGTCAGATCGTTGACTTCACGCATGGCAAGTCGGCACTGACGCATTATCGGGTCGAGCAGCATCTGACGCTCGCGGGCCAGCGCCCGGATGGTACGTCGCAGCCCCTCGCCGCCAGCCGTGTTTCGCTGACGCCACATACCGGCCGTTCACACCAGCTGCGCCTGCACATGCTGGCGCTCGGTCATCCGATCATCGGCGATGGCTTCTATGCGCGCGGAGCGGCACTCAATGCCAGCCCGCGCCTGTTGCTGCATGCGGCACGCCTGGTGATTCCGCCAGCCAGCGACAGCGATGCCCTACCACTGGTGCTGGAAGCGCCACTGCCCTTCTAGCATCGCCTTCCTGCCAAGGCTCACTTGCGTGACAGGATATCGGCGAAGGCCACGTCGAGGGTCGGGTAATCGAAGGTGAAGCCGGCAGCCAGCAGACGCGCCGGCACCATGCGGGCGCCCTCCAGCAACAGGGTGCTCATTTCCCCCAGCCCCAGTTCAAGCGCCTTGGCCGGCAGCGGCAGGATCGCCGGACGCCCCAGACTCCGGGCCAGAGCGTGGGTGAAGCCCATATTGGTGACCGGGTGCGGCGCGCTGGCATTGAAGGCGCCGCTGAGGCTGTCATCCGCCAGCAGGCGCTCGATGATGCGAATCATGTCGTGGCGGTGGATCCACGGCATGTAATGGCGTCCATCGCCCAGCCGCCCCCCGAGCCCGAGCTTGAAGGGCGTCAGCAGCTTGGCCAGTGTGCCACCATCGGCCTCCATCACCAGGCCAGTGCGGATGATGGCCAGTCGCACGCCGTATTCGGTGACGGGCATGGCGGCCGCCTCCCAGTCGCGACACAGGCGGTGATTGAAATCATCGTGGGGCGTCGCCTGTTCATCTATCTCGACATCGCCCGGCTCGCCCGCCTTGGGCTGTGCACCGTAATAGCCCATCGCCGAACCGGACACCATCACCTGCGGCGGATGGCCTTCGGCAGCCAGCTGCTGACACAGCATCACCAGATGCTCGGTGGTCTCCAGCCGCGAACGGCGCAGCTCACGCTTGTGATCCTCGCTCCAGCGCCGCCCGGCTATCGACTCCCCCGCCAGATTGACGATGCCCTCGGGCTGCCAATCCTTGAAGGCCAGTGACGAATCCGCCGCGACCACCGTCAGCCCCAGGTCGGCAAACTGGCGCTCAGCACGCTCCGGGCGGCGCGATACGACCGCCAGCGAGTGGCCCGCAGCGGCCAGTGACTGACACAGCGCCAGGCCGACGAACCCCGTTGCACCTGTTATCAATATTCGCATGTTGCCCTCCTCGGCGATGAAGCATCGAGTGTGCCGACTTTCGCCATGAATCTATACTTATATTGTACAATTATGCGCAAGAAGTTAACTTTAGCGTATCTGCTGTCGGGTCACATGACGACCCGTCCCCCCTGAACACCGCCCGCGCAGGAGTCGCCTCCAGATGCCAGTATCGTCCATCGCCATCATCGGTGCCGGTATCGCCGGATTGTCTGCCGCCACCCGACTGACCGCGCAGGGCCATGCGGTAACGCTATTCGAGAAGGCGCGCGGCCCCGGCGGACGCCTGGCCAGTCGCCGCACTAGCGAAGGCCCCATCGACATCGGCGCGCAATACTTCACGGCGCGTGATCCACGCTTCCAGTCCGCGCTCGAGCAGTGGCGGGCCGCAGGCGTCGTCGCAACTTGGGGTGAGAGACTGTTGAGCCTCGGCAAGCCGGCGTCTGACGAGAGCCAATGGCAGCGGCTGCGCGATGATTCCACCCGCTACGTGGCCAGTCCGCGCATGAGCGCCCTGAGCCGCCACCTCAGCGAACAGCTGCCGGCCCACGCCAGCCTGCACAGCGAGACGCGCATCACGCGCCTGATCGCGGACGATGGCACGGCATCAGACAAGCGCTGGCGGCTCGAGGACAGCGACGGTGATCAGCACGGCCCCTTCGATCACGTGGTGATCAGCGCGCCGGCGCCGCAGGCACGTGCCCTGCTGAGCACGGCCGGCACCGACACCCAGGGGGTGGCGCTCTGCGAGAACTCGCTTGCCCCGGCACTGAGTGAGGCGCTGGCCCGAGTGGAGATGGCACCGACCTGGACACTGATGGCCACTCTGGAGACGCCGCTTCCCGCGCTGGGGGGCGACGATGACTGGCAAGGGTTGCTGGTCAGCCGCGGTGATGATGGCCCCCTGCGCTGCGTGATGCGCCAGCATTCGCGCCCCGGCCGCCAGACACCGTCACATGCCAAGGAGACCCTGAGCCTGCTGGCGACCGCTGGCTGGAGCCGGGCGAACCTGGAGAAGTCGCCACAGGAGGTCGCGACCTTGCTGTGGAAGGCCTTCGAGACACTGCCCGAGATCTGCGAGCTGGCGCCGGGCTGGAGCCGGGGCAAGGTCACCCTCGCGGCGCATCGCTGGCGTTACGCCCATCCGACCCAGACACTGCCGCAGACCTCAGCGGCAGCCGGCCGGAATGGCGATGACCAGAACGCCCAAGCCCACAATGTCTGCGGCCAAGGGGCGTCCGGGCTATGGCTGGCCGGAGACGCCCTGCGTGGCCCGCGAGTCGAGGACGCCTGGCTGTCAGGGCACGAGGTAGCCGAACAGCTGCTCAACACCCTCGCCGACAGCTGATACGCTGCCGCGACCCCTCATCGCCCACAGGATAGCTGCATGACTACGTCCACAGATCACGACAACGCCTTGATTCTATTGGCCCATGGGTCACGTGACCCGCGCTGGCGCGAGCCCTTCGAGGCACTGGAAGCCACACTGGCTTCCCGCCTCAAGCGTCCGACGCGCCTGGCCTATATGGAACTGTGCGACCCGCTGCTGACCGACACCATCGATGCCCTGGCGGCAGACGGTGCCGCGCGTATCGACATCCTGCCGCTGTTCTTCGCGGCCGGCCGTCATCTGCGTGAAGACGTGCCCGCCATGCTGGAAGAATCGCAGCGCCAGCACCCCGACTGCCCCATCAGCCTGCTTGACCCGGTGGGAGCACATCCGGCCTTTGTCGAGGCCTTGATCCAGATTGTGGAGCAACAGGACAACGCCTAGATGGCCAATTTCATGACGGGACCTCCTGCGTCGAAGGCGCTGTGATGCACCTTCAAAACATGCGCACCGAGGATGCGGCGCAGCTTGCCTCTTGTCAGGCTCTGGCGGCTGCGCCATCCTGATGCCCACATGTACAGCTAGTGCACAAGATGCATTGCCGGTATCCCACAGCGCCCCATGTGACGACACTTCAACTTTACCCTGTGTGTCGTCCTCACCTGTGCTTCACCCGGGATGCCTCGTCACCGCCAGAGGTAACACCATTCATGACTGACAAGGCCACGGAAACTGCCAGTTCGCCGCTGTTTCCGATCCGCGAAGTCTCTCGCCTGACCGGCGTCAATTCGGTCACGTTGAGAGCCTGGGAACGCCGCTACGGACTGATCGAGCCCCGCCGTACGCCCAAGGGGCATCGCCTGTATGCCCGCGAGGACATCGAGCGGATCGAACACATCCTGCAATGGCTCAACCGCGGAGTACCTGTCAGCCAGGTACGCGAGCTTCTCGACCAGCCGCAGCCGGAAAGCACGCCGATGCCGGACGAAGGCAGCTGGAGCGGCCAGCAGCAGCTGGCATTGGCCGCCATCGATGCCCAGGACGAGGCGCGTCTGGCCGAGCTGTACAACCAGAGTCTGGCACTGTACCCGGTCAGCAGCGTGGTCGAGCGCCTGTGGCGTCCGCTGCTCGAACAGCTCGAGGAGCGCGGTACCGCCACCTTCGGCACCCGCCTGGCCCAGTGCTTCTTCGAGAGCTTCCTGCGTTCGCGCATCGGTGCCCGGCTGGTGTTTGCCAATCAGGAGCGTCACGCCCCGCACATCACGCTGACGCGCCTGCCGGAAGAACCGGGCCTTAGCTGGCTGCTGCTGTTCGCACTGGTCGCCAGCGACGCCGGCTATCACGTCAGTCTGCTGGATGGCCCACTGCCGCTGGCGGAGCTGCCGCTGGCCGCAGAGCGCCTGCAGGCACAGGCCGTGGTACTGGTCGGCACCCAGGCAGAGCGCTCGGATGTCATGCGCCGTCAGTTGCCGCGGGTCGCAGAACAATTGAGCGTGCCGCTGGCCATCGCTGGCCCGGTCGCTCAGATTCGCCAGCAGGAGCTGGTAGACGGGCCCATCGAAGGCCTGGGGGCCGACCCGATTCAGGCGGTCGCTCGCCTGAGGTCCTTGATGGCACGTTGAACGCAGGCTCCTGCTCGGCATTGGTTTCACCGATCGCCAAGGAGCCCCGATGTCATCTGACTCACCATCCACCTCTTCCTCCGCCTCCGCGCCAGCGGGGGCTCCCCTGCAGCTGGTCTGGCTGCGCAGTGACCTGCGCGTACATGACAACACGGCTCTCTCGCAGGCCGCCGCACGCGGCCCGGTCGTGGCCGTCGTCGCCCCCTGCCTGGCGCAGTGGGTCGAGCACGGTCACGGCGCCAACAAGCTCGACTTCATGCGCCGCGGCCTGCATGTCCTGCAACAGGCACTCGCTGGCTATCACATCCCGCTCAAGGTGCTCGACTGCGACACCTTCGCCAAGGTGCCCGAGGCGCTGGCCGCACTGTGCGATCAGCTGGGCGTCCGGGCCCTGCACTTCAATGACGAATATGCCGTCAATGAGCGTGAGCGCGACAGGCTCGTGCGCGAGCGCCTGGCCGAGAGCGACGTCCGCCTGCATCGCTACACCGACATGCTGGCCTTCACGCCCGGCGAGCTGCTGACAGGCAAGGGCGATTACTACGGCGTCTTCACGCCCTTCTCCAAGCGCTGGCACAAGGAAGTCGATTCCCGACGTCTGGCGCTGAATGAGGCGCCTGAAGTGCAAGCCACGCCCCGCGATGCCATGGGGCGCGAGATCCACGGCGACGCCATCCCGCCACTGCCCGAGACACTCAAGGGCGAACCGACGACAGCGCTGGACGCCGAGCTGTGGCCGGCCGGCGAAGAGGCCGCACAGGAGCGTCTGGAACGCTTCCTTACCTTCCGCGCGCGCCGCTACCACGAGCTGCGCGATATCCCCGCCACCCGGGGCACCAGCGAGCTGTCGCCCTATCTGGCGCTGGGCATGATCTCGGCTCGCCAATGCTACGCCGCCGTGCTGGCAGAGAATGGCAGCCTCGCCGATGGCAATGTCGGCCTGACCAGCTGGGTCAACGAGCTGATCTGGCGTGAGTTCTACCAGCACATCCTGGTCGGCTTCCCGCGCGTCAATCGCCACCGTCCCTTCCAGCGCCATACCGAGGCCCTGCAGTGGCGCGAGGATGACGAAGGCTTCGCCGCCTGGTGCGAGGGCCGCACCGGCTACCCCATCGTCGATGCCGCCATGCGTCAGCTGGTGCAGACCGGCTGGATGCACAATCGCCTGCGCATGGTGACGGCGATGTTCCTCACCAAGCATCTGCTGATCGACTGGCGGCGTGGCGAGGCCTTCTTCATGACCCATCTCGTCGATGGTGAGCTGGGCGCCAACAATGGTGGCTGGCAATGGGCGGCCTCCACCGGCACCGATGCCGCGCCCTATTTCCGCATCTTCAACCCGACCACCCAGGGGCAACGCTTCGACAAGGACGGCGAGTTCATCGCGAGCATGGTGCCGGAGCTGGCCGAGCTGCCGGCCAAGCGGCGCCACCAGCCCAGTGCGGATGACTGTCAACGGACGGGCTACCCACGACCGATCGTCGACCACAAGGCCGCCCGCCAGCGGGCGCTGGATACCTTCAAGGCGCTGTCAAAAAGCGAATGACCCCTCAAGCGGCCTGCTGATCTCCAGCAGGCCGCTCTTGTATACCTCCCCCTCAGGAGCATTGCCATGCAATCGCTACCCGACGAGATGAGCCCAGCCCTGACTCGGGTATGTCGTCTTTACGAAAAGCTGGACAAAACCTCTACAGAACTGCTCAAATCAGTCTACAGTGACGATATCGTCTTTCGCGACCCCCTGCATGAAGTCCGCGGCCTGACGGCACTCAACGCCTATTTCTCAGGGTTGTACATGAATGTCGCCGCCATCGACTTCGTCTTTCATCACCCGCTGGGGCCGATACCTGCGCAAGCCGCCGGCCCTGCGGATGAAGGCAATGAACAGGGACTTGCCTGGCTCAGCTGGACGATGACCTATCGCCATCCCCGTCTGAACGGGGGCAAGGACATCAGCGTGCAGGGTGCCTCGCGCCTCGAGTTCCGAGACGGGAAAGTCATCCAGCACCGTGACTTCTTCGATGCCGGCGAGCTGCTCTACGAGCAGGTGCCCGTCCTGCGCAGCGTGATCGGCCTGCTGAAACGGCGCATGGACTGAGCAGCAGAGGGTTGAGCCCTGGCGACATCCATACGGACACACCCGGCGTTCTCTGAGTCAGTGCCAGCAAGGCTCTACCGGCCAGACACAGGCTGAAGACGCAGACAGGCACACCAGACACACTTACGCCAAGGAGGGGAAATGGCCAGTCATGATTCGAGCACCACATCGACATCCGCAAAGGCTCGCAAACGTATCTGGCTGACCGGCGCCAGCTCCGGCATCGGCGAAGGACTGGCGCGCCGGCTGCTGGCGGATGGCCACCGGGTCGCCCTCAGCGCCCGCTCCGCCGACAAGCTGGAGGCCATCGCAGCCGATGCCGAGCAAGGCCCCGGGGAAGCGCTGGTCGTGACGCTCGACCTCACCGACCGTGAGGCCATCCGCGCGGCGGCCAGCCAGATAGAGGCCCGCTTTGGTGGACTCGACCTTGCACTGCTCAACGCTGGCACCTGCGAATATCTGGATACACGGGAATTCGAGGCAGATCTGGTCCACCGCGTATTCGCGACCAATTTCCAGGCCGCCGTGGATGTGATCGAAAGCGCCCTGCCGCTGCTGCGCATGGCAGCGGCAGACGACGGTGAGCGACCGCAGCTGGCAGCGGTCTCCAGTGCTTCGGCCTATCTGCCGTTGCCTCGAGCCGAGGCGTATGGCGCCTCCAAGGCCGCAGTGAGCTACTTCCTGGAGTCGCTACGACTGGACCTCGACAACCAGGGCATCGATGTCAGCGTGATTCACCCCGGCTTCGTCAAGACACCGCTGACCGAGCGCAATGACTTCCCGATGCCGATGCAGGTCACTGTCGATCAGGCGGTCGAGGCGATCGTGACGGGACTCGCGCGTCATCGGCTCGATATCCATTTCCCGAGACGCTTCACGCTGCTGGTCAAGTTGCTGGGCATCCTGCCCGCCATCTTGCGACGCAGCATCGGACTACGCATGACCCGCGACTGAGTACGCGGCAGGCAAGCCCGACGAGACCTGCCCAGGCCGATAGGCCGGCAACAGTTCTGCTCATGACGACATGGTGCGTTCTACTTCTGGAGTGGCATGAACACGACAACGACCTACGCGACAGCGCCTCCACCCCGCCAGCGCATTGCCGTCATCGGCAGCGGCATCAGCGGCATGTCAGCGGCCTATTACCTGAGTCGCAAGCATGAAGTGCATGTCTTCGAGTCAGCCGAGCGCCTGGGCGGCCACACCGCCACCATGGATGTGCAGTGCGCCGATGGCAGCGACTGGGCCATCGACACCGGCTTCATCGTCTTCAACGACCGCACCTATCCGCATTTCCAGCGTCTGCTGGAACGCCTCGACGTGGCTTACCAGCCCACCGAGATGAGCTTCTCGGTGCACACCACCGCCGAGGACTTCGAGTACAACGGCCACACCCTGCTGTCGCTGTTCGCCCAGAAGCGCAACCTGTTGCGCCCGCGCTTCTATCGCCTGTTGCGCGACATCCTGCGCTTCAACAAGCAGGCTGCCGCCGATCTGGACAACGGCAAGCTCGCCGAGGGCGCGACCCTGGGCAGCTACCTGGATGCCAATGGCTACTCACAGGTCTTCCGTGAGCATTACCTGCTGCCGATGGGCGCGGCGATCTGGTCTGCCAGCATCGCGGATATCGCGCAATTCCCGCTGCTGTTCTTCGTGCGCTTCTTCCGCCATCACGGCCTGCTGTCGGTCAATGATCGTCCACAATGGTTCACGCTGGTCGGTGGCTCACGCACCTACATCGCGCCGCTGACCGAGGGTTACGCAGAGCGCATTCGCCTCAACAGCAAGATCAGTCGTGTCCTGCGAGACGCCAACGGGGTGACACTTGAGCATGCCGATGGCCGCCGTGAACGCTTCGACCAGGTGGTGATGGCGTGTCATGCGCCACAGGCACTGGCTCTGCTCGGTGATGCCAGCGAGCAGGAGCGAGCGGTGCTGGGGGCGATCACGACTCAGCGCAATGAGGTGGTGATGCATACCGATACCTCGCTGCTGCCCAGGCGCAAGGCGGCCTGGGCGAGCTGGAACTACCGCCTCGATGGGCGCGACGACGCCCAGCGGGCCAGCGTCACCTACGACATGAACATCCTGCAACGCCTTGATGAGCGCGAGCACCCGCCCCGCGAGACCTTCTGCATCACGCTCAATGACAGCGACGCGATCGATCCCGCTCGGGTACTGGGCCGTTACGCCTATGACCACCCGCGCTTCACGCTGGCCGCCGAGGACGCCAAGGCGCGCTTCGCGCAGATTTCCGGCGCGCAAGCCAAGGCGGACGGCCCAGTGGGGCGCACCCATTTCTGCGGTGCCTGGTGGCGCAATGGATTCCACGAGGATGGCGTATGGAGCGCGCTGCGGGTCGCCGAGGCACTGGGTGCTCGCGAGGCAGACGATTGAAGGCGCCCGCCAGTCGCATCGGCTATGGCACGCTGCGCCATCGCCGCCATGCGCCGCGCCAGCATGCCTTTCGCTATCGCGTCGCCATGGCATGGCTGGCACTGGATGAGTTGCCGGCACTGATGGCCGGCAAGCGTCTGGTGAGCGCCAGTCACGCCGCGCCACTGGCCTTTCGTGACAGTGACCATCTGCCGGCCGCGGTCCACGACATTGTCGATGGCCCACTAGAGGACCGGGTGCGCGCCGCCTGTCAGCGCGAGCTTGCCCGCAATGGCGATCACGCGCCATTGCCGCAGGGGCGCATCTTTCTGCTGACCCAGCTGCGCCACTTCGGGATCGGCTTCAACCCGATTCGCCTCTATTACCTCTATCACGCCTCAGGCCAGCTGGGCGCAGTGCTCGGTGAGGTCACCAATATTCCCTGGGGAGAGCGCGTGCTGTATGCCGCCCGTACTGATCCACAGCGACGCATGCAGGCAGCGCAGTTCGACAAACGCATGCATGTCTCGCCCTTCATGCCGATGGGCATGCGCTATCACTGGCGCTTCAACGATCCCAGCGCGGACGAGCTGTTGCTGCACATGGAAAACCATCCCCTCACCGGGGATACGGCACGGATAGCGCAGCATTCGCTGTTCGATGCCAGCCTGAGCCTGCACCTGGAACCGGCTACCCCGCGCGCCTTTCATCGCCTGCTGCTGCGCTTCCCGTGGATGACGCTCAAGACGGTCGCGGGCATTCATTTCGAGGCGCTGCGTCTGGCGCTCAAGCGCGTGCCGATCTTCGACCATCCGCGCTCGCCGTCTTCATCATGAGGAACTCATCATGAGCCAATTCGAACCCGCTCCCCCCACTCTGGCCACGACCCAGGCACCGGCGGACCGCCTGACGCGGCTGCTGCGGCCACGCCTGCTGCGCATGCTCGACAAGCTCGAGGGTGGCAGCCTGACGGTGCTGGAAGGTCGAGAGCGCCACGTGCTGGGCAAGGGCGGCGCGCGCAACGTCACGCTGCGTATCCATGACTCACGCGCGTGGCGGCGCATGGCGCTGGGTGGCACTGTCGCGGCGGCGGAGGCCTACATGGATGGCCAGTGGGAGACGGATGATCTGGTCGGACTCGTGCGCCTGTTCGCCTACAACCTCGAGCAGGTCAATGACTCGGTGGACAGCGGAACGTCGCGCCTGTCCAAGTGGGCGCTGAGCGTCGCCTACGCGCTGGCGCGCAATACGCTGGCGGGTTCGAAGCGCAACATCTCGGCGCATTACGATCTCGGCAATGACCTCTTCGAGCTGTTCCTCGACCGCGAGCACCGCATGTATTCCGCGGCGGTGTTCCCCTATCCCGAGGCCAGTCTGGAAGCGGCCTCTACCCACAAGCTGGAGAAGCTGTTCAACCTGCTGGAACTGGGGCCACAGCATCACCTGCTGGAGATCGGCACCGGCTGGGGCGGGCTGGCGATCCATGCCGCAAGAACACGCGGATGCCGCGTGACCACCACGACCATCTCCGATGAGCAACACGCCTATACCAAGGCGCGTATCGCTGCGGAAGGGCTGGAGGATCGCATCACGCTGCTCAAGGAAGACTACCGGGAACTGGAAGGTCGCTTCGATCGTATCGTCTCGGTGGAGATGATCGAGGCGGTCGGCCATCAGTATCTGTCGACCTACCTGAAGACCCTCGAGCGCCTGCTCGAGCCGGAAGGCCTGATCGCGCTGCAGGCCATCACGATTCGCGATCAGCGCTTCGTGGCCGCAAGCCGCGAGATGGACTTCATCAAGCGTTACATCTTCCCCGGCGGCTTCCTGCCGTCCCATGCGGCGATCCTCACCGCCATGCAGCAGGACACCCAGCTGAACCTGCTGCAGCTCGAGGATATCGGCCTGCACTACGCCGCCACGCTCAAGGCCTGGGGGCAGCGCTTCGAGGCGCATCTCGGGGAGGTCTATGCGCTGGGCTACGACGAGCGCTTCGTGCGCATGTGGCGTTACTACCTGGCGTACTGCGAGGGGGGCTTCCGCGAGCGCACCATCGGCACCTGCCAGCTGTTGCTGGGGGGGCCGGGAGCGCGCCCGGTACAGGCGGGGCTCCAGGATTGGGACGCCTGAACATGCTGTCCGAGCGCCTTGGAGCACTGCTCAATGCCGGTCTCTTTCAGCTCGGTTGGTTCTGCTGTGTGCTGGGTGGCTCGACGGTCGCCCTGTTGGCTACGCCGCTGATACTGGCCGTGCATCTATGGCTGATCGTGCCGACGAGTGAGCGCCTGCGCGAGCTGCGCTGGCTGGCCGCCTTCGTGGCGCTGGGGATGGTAGTGGATGGCAGCCTGTCACTGGCCGGCGGATACACCATCACCTCGGACACGCCTGGTTGGGCGCACTGGCTGCCACTGCCTGTCTGGTTGTGGTGTCTGTGGCCGCTGTTCGCCTGCACGATCCATCATGCGCTGCGCTGGTTGTGGCAGCGGCCCTGGCTGGCGGCGGCTGGCGGCGCCATCAGTGCGCCGCTGTCCTATTACGGTGGGGCGCAGCTCGCCAATGTGGCCCTCGCCGACTGGCTGCTACCGGCCCAGGCGCTGATCTGGGGCGGCCTGTGTCTGGGCATCGCAGGCCTTCGTGGGCATGCCGAGCGTGCCTGAGGCCGTCAGGCGGCCTTGATGGCCAGATTGCCGGCCTCGTAGCCATTGAGTCGCTCGATGACCTCCCCCGCGGGCGCCGGCCGCGAGAAGTAGAACCCCTGGATCCAGCCGCAGCCATTCGATACCAGGTATTCACGCTGCTCAGCGGTCTCGACGCCTTCCGCGATCATCTCCATGCCCAGGCCCTTGGCCATCGCCAGCACCGCCATGGTGATGGCGGCATCCGCTCGCTCGCCGGGCAGGCTGCGGATGAAGGCACGGTCCAGCTTGAGCTTGTCCACCGGAAGATCCTTCAGATAGGCGAGTGACGAATAGCCGGTACCGAAGTCGTCCACCGCGATCTGGTGGCCGCGGGCGCGCAGGGCGGCCAGACGCCGTGAGATGTCGCCGGCACGCTCATCCAGCAGTACCGACTCCGTCAGCTCCAGCCCGATGGAGCTGGCGGGCACGTCATACTCCAGCAACAGGCCCGCCAGTGAGGCTTCAAAGCCACCCTGGATCAGCTGCAAGGCAGAGACATTGACCCAGATGCACAGGCGGTGACCGGCACGCCGCCAGCTGGCCTGCTGCTGTACTGCCTCGCGCAGTACCCAGTTGCCCAGGCGCAGCATCAGGCCGTGGCGCTCGGCCAGCGGCACGAATTCGGCCGGCGAGATAGCGCCCCGCAGCGGGTGCTTCCAGCGCAACAGCGCCTCGACACTGGCGACCTTACCGGTGCTGGCATCGTGCTGACATTGATAGTGCAGCTGCAATTGCCCCTGGCTCTCGATGGCGACCCGCAGGTCATTCGCCAGCCCCAGCTGCAGGTCACCACCCGCATCCAGTGCGGGCTGGAAGCGCATGTCGGTATTGCGGCCATGTCGCTTGGCGGCATACAGGGCACTTTCCAGGCGCTGCATCAGCACATCGGCGTCAGCGCCATCCTCCGGGGCGCGGCAGCTGCCGATCGACAGTGCCAGGTGCAGCGCCTGATCGCCGATCTCGAAGGGCTTGGTCAGCACCTGGCGCAACTCTTCCACCCAGGCGGCATGCTCGCCACCTGCCGTGGAACGGAGAATGACAAACTCGTCGCCACCGATGCGCCCGACCACGCCGCCACGCGCCAGCGCCGTCAGACGCTGGGAGAACTGCTGCAGCAGGCGATCCCCCCCTTCCGCGCCCAGGGCATCATTGATGCTCTTGAGCGCATCGATATCGATCAGTGCCAGGTCCATCGCCTCCCCTGCGCGCAGGCCATTGAGGCGACTGACCAGCAGGTCGCCCAGTCGGCGACGATTGGGCAGGCCCGTCAGGGCATCTTCCAGCCCCAGGCGCTGCAGGTCCTGCTCGCGTGCCTTGTGGCGGGTGATGTCGGTAAAGAGAGCGACATGAAAGACGTCGCCGCCCTGCTCGATACGGCGCGCCCGCAGCCACTCGGGGTATTCATCCCCCTGCTTGCGCTGATTCCAGACCTCGCCTTCCCAGTGACCATTGACCTCGAGCGCCTGGCGATAACGGGCATGAAACTCCTCGTCGTGGCGCCCCGAAGACAGCAGGGAAGGGTTGCGACCAATGATCTCTTCCGGTGCGTAACCGGTGATATGACTGAAGGCAGCGTTCACGGCCAGCACCCGATTGTGGCGATCACTGATCACCAGACCATCACTGCTCAGGTGCACGGCGGCCTCCAGAAGCTGACGATGCAGCAGCTGGCGACGACGCTGGCGCACGATGTCCAGACCCGCCAGAACGGCAGGCAGCAACGCGGCAAGACGCAGCTCGAGCCCCGGCAACCAGGGCAGCGCTGTCAAGGCAACGAGCGCCCCGATGATCAGGGGCCGATTGAAGTGGGCTTGCGGCCACATAAGCAGCTCTCGGTGAAAGGGGGCATCGGGGAGGATCCTGCATTTGCAGGGCGCGGGCCACTCTCGGCATGGCTCCAGCGGGTTGCGACCCATGCCGGCAAAGAGGACCCCGTGCGAATCACACACTAGCTCCTATCGACCACTTTCCCCCCAGCTGTAGGACTTATTTGCACCCGCTCTTGCTGCCCTTTAGTCTGGCCCCCACGTGCATTCAGGGGTGCCAGCCATTAGACTAGCCCCATTCAGGCGCTCAGGTGCCTCGTACGGCATTACCATCCCGCTACTCGGAATGACTCAGTGACCAAGCAACACTCCTTTACTCGCGACGAGCTGCTGGCCTGTGGCCAGGGCGAACTCTTCGGCCCGGGCAATGCGCAGCTGCCTGCTCCCAACATGCTGATGCTGGATCGCATCACTCACATCAGTGAGGAAGGCGGTAGCCACGGCAAGGGTCAGCTGATTGCTGAGCTGGATATCTCTCCGGACCTGTGGTTCTTCGACTGCCACTTCCCGGGTGATCCGGTGATGCCGGGCTGCCTGGGCCTCGATGCCATGTGGCAGCTGGTAGGCTTCCACCTCGGCTGGCTGGGCAATCCGGGCCGTGGCCGCGCGCTGGGCTGCGGTGAGGTCAAGTTCTCTGGCCAGGTGCTGCCGACTGCCAAGAAAGTGACCTACACCATCAACATCAAGCGAGTCATCACTCGCAAGCTGATCCTCGGCATCGCCGATGGTACAGTGACAGTTGACGGTCGCGACATCTATCAGGCCAACGACCTGCGCGTCGGTCTGTTCACCTCCACTGCGAACTTCTGAACGGGAGGCTCCCATGCGTAGAGTGGTAGTCACCGGGCTGGGCATTGTTTCCTGCCTGGGCAATGATCGCCAGCAGGTCCTGGAATCGCTCCGCGAAGGACGTTCTGGTATCCGCCGCAAAGAGGAATACGCCGAGCTGGGCTTCCGTAGCCACGTGGCCGGCGTTGTCGACATCAATCTCGAAGACCACATCGATCGCAAGCAATTGCGCTTCATGGGGGATGCTGCGGCCTATGCCTACATCTCCATGGCGCAGGCGATTGCCGATTCCGGTCTCACCGAAGAGCAGGTCTCCCATGAGCGTACCGGCCTGATCGCCGGTTCCGGTGGCGCTTCCTCCGCGAACCAGGTCGAGGCCGCTGACGTGATGCGCGCCAAGGGCCTGCGTCGTGTCGGTCCCTATCGCGTCACTCGCACCATGGGCTCGACCGTCTCTGCCTGCCTGGCCACGCCGTTCAAGATCAAGGGTATCAACTACTCGATCTCCTCGGCCTGTGCCACGTCTGCCCACTGCATCGGTAGCGCCGTGGAACAGATCCAGCTGAACAAGCAGGACATCGTGTTCGCCGGTGGCGGTGAAGAAGAGCACTGGACCCTGTCCTGCCTGTTCGACGCCATGGGCGCCCTGTCCACCAGCTACAACGACACGCCGGAAACCGCGTCGCGCCCGTACGACAAGACCCGTGATGGCTTCGTCATCGCGGGTGGCGGCGGCATGCTGGTGCTCGAGGAGCTGGAACACGCCAAGGCACGCGGCGCGAAGATCTACGCCGAAGTGACCGGCTATGGCGCGACCTCCGATGGCCACGACATGGTGGCACCGTCCGGCGAAGGTGCAGCACGCTGCATGCGTCAGGCGATGGCGACCGTGAATGGCGATATCGACTACATCAACACCCACGGTACCTCGACGCCGGTGGGCGATGTGGCCGAGCTCAAGGCCATCCAGGAAGTCTTCGGCGCCGCCAGCCCGGCAATGAGCTCGACCAAGTCGCTGACGGGTCACTCTCTGGGCGCCACTGGCGTACAGGAAGCCATCTACTCCATGCTGATGATGGAGAACGACTTCATTGCCGCGTCTGCCAATGTCAGCGAGCTGGATGACCGCGCCGAAGGCCTCGACATCGTCACGACCCGTCGTGATGGCGTCAAGATCGACCGTGTGCTGTCCAACAGCTTCGGCTTCGGTGGCACCAACGCCTGCCTGATTCTGGAACGTTTCCAGGACTGATTCAGCGCGCGTTCAGCAGACATGCAGTCTGCAGATTCGCGCTGGTGTGAGACACGAAAAGGCCGCCCTTCGGGGCGGCCTTTTTGGTGGCTGTCCGGTACTCGCTGGCAGCACCGGATGAATCAGGTGAGCAAAGGGAAGGCGCCAGACAGTCAGGCGCCGACGCTATCGGCCGCCGCTTCCTCTTCCAACGGCGGACGCTGGACGCTGGAGATTTCCTGCAGCTTGGCCTCGACCCAGGCCTCGACATCGGCGATCACCGCGTCCGGCTTGCGACCCGCCGTCTCGATGGCCGGGCCATAGGCGACATGGATGGTGCCCGGGCGCTTGATCCAGCTGTCATTGGGCCAGATCTCACCGGCATTGTGCGCCACCGGCACCACCGGTACACCGGCACGGCAGGCAATCGCGGCACCGGACTTGTTGAACTTCTTGCGAGTCCCCGGCGCGATGCGCGTGCCTTCCGGGAAGATCAACACGGTAAAACCGTCCTTGAGGCGCTGGGTGCCCACTGATAGCACCTGCTTGAGCGCCTTGGCCGGCTGGGTGCGATCCAGTGGGATCGGCTCCAGCAGCTTCAGCCCCCAGCCGAAGACCGGAATCTTCAGCAGCTCCTGCTTGAGCACGGTGCATAGCGGGCGCTTGGCCACCTGCAGATAGATAGTTTCCCATTCGCTCTGGTGGTTGGCCAGCAACACGCAGGCCCCCTCAGGCAAGGTGTCACGCCCGCTCACCCGCACCTTCACGCCACAGGTCAGACGGAACCACCACAGCACGATATGGTTGTAACTATGCAGGACACGGTAGCGCGCCTGTAGCGGAAGGCAGGCCGCCAGCGGCACCAGCACCACGGCACTTAGCAGCAACGCCATGAAATAACCTACATAAAACAGCACGCTACGCAGCGCATTCACAGGCACAGTCTCCACAGGTCAGATCGAATCAGAGCGAGATGAACCGGAAGCGCGCTGCGCGATCCAGTCATCCATCAGGCGGGATAGTTCGAGGCGCCACGGTTTCTGATGCACACCGAAGGTGTCCAGCACGCGGCGGCAGTTGAGCACACGCCGCAGCGGCGTACCGGCGTTGAGGGTCAGCGCCTTGAGCGGGCCTGCGGCCACCGTCTCGCCCAGCCCCTCGAGGCGGGTGATCAGCTGGGTACGCACGACACTGACGAAGGCGTAGGTACTGGTGGGCTCGGTGCCGGCCAGATGGTAGGCCCCCCAGGCACCCGCACCGCAGCGCTGTTGTTGGAGCATGCCGATCAACGCCATCGCCACGGCATCGACACTGGTCGGACAGAGGATGACATCCTCGGCGGCACGCACCTCTTCTCCCGCCAGCAGGCGCTCGATCAGCGTCGGCAGCCAGGCATCACGTCCTTCGGGACCGAACAGCGGGCCAAGACGTACGATCAGGTGATTGGGCAGCTCGGCACGGATGCGATCACCGGTCGCGATGACGCGGCGCAGCGCCGTATCGATCGGCGAGGGCACCTCATCCTCGTCGAGCAAGCCTTCGCCGCCCTGCTCGAACATCTGATCTGCCACGCACCATACCAGCGGTGTGCCAGTCTCGATGCAGGCGGCCAGCACTTGCTCCACCGCCTCGGCATGCGCCATCACCTCGGCAGGTGCGGAATCGGCCGGGCGTGCGAACGGTGGCACGATGACGACATCCGCCTGACTGGCGCGGATGTCGCCGGCATCAATACGGTCAGACTCGACGGCGTTGAGCTCAAGATCAGCGCGCGTACTGGCCGCACGAATCAGCCCCAAGCCAAGACAATGCCCGGCATCTAGCAGCAAGAGTTTCACAGGCAGGCTCCAGCAAACAGGCGCATCGCCGCAAGAGGCGACGATGCAAAGGTGTCATTCTATCAACCTTGCAGACTGGCTGCAGGCCCGTTGTTGCGTGGAGTGATGGGGATCAGCGGGGCGCCGATCGGTTGAGGACGGCCGATGCCATAGCCTTGCACGAAGTCGACACCGATCAGCTCGAGGGCGGGGATCAGCTCAAGACGCTCGACATATTCCGCCACCGTGATGATGCCCATCTGGGCACAGATGCCACAGATGGCGGAGACGATGGCGGCATCGAGGCTATCGCGAGTCAGGTTGCGCACGAAGGCGCCGTCGATCTTGAGCTGATTGACCGGCAGTTCCTTGAGGTAGGCAAAGGACGACATGCCGCTGCCGAAGTCGTCCAGGGCGAAGCTGCAGCCGAGCCGGCGCATGCTGTAGATGAACTCGCGCGCCTGGGCCAGATTGCTGATGGCCGCCGTCTCGGTGATCTCGAAGCACAGCCGCTGAGGCTTGACGGAGCTTTGCGTGACCAGCGCCGCCAGCTGATCGCGCATGCGCAGGTCACCCATGCTCTGACCGGAGAGATTGATCGCCAGCACGGCATCCGATTCGATGCGACCATCATCGGACTCCAGCACCTGCAGCGCCTGGGTGACGACCCAGATATCAATCTCGGGCATCAGGCCGAATCGCTCTGCCGTCGCCATGAAGTGCGCCGGAGCCAGGTGCTCGCCCGAGTCGTTGACGTAACGCAGCAGCACCTCGTAGTAGGGCTTGCTGGTGGCATCACTCAGCGAGCGGATCGGCTGGATGTACAGCGTGAAGCGATCATTCTCCAGCGCCTCGTGCAGCAGCGGCAGCCATTGCACCTCACGCTGGGCGCGCTCGAATCCCGCATCTCCGTCATGGTAGGCATGCACCTGGTTGCGCCCGCTCTGCTTGGCCATGTAGCAGGCCCCATCCGCCTGCCGCAGAACCTCGGAGGCCTGGACACCGCTCTCGACCGGTGCAACCCCGATGCTGACGCCCAACTGGAATGGACGCCCCTCATCGTAGTAGCGATAGGCACTGACGGCCGCACACAGCGCTTCGGCACGCTCGATGGCCTGCTCGCGAGAACAGCGATAGAGCAGCACGGCAAACTCATCACCCCCCAGGCGTGCCAGTACATCCGTTTCCCGCACATGCGCTCGCATCAGTGCGGAGAGCTCACGCAATACGGTGTCTCCGGCCGCGTGCCCGCAGGTGTCGTTGACCACCTTGAAGAAATCGAGATCCAGATACAGCAGCTGGTGAAAGCCGCCATCAGCCAGCGCCGCGGTGAGAGAGTCATCGAAGGCGGTGCGATTGTGCAGACCGGTCAGACTGTCGTGATGCGCCTGGAAGTTGAGGCGCCGAATCATGGCCTGGCGATAGCTGATGTCGCGGAAGACCAGTACGGCACCCTCGACATCCCCGCTGCGACGGCGCACGGGCGAAGCCTTGAGCTCCACGGCACATTCACTGCCATCGCGTGCCACCAGCAGCGTCTGGCTGGACATGTGCACCACTTCGCCGCGCTGCAAGACCCCTTCCAGCTGGCTGGAAACCGACTGCAACGTACCTTCATGGCGCAGCTGCAAGATGCGCGCCCAGGGGCGCCCGCGGGCCAACGACGGGTCCCAGCCACACAGTTCGGCAGCGATGGGATTGATGTGCTGGATATGGCCCTCGCGATCGAGGCTGATCACTCCCTCATCGATGGAATCCAGCATGACCGCGACCTGATCACGCTCATGACGCAGCTCCCGGGTCCGATACTCCAGCAGGCCATCCAGGCGCGAGCGGTAATGACGGCTGCGCCGCATGCGCTGCTCGGCACTGATGGCCAGTAGCGCCAGCCCCAGCACGGCCAGGGTCGCGATCGCGATGGCCAGAGCCAGCCACATGTTCTGCCCGGAGTTCATGCCAGCCCCGGCAGGAGAGATGATGGGCGTGGTCAGCGGCATCATCACCATCGCCTCCATGCCGATGTAATGCATGCCGGCAATGGCAAGTCCCATCACGCCGGCCGCCAGAGCCTGATAGGTGCGATTGGGGCGGCGCTGGCGCAAGAAGAAGCCTCCCAGCCACAGGGCCGCCGTCGCGGCCACCACCGCCACCACGATGGACACCGCGAACAGCAGCGGGTCATAGCGGTAAGGCATGTTCATCTGCATCGCCGCCATGCCGGTGTAGTGCATCGTGGCGATGCCGCCGCCCATGATGGTCCCGCTCGTCATCAACAGCATCGGCGTCAGGCGTGGCAGCGTATTCACCCAGAGTGCCAGCCCCGAGGCCAGCATCGCGATCAGCACCGACAATGCCGTCAGGCCGGGCGCATAGGTGACCGGAACCTGACATTCATACGCCAGCATGCCGATGAAGTGCATGGCCCAGACACCCAACCCCATCGCCACGGCTCCGCCCACCAGCCAGCCGAGGCTGGTGGCGCGCGAAGGGGCCAGCGCGACCTGACGAATCAGCTGCAGCGCTGCATGTGAAGCCAGCACGGCGACCACGATTGACAGGGCGACCAGTGGGTAGGAATAACTGCCATGCATGAATAACCTCGATCATCAGGGGCATGCCATAGTCGGCAAGACAGGGGCGGAAATCCGACAGCGGCGTCATATCGCCAGCACTCCCTCTGGAGTACCACGACAGGATTCTCAGACCTTGGATTGCCACCCGACAACATTGACAGCCCAGCGGCTTGATACTGAGAGAATACGGCCATGAAGCGTTTTTTGCACAACGCTCGTTTGCAACGCATGTATGAGCCGCAATGGACTGGCGCTCCCCCCCCTTACGCGCGACAAAACCCACTGGATGTCACGCTCTGGTTCATTCTTCATGATCAGCGAAATTTCATGAAAAAACAGACGCTTGAAGAAATAAAACGGAAACCGTCTCATGGTTGATTCAAAAAAAAGCCCTCGCTGAGCGAGGGCCTTTCATCGTTATCGCTTGCGCATTCTATCGGCGCACAGGCGAAAGACTTTATTCAGAACGGGATTTCATCATCGAAATCATCGAAGCTGCCCGCGGGCGGCGCACCGAAGTTGTTGTTCTGGGAATTGTTCTGCTGGGCGGGCTGCTGGCCACCGAAGTTGTTGCCCTGCTGAGGGGCCGGCTGCTGACCACCGAACTGACCGCCTTGCTGAGGGGCCGGCTGCTGACCACCGAACTGGCCACCTTGCTGAGGGGCCGGCTGCTGGCCACCGAACTGGCCACCCTGCTGAGGCGCTGCGGCCGGTTGCTGGCCGCCCTGCTGAGGCGCCTGCTGCGGGCGACCACCAGCGAAGTTGCCACCGCCACCTTCACCACGCGTATCCAGCATCTGCATGTCGTTGGCCACGATTTCCGTGCTGTAACGGTCATTGCCGTTCTGATCCTGCCACTTGCGCGTCTGCAGGCGGCCTTCGATATACAGGCGTGAGCCTTTCTTGACGTATTGCTGGGCCACTTCAGCCAGCTTGTTGAACATCACCACACGGTGCCATTCGGTACGTTCCTGACGTTGACCGCTCTGGCGATCATTCCAGGTGTCCGTCGTCGCGAGGTTCAGGTTGCACACCGCACTGCCGGACGGGGTGAAGCGAACTTCCGGGTCTTGACCGAGATTACCGATCAGAATGACCTTGTTTACGCCACGAGCCATGAAGATTACTCCTGCAAATAGACCGGCGCGCCATGGGCACCGGAGAAGGTATCAAGTGCACCGGCAATGTATCGCCGATGTCAGAGTTCAGCTGGCAGGCACTTCCGCGCCTGCCGGAGTTTCGTCATCACGCTGGCGAGTGAAGCGGGCCAGCGCCTTGTCATCCAGTGTATCGCGTGTGACCTTGAGATAAGCGACCCGTTCCTCACGCACCACGAGCGCCTCTTCCACGCCGGGAATCGCCAGCAGGCGTGTCTGCAGCTCGACGGCTGACAATTGCGAGGCCTCGGGAGACAGGCCGATCACTTCACTGCCCAGATGTCGCGGCGGTTGCATGCCCCACACCACGGCCAGCCACAGAATGGCGACCAGCCCCATGGCGAAGAACACGCCGCTCAGACCGAAATGCCCGGTCAACCAGCCGCCCCCGACACCGCCCACGAAGGCGCCCAGGAACTGACTGGTGGAATAGACCCCCATCGCCGTGCCCTTGGCACCGGCAGGAGCCAGTTTGGAGATCATCGACGGCAAGGTCGCTTCAAGCAGATTGAAGGCAACGAAGAACAGCCACAGCAGGCCGAGGAACATCGCCAGCCCTGCATGCTCGATGCCATCGACACCCAGCAGCAGCAAGCTTGTCGCGATGGTCGCGACGGCCCCCAGAAAGACGGGCTTCATGCGCCGATACTTCTCGGCCACGATGACCAGCGGCAGCATGGCGACAAAGGCCAGCCCCATCAATGGCAGGTAGATCCAGCCATGATGCGCCGGAGCGATGCCGAAGTTGACCAGCTGCTGGGGAATGGCCACGAAGCAGGCGGTCAGGATCATGTGCAGCGCAAAGATCGACACATCCATGCGCAACAATGCGGAATTCGTGAGGATACCCTTGAGCTGGCGCCTATCAAGCCCCACATCCTGATGCTGACGCCTGGGCGCAGCTGGCACCAGCTTCCAGAGCACGAACAGGCTTGCGAGGGCCATCACGGCGGTCAACCAGAAGACCCCTGACAAGCCGAAGGCATCTGCGGCCAATGGCCCTGCGACCATCGCCAGTGCAAAGGCGACCCCGATCGACATGCCGATGGAGGCCATCGCCATGGTGCGAACCTCCTCTCGGGTCTGATCGGCCAGCAGTGCCATGATCGCTCCCGCCACGGCGCCGCTGCCCTGTAGACAGCGCCCGAGGATGATCATCTCGATGCTGTCGGCCGTCGCCGCGACCAGCGAGCCCAGGATGAACAACCCGAGCCCGAAGCCGATCACGGCCTTGCGCCCCAGTCGGTCTGACAGCCAGCCGAACGGAATCTGCAGCAATGCCTGGGTCAGCCCGTAGCCACCCAGCGCCACGCCGACCAGTGTCGGCGTCGCACCGGCGAGGTCACGGGTATAGAGCGCCAGCACCGGCAACACCATGAACAGCCCCAGCATGCGAGTCGCATAGAGGCTGGCAAGGCCGACGATGGCACGGCGTTCCGGCGCGAGCAGTCGAGAGGTTTTCATGGGCGGCGGCGGGCTCCGGAGCATGACAGTCAAGAAGAGGGAGGCCGACCACGTGGGTCGCCGAGATATGACGTCCAACGGTGGTCGCCCACCAATGGACTGCATATTCTAAGGCCCGCTTGACGGCTTTGAAAGCATGCAGCCTTTGCCGGGTGTTTCACCCGCGCCTTATAATCGTTGCTTTTATCGACGCAGCCCGAGGTGGCAATGGACAGGATTCAGGTGAGGGGTGCGCGCACCCACAACCTCAAGAACATCGATGTCGAACTGCCGCGTGACAAGCTGATCGTGGTGACCGGACTTTCCGGTTCCGGCAAGTCATCACTTGCCTTTGACACTCTCTACGCCGAGGGACAGCGGCGCTACGTCGAATCACTGTCCACCTACGCACGTCAGTTCCTCTCAATGATGGAAAAGCCGGACATCGACCATATCGAGGGTCTGTCACCGGCGATTTCCATCGAACAGAAGTCGACCTCGCACAATCCGCGCTCCACCGTCGGCACCATTACCGAGATCTACGATTACCTGCGCCTGCTGTATGCACGCGCCGGTACACCGCGCTGCCCGGACCACGCGATTGACCTGGAAGCCCAGACCATCTCGCAGATGGTCGATCAGGCGCTCGCCCTCCCGGAAGGCAGCAAGCTGATGCTGCTGGCTCCCGTAGTCAGTGGCCGCAAGGGTGAGCATCTCCAATTGCTGTCAGAGCTGCGCGCTCAGGGCTTCGTGCGTGCACGCATCGACGGCGTGATCGTCGAGCTGGATGACCTCAAGCCGCTGGAGAAGAACAAGAAGCATGACATCGACGTCGTCGTCGATCGCTTCAAGGTGCGCGAAGACCTCAAGCAGCGTCTGGCCGAATCCTTCGAGACCGCACTGAACCTGGCCGACGGCAGCGCGCGCCTGCACTTCATGGATGGCGAACAGGAAGACCTCGTCTTCTCCTCGCGCTTCGCCTGCCCGGTGTGTGGCTATGCACTGGCCGAGCTGGAACCGCGCCTGTTCTCCTTCAACAACCCGGCGGGCGCCTGCCCGACCTGTGACGGCCTCGGCGTGAAGCAGTATTTCGATCCCGATAAGCTGATCAGCCACCCTGAGCTGTCACTGGCCGAAGGCGTCATCAAGGGCTGGGACCGCCGCAGCGTCTACTACTTCAGCCAGCTGCAGGCCGTTGCCGAGCATTACGGTTTCGCGCTGGAAGCGGCCTGGGAGTCGCTCAGCGATGAAGCGCGCGACGCCGTGCTCAACGGCAGCGGCCGCGAGGACATTGCCTTCAGCTACGTGAATGACCGTGGCCGCAAGGTGACCCGCGAGCACCCCTTCGAGGGCGTGCTGCCCAACATGGAGCGCCGTTACCGCGAGACAGAATCCAACATGGTGCGCGAGGACCTCGCCCGCTATCTGGCGGTCCAGCCGTGCCCGAGTTGCGACGGCTCGCGCCTGCGTCGTGAGGCGCGCAACGTCTATGTCGATGGCCGCACTCTTTCCGAGGTCGTGCGTCAGCCGATCGGTGAGGCGTGGGAAGAGTTCGGCAAGCTGAGTCTGCCGGGACGCAAGGGCGAGATCGCCGCCAAGATCGTGCATGAGATCCAGGCGCGCCTCGAATTTCTCGTCAATGTCGGCCTCGACTATCTGACCCTGGAGCGTAGCGCCGACACACTGTCCGGCGGTGAGGCACAGCGTATCCGTCTCGCCAGCCAGATCGGTGCCGGCCTGGTCGGGGTGATGTACATCCTCGATGAGCCGTCCATCGGCCTGCATCAGCGCGACAATGATCGCCTGCTCAAGACGCTGATCCACCTGCGCGATCTGGGCAACACCGTGATCGTGGTCGAGCATGATGAGGACGCGATTCGCGCCGCCGACCATGTGCTGGATATCGGCCCGGGCGCCGGCGTGCATGGTGGCGAGATCGTCGCCCAGGGCACCCCAGAGCAGATCGAGGCGACGCCTGGCTCATTGACCGGACAATACCTGAGCGGCGAGCGCGAGATTGCCGTGCCGCCCTACCGCCTTCCGGCCAACCCTGACAAGGTGCTGCGCCTGACCGGTGCCACCGGCAACAATCTGCAGGATGTGACGCTGACACTGCCGACAGGCCTGCTGACGTGCATCACCGGGGTCTCGGGCTCAGGCAAGTCGACGCTGATCAACGCCACCCTGATGCCGCTGGCCGCGCGTGAGCTCAATCGGGCCACCACCCTGACGCCCGCGCCCTACGGCACCATCGAAGGGCTGGACCTGTTCGACAAGATGGTGGATATCGACCAGAGCCCCATCGGACGGACGCCGCGCTCCAATCCGGCAACCTATACCGGCATCTTCACGCCGATACGTGAGCTGTTCTCCGGCACTCAGGAAGCACGCGCCCGCGGCTACAAGCCGGGCCGCTTCAGCTTCAACGTCAAGGGCGGCCGCTGCGAGGCCTGTCAGGGCGACGGCCTGATCAAGGTCGAGATGCACTTCCTGCCCGACATGTACGTGCCCTGCGATGTCTGCAAGGGCAAGCGCTACAACCGCGAGACGCTTGAAGTGGAGTACAAGGGCAAGAATATCCACGAAGTGCTGGAGATGACCATCGAGGAGGCGCTGGAGTTCTTCTCGCCGGTTCCGGCCATTGCCCGCCGCCTGCAGACACTGATGGATGTCGGCCTTTCCTACGTCCGCCTCGGCCAGAGTGCGACCACACTGTCCGGCGGTGAAGCCCAACGCGTCAAGCTGGCGCGCGAACTAGCCAAGCGCGATACCGGCAAGACGCTCTATATTCTCGATGAGCCGACCACCGGCCTGCACTTCGAGGATATTCGCCAGCTGCTGGTCGTATTGCACCGTCTGCGTGATCACGGCAACACCGTAGTCGTGATCGAGCACAACCTGGATGTGATCAAGACGGCCGATTGGCTGATCGACCTCGGCCCGGAGGGTGGCTCAGGCGGCGGTCAGATCATCGCTGAAGGCACCCCTGAGCAACTGGCCACGCAGGAGATCTCGCACACAGGTCGCTTCCTGGCGCCGCTACTGGAGCGCCAGAAAGCCACCAGTGCCACCTCGAGCAGCAAGAAGAAGGCCGAGACCAGCAATTAGGCGTCGGCTTACGCCCCTTCCGCTCCTCTGGCCCACCTCACCCCAGCCCATCCTCAACACACCCCGGGGCGAGGTGGACCTTCCGGAAAATGACACGCCAGTGTCACACGGCCAACTGTCAGGCATAAAAAAAGGCCAACCCGTGAGGGTTGGCCTTTTCTTGTGGACGAAGCAAGCCGAAGCTTACTCTTCGCCCGCTGCCTCGGAGGCAACCGGGCGATCGACCAGCTCGACGAATGCCATCGGGGCATTGTCACCGGCGCGATAGCCGCACTTCAGGATGCGCAGGTAACCGCCCGGACGGGAGGTGTAGCGCGGGCCGAGCTCATTGAAGAGCTTGCCGACCGCTTCCTTGGAGCGCGTGCGAGAGAACGCCAAACGGCGGTTCGCAACGGTGTCCTGCTTGGCCAGGGTGATCAGCGGCTCGATATGACGACGCAGTTCCTTGGCTTTCGGCAGGGTAGTCTTGATGACTTCGTGCTCTACCAGAGAGATGCACATGTTCTTGAACATGGCTTCACGGTGAGAGCTGGTACGGTTCAGGTGACGACCACTCTTACGATGACGCATGGTTGTGATTCCTTACCAGTCTGGGGCTTGAGCCGACCGGGCTTCCTTAAGCGGAAGCCTTGTCGTCCTTCAGGCTTGCGGGCGGCCAGTTTTCCAACCGCATGCCGAGGGACAGACCACGCGCGGACAGCACGTCCTTGATTTCATTCAAGGACTTCTTGCCGAGATTCGGGGTCTTCAGCAGCTCAACTTCGGTGCGCTGAATGAGATCACCGATGTAATAGATATTCTCGGCCTTGAGACAGTTCGCACTGCGAACAGTCAGCTCAAGATCGTCTACGGGACGGAGAAGGATCGGATCGATTTGATCTTCCTCTTCTTCGACTTCCTGTTCCTTGTCTGCTTCCAGATCAACGAAGGCGGCCAGCTGCTCCTGCAGGATAGTTGCGGAGCGGCGGATCGCTTCTTCCGGATCCAGTGTGCCGTCGGTTTCCAGGTCGATCACCAGCTTGTCGAGGTTGGTGCGCTGTTCAACACGCGCAGCCTCGACGGCATAGGAGACCCGACGAACCGGGGTAAAGGTCGCATCCAGCTGGAGGCGGCCAATGGCACGTGATTCGTCATCAGCAGAGATGCGTGCATCTGCCGCTTCGTAGCCGCGGCCACGAGCGATCTTGAGCTGCATCTTCAGCTCGCCACCATCATTGAGGTGAGCGATGACGTGATCCGGATTCACGATTTCGAGATCGTGGTCGCCAGCGATGTCGCCAGCAGTCACGATACCCGGGCCCTTCTTGTTCAGCGCCAGCACAGCTTCGTCGCGACCATGCATCTTGATGGCCACGTCCTTGAGGTTCAGCAGGATTTCGATCACATCCTCCTGCACCCCTTCAATGGCGCTGTACTCGTGCAGAACGCCTTCGATCTCAGCTTCCACGACGGCACAGCCGGGCATGGAAGAAAGCAGGATGCGACGCAGAGCATTCCCCAGGGTGTGGCCGAAACCACGCTCGAAGGGTTCGAGGACGATACGCGCGTGATGGGCGCTGACTTCCTCGACCTTGATATCGCGAGGACGGAGAAACTCTGTCACTGAGCGCTGCATAAGAACACCTTTAAGGCTGCCAAACGGATAATCTGGGTACTCCAGCCGGGCCGACGAATCGGCCCGGCGTTACATTACTTGGAGTACAGCTCGACGATCAGGTTTTCGTTGATATCGGCAGACAGGTCGCCACGCTCGGGGACAGCCTTGAAAGTGCCTTCCATCTTCTTGGAGTCGACGTCGACCCAGGAGACATCACCGCGGTTGGCAGCGAGTGCCAGAGACTGCTGGATGCGAGCCTGGTTCTTGGCCTTCTCACGAACGGTGACCACATCGCCAGCCTTCACTTTGAAGGAAGCAACGTTGACGGTACGGCCGTTCACGGCGATCGCCTTGTGGCTGACCAGCTGACGTGCCTCGGAACGCGTGGAGCCGAAGCCCATGCGGTAGACGACGTTGTCGAGACGAGTCTCGAGGAGCTGGAGCAGAACCTCACCGGTCGCACCCTTGAGGCGAGCGGCTTCTTTGTAGTAGTTGCGGAATTGCTTTTCCAGCACGCCGTACATGCGACGTACTTTCTGCTTTTCACGCAGCTGCAGGCCGTAGTCTGAAAGACGCTGACGGCGCTGGCCATGAACACCCGGGGGTTGTTCGGATTTGCACTTCTTCTCGAACGGAGTCACGCCACTCTTCAGGAAGAGGTCGGTGCCTTCACGACGAGACAGTTTGCACTTCGGTCCAATATAACGAGCCATGAGTCTGTCTCCTTAAACGCGGCGTTTCTTCGGCGGACGGCACCCATTATGCGGGATGGGGGTCACGTCGGTGATGCTTTGCACGCGGAAGCCTGCGGCATTGAGAGCACGCACGGCGGACTCACGACCCGGACCCGGGCCCTTGACCAGCACGTCGACGTTCTTCACACCATATTCGGCTGCAGCGGTCGCTGCACGTTCACTTGCGACTTGCGCAGCGAACGGGGTGCTCTTGCGAGAACCACGAAAACCCGAACCACCGGCAGTTGCCCAGGAAAGAGCATTGCCCTGGCGGTCTGTGATCGTCACGATAGTGTTGTTAAAAGAGGCGTGGATATGCGCGATGGCATCCACTACCTGCTTTTTAACCTTCTTGCGCTTACTCGGGTTAGCCATTAGATGTTTCCTGTCTAAACGCCAGTTCGTTTACTTGCGAATCGGTTTACGCGGACCTTTGCGTGTACGTGCGTTGGTCTTGGTGCGCTGACCGCGCAACGGAAGACCACGACGATGGCGCAGGCCACGATAGCAACCGAGGTCCATGAGACGCTTGATGTTCAGCGTGATCTCACGACGCAGGTCGCCTTCGACGGTGTACTTACCCACCTCGGCACGAACCAGGTCCAGTTGTTCAACAGACAGATCAGCGATCTTGACGCTCGGTTCTAAACCGAGAGCGGCGCAGATCTGCTGTGCACGCGTACGGCCAATCCCGAAGATATAAGTCAGCGAGATCGCCGCGTGCTTGTTGTCCGGGATATTGACGCCAGCAATACGGGCCATCAGTTTTCTCCGAAAGGTTAGCGGCGGATTTTACATCCACAAAGGGCGCAATAGCATACCCCTTGATCCCATTGGGAACAAGGGGGTATGCCAGCACCCGAGCTTGTATTCAGCTAAGCGGGTCGAGGGAATTAACCCTGACGCTGCTTGTGGCGGGGCTCAGTGCAGATGACCCGCACTGCGCCACGACGCCGAATGATCTTGCAGTTACGGCAAATTTTCTTGACGGAAGCTCGAACTTTCATCGTTCTCTCCAGTTTGCTAACAGGGGCTGCGCAATCAGCGCATCATGCCACCGCTGCCATAGCCTTTGAGGTTGGCCTTCTTCATCACCGACGCATACTGATTTGACATCAGATGCGACTGCACCTGGGCCATGAAGTCCATGACCACCACGACCACGATGAGCAGAGAGGTGCCGCCGAAATAGAACGGAACCTGCCATGCAACAACGAGGAATTGAGGCATCAGGGAGACTAGGGTGATGTAGAGGGCGCCGAACAGCGTCAGGCGAGTCATCACCTTATCGATGTAACGGGCGGTCTGTTCGCCTGGGCGAATACCCGGCAGAAACGCTCCTGACTTCTTGAGGTTGTCAGCAACATCCTTCGGATTGAAGACCAGCGCCGTGTAGAAGAAGCAGAAGAATACTACAGCGGCAGCGAAAAGCAAGATATACAGTGGCTGACCCGGCCCGAGAGCCTGAGATGCCGTCTGCAACCATTGCATGCTTTCACTCTGGCCAAACCATTGACCCATCGACGCAGGGAACAGCAGGATGCTTGACGCGAAGATCGGCGGGATGACCCCGGCCATGTTGACCTTCATCGGCAAGTAGCTGCTCTGACCTGCATACATCTTGTTGCCAACCTGACGGCGCGGATAGTTCACCGTGATGCGGCGTTGGCCGCGTTCGATGAACACCACGAAGGCAACGGTAATGACTGCGAGCAGCGTCAGCGCCAGCAGCGGAAGCACATTCCAGGCACCATCATTGCGCGCCAGTTCGAAAGACTGGCCGATGGCACTCGGCAGCCCGGCGACAATACCAGCAAAGATGATCAGTGAGATCCCGTTGCCGATACCCTTCTCGGTGATCTGCTCTCCCAGCCACATCAGGAACACTGCACCAGCCACGAACGTACTCACGGCGGTGAAGTAGAAGCTGAAGTCAGCGGAATAGGCGACACCGTTTCCGACCAGTCCGACTGCCATGCCGATCGATTGGACCAGGGCCAGTACTACCGTGCCGTAGCGCGTGTACTGGCTGATCTTGCGACGGCCGGCCTCGCCTTCCTTTTTCAACTGCTCAAGCTGAGGCGAGACCACCGTCAGGAGCTGCATGATGATCGACGCGGATATGTAGGGCATAATGCCCAGCGCGAAGATACTCATTCGCTCCAGTGCACCACCGGAGAACATGTTGAACATGCTCAGGATGGTGCCCTGGTTTTCCCTGAACAAGGCAGCAAGCTGGTCAGGATTGATACCGGGAACGGGGATGTGTGCACCGATTCGGTACACCACGATGGCGATGAACACGAAGCGCAAACGCGCCCAGAGTTCGCTCAACCCACTTCCCTGCATCGCCGGTACGTTTCCTGACTTAGCCATTTAGTCCTCTACCTTGCCACCGGCAGCTTCGATCGCAGCACGGGCACCCTTGGTGACCTTAATGCCGCGAACCGTGACTGCCTTGTCCAGTTCGCCGGAGAGCATGACCTTCGCGAACTTCGTGGAATCACGAAGCACGTTGGCCTTCTTCAGCGTTTCGAGGTCGACGATCTCGCCGTCTACCAGTGCCAGTTCGCTCAGGCGCACTTCTTCGGAAATCAGAGACTTCGCGGAAGTGAAACCAAACTTCGGCAGGCGACGCTGCATAGGCATCTGACCGCCTTCGAAGCCCGGCTTGACGCTGCCACCGGAACGGGACTTCTGGCCCTTGTGGCCACGACCGCCGGTCTTACCAAGACCGGAGCCGATACCACGACCGACACGCTTTGCAGCGTGCTTGGAGCCCGGGGCCGGACTCAGGGTATTCAATTTCATGGATTACTCTCCCTCAACACGGACAAGGTAGTGAACCTTGTTGATCATGCCGCGTACCGCGGGGGTGTCTTCCAGCTCGACAGTGTGACCGATGCGGCGCAGGCCAAGACCTTTCATAGTGGCCTTGTGCTTTTCGAGGACGCCGATGGTGCTGCGGATCTGGGTTACCGTGATCTTAGCTGCCATGGTGCCTTACCCCGCAATCTTGTCGACAGACAGGCCACGCTTGGCGGCGATGTCTTCCGGAGATTTCATGGCAGCGAGACCGTTGATGGTCGCGCGCACCACGTTGACCGGATTGGTGGAACCGTAGCACTTGGCCAGGACGTCATGGACGCCAGCCAGTTCGAGCACGGAACGCATCGCACCGCCGGCAATGATGCCGGTACCTTCGGACGCTGGCTGCATGTAGATCTTGGATGCGCCGTGACGAGCCTTCACCGGATACTGCAGGGTGTGGCCCTTCAGGTCGACCTTGATCATGTTGCGACGAGCTTGGTCCATTGCCTTCTGGATCGCGACCGGCACTTCACGCGCCTTGCCACGGCCGAAGCCAACACGACCATTGCCGTCACCAACGACAGTCAGAGCGGTGAAACCGAAGATACGGCCGCCCTTGACTACCTTGGCGACGCGGTTGATCTGCACGAGCTTCTCTTGCAGGTCACCGCCCTTCTGTTCGATATTCGCCATCGTAAAACCCTTTAGAATTCCAGGCCGCCTTCACGTGCGGCATCGGCCAGGGCCTTCACGCGACCGTGGTACTTGTACCCGGAGCGATCGAAAGCCACTTGCTTGATACCCGCTTCCTTCGCGCGCTCGGCAATCAGAGCACCCACCTTGGCGGCGGAGTCCGAGTTACCGGTAGAACCTTCGCGCAGGCTCTTGTCGAGCGTGGATGCGGTGGCCAGGACCTGGCCGCCATCCGGCGAGATGATCTGCGCGTAGATGTGACGCGGGGTGCGGTTCACGCACAGGCGAAACACGCCCAGCTCGCGGATTTTCGCACGAGCGCGGCGGGCACGACGGAGACGAGATTCTTTCTTCGCGTTCATAACCCTGCCTTACTTCTTCTTGGCTTCTTTACGACGGACGACTTCGTCGCTGTACCGAATACCTTTGCCCTTGTAGGGCTCCGGCGGACGGAATGCGCGAATCTCTGCGGCGACCTGACCCAAAGCCTGCTTGTCAGCAGACGTGAGGACGATCTGAGTGTTCTTCGGCGTTTCAGCCGTAACACTTGCCGGCAGTTCATAGTCGACCGGGTGTGAGAAGCCCAGTGTCAGGTTGATTGTCTGGCCTTTGGCCTGGGCACGATAACCCACACCATTGATTTCCAGAGACTTGGTGAAGCCTTCGGAAACACCAGACACCATGTTGTTGACCAGAGCACGAGTGGTACCAACCATTGCCCAGTTCTTGGCGGTCTCGGACGGAGCGAAGGTCATCTGACCTTCTTCCATAGAGATGACCACGTCCTGGTGGACGGTCAGTTCCAGCTGGCCTTTGCTGCCCTTCACGGTCAGCTTGTCGCCGTCGAGCTTTGCCTCGACGCCGTTCGGCAATTTAACCGGATACTTGGCTACGCGGGACATTCCAAACTCCTAGAATACGGTGCAGAGGACTTCGCCGCCGACACCAGCTTGACGGGCCGCACGATCGGTCATCACGCCCCGGGAGGTGGAAACGATCGCAATACCCAGGCCATCTGCGACTTTCGGAAGCTCACCCTTGCCTTTGTACTGGCGCAGGGACGGCTTGGAAATACGCTTGATGCTCTCGATAACCGACTTGCCTTCGAAGTACTTGAGGGTCACGGTCAGTTCCGGCTTGGCGCCTTCTGCGACGGCAAACTCGGAAATATAACCCTCTTCCTTCAATACGCGGGCCACTTCAACCTTGAGCTTGGAAGACGGCATGGTAACCGTCTCCTTGGTGGCCATCTGCGCATTGCGGATACGGGTGAACATATCCGCCAGAGTGTCTTGCATGCTCATTTACGTTGCGCTCCTGAATTCTTGCAGTGGTGTTACCAGCTGGACTTGGTCAGACCAGGCACGTCACCACGCATAGCGGCTTCACGCAGCTTGTTGCGGCTCAGGCCGAACTTGTTGTAGTAGCCGTGCGGACGGCCAGTGATACGACAGCGGTTACGCTGACGGACCGGGCTGGCATCACGCGGCAGCTGCTGCAGCTTCAGCTGTGCGTCGAAGCGCTCTTCTTCAGAAGCGTTGACGTCGTTGATGATGGTCTTCAGTGCGTCGCGTTTGGCGGCGTACTTAGCGACCAGCTTGGTGCGCTTGAGCTCGCGCTCAACCATGCTTTTCTTTGCCATGATCCACCCTTATTTCTTGAACGGGAAGTTCAGCGCGCCCAGCAACGCACGACCTTCATCATCGGTGTTGGCGCTAGTGGTGATGGTGATGTCCAGGCCACGAATCCGGTCGATCTTATCATACTCGATCTCCGGGAAGATGATCTGCTCACGCACACCCATGGAGTAGTTTCCACGGCCATCGAAGGACTTCGGGTTCAGACCACGGAAGTCACGAACGCGCGGGATAGCCACGTTCACGAGACGGTCCAGGAAGTCCCACATACGATCGCTGCGCAGGGTCACCTTAACACCGATCGGCCATCCTTCGCGGACCTTGAAGCCAGCGATGGACTTGCGTGCCTTGGTGACGATGGGCTTCTGACCAGAAAGCATCTGGAGATCGGCAAACGCGTTGTCGATCAGCTTCTTGTCAGCGGTGGCTTCACCGATACCCATGTTCAGGGTCACCTTGGTGATGCGGGGAACCTGCATCACATTGGCGTAGCCGAACTGCTCTTTGAGCTGGGCGGCCACTTCGTTCTGATAACGTTCTTTCAAGTTCGCCATGTTGTACCCGACTCGCGTTAGGCGTCGATCAGCTTCTGAGTCGACTTAAAGATGCGTACCTTAGTACCGTCTTCCTGTACCTGGATTCCGACACGATCCGCCTTGCCGGTCTCCTGGTTGAAGATGGCCACGTTGGACGCGTGAATCGGAGCCTCGCGCTCGACGATACCCCCCTGGGTGCCCAGCATCGGGTTGGGCTTGGTGTGACGCTTGATCATATTCACACCGGACACGAGCAGACGCTCACCTTTCAGCACCTTGCTGATGGTACCGCGCTTGCCCTTGTCCTTCCCGGCGATGACGATGACTTCATCGTCACGTTTGATCTTTTGCATATCCGCTTCCGCTCCTTACAGCACTTCGGGCGCCAGGGAAATGATCTTCATGAACTTCTCACTGCGAAGTTCACGGGTAACCGGGCCGAAGATACGGGTACCGATCGGCTGTTCGTTGGTGTTGTTCAACAGAACGGCCGCATTACCGTCGAAGCGGATCACGGAACCGTCATTACGACGGACACCGGCTTTGGTACGAACGACCACTGCCTTCATGACCTGGCCTTTCTTGACCTTGCCACGCGGGATAGCTTCTTTGACGGTGACCTTGATGATGTCTCCAACACGAGCGTAACGGCGGTGTGAACCACCCAGCACCTTGATGCATTGCACCCGGCGCGCGCCACTGTTGTCGGCGACATCCAGCATTGTCTGAGTCTGAATCATCGGTTTTCTCCAAACCTAATCTGACTGCCTGGTGGGAACTGGCCTAGGGATTAACCCTTGGCCTGTTCAACCACCTCGACCAGGGTCCAGGCTTTCTTCTTGGACAGCGGACGAGTCTCGGCGATAGAGACGGTGTCACCGATCCGAGCCTGATTCGCCTCATCATGGGCGTGCAGCTTGGTGGAGCGTCTCAGGTACTTGCCATAGATCGGGTGACGCTCACGGCGCTCGACCATGACAACGATGGATTTTTCCATCTTGTCACTCACCACCTTGCCAGTGAGTGTGCGTGCTTTAGTTTCTTCGGCCATTTTACTCACCTGACTTCTGGTTGAGCACAGTCTTAACCTGAGCAATTTGGCGACGAGTCTGCTTGAGCAGGTGAACCTGGCTCAGCTGGCCTGTTGCCTTCTGCATGCGCAGATTGAATTGCTCACGCAGCAGTTCGAACAACTGCTCCTGGAGCGCCTCGACTGACTTTTCACGGAGTTCTTGGGCTTTCATCACATCACCGTCCGCTTAACAAAGGTGGTGGAGATCGGCATCTTCATAGCGGCCAGGCTAAATGCTTCACGGGCCAGCTCTTCGGATACACCTTCGATCTCGTAGAGGACCTTGCCGGGCTGGATCTGAGCGACCCAGTACTCGACAGAACCCTTACCTTTACCCATACGAACTTCCAACGGCTTGTTGGAGATCGGCTTGTCTGGGAAGACACGGATCCAGATCTTGCCGCCACGCTTGACGTGACGGGTAATGGCACGACGGCCAGCTTCGATCTGACGAGCGGTGATACGACCACGGCCGGTGGCTTTCAGGCCAAACTCACCAAAGCTTACCTTGCTTCCGCGATGCGCCAGGCCACGGTTGCGACCTTTCTGCATCTTGCGGAATTTCATACGCTTGGGCTGTAACATCGATTACCCCCTTACTTGCCTTTCTTCTTGGGTGCGGACGCGGGCTGCTTCGCCTTGGCTCGCACCTCTTCGATGCCACCGAGGATCTCGCCTTTGAAGATCCAGACCTTGACACCAATGATGCCGTAGGTGGTGTGAGCTTCGAAGGTGGAGTAATCAATGTCAGCACGCAGGGTGTGAAGCGGAACGCGGCCTTCGCGGTACCATTCGGTACGGGCGATTTCGGCACCGCCGAGACGACCAGAGAGCTGAATCTTGATGCCCTTGGCGCCCAGACGCATTGCGTTCTGCACAGCACGCTTCATCGCACGACGGAACATGACACGACGCTCGAGCTGACCTGCCACATTGGCAGCAACCAGCTTGGCATCGAGTTCCGGCTTGCGAATCTCCTCGATGTTGATGTGGACGGGAACGCCCATCATCTCGGAAACTTCACGACGAAGGCGATCGACATCTTCACCCTTCTTACCGATCACGATACCCGGACGGGCGGTGTGAATGGTAATACGGGCGTTGTTTGCCGGACGCTCGATGCTGATGCGGCTCACGGAAGCGCTTTTCAGACGCTCTTCCAGGAATCCACGCACCTGCAGATCGTTGTTCAGTTTGTCGGCATAGGTAGCGCCTTCGGCGTACCAGACAGAGGTATGATCCTTGACAATACCCAGTCGGAAACCTGTCGGATTAACTTTCTGACCCATTGGTCGTCTCCTACTTCTCGGCTACCTTGACGGTGATATGACAAGTGCGCTTCAAGATACGATCCGCACGGCCTTTGGCACGTGGCTGGATGCGCTTGAGCGTCATGCCCTCGTCGACACAGATAGTCGAGACGCGAAGCTCGTCAATGTCCATGCCGTTGTTTTCTTCCGCATTCGCGATCGCGGACTGCAGAACCTTGCGAACAATCTTCGCGGCCTTCTTCGGTGAGAAAGCGAGCAGATTCAGCGCCTCGGCGACCGGCTTACCGCGCACCTGGTCAGCCACCAAACGGGCCTTCTGGGCGGATAAACGAGCGCCGCGCAGCTTAGCAGCTACTTCCATCTCTTAAATCCTCTCTGGCTTACCGTTTGGCTTTTTTATCTGCAGCGTGCCCGCGGTATGTGCGGGTGGCAGCAAACTCGCCGAGCTTGTGACCGACCATTTCCTCAGAAACGAGAACCGGGACATGCTGGCGACCGTTATGGACGGCAATGGTGAGCCCGACCATGTTCGGCAGGATCATGGAACGACGCGACCAGGTCTTGATCGGTTTGCGGTCGTTCTTTTCCACTGCTGTCTCAACCTTCTTCAGCAGATGAAGGTCAATAAAAGGACCTTTCTTCAGTGAACGTGGCACAGCCGTTACCCCTCAATATCTGTTACTTGGCCTTGCGGCGACGGACGATAAGCTTATCGGTGCGCTTGTTCTTGCGAGTCTTGTGACCCTTGGTCGGGACGCCCCACGGGCTGACCGGGTGACGGCCACCAGAGGTACGACCTTCACCACCACCATGCGGGTGATCGACCGGGTTCATCGCGACACCGCGAACAGTCGGGCGCACGCCTCTCCAACGCTTAGCACCGGCCTTGCCCAGTTGACGGAGGCTGTGCTCGGAGTTGCCCACTTCGCCGAGAGTTGCACGGCATTCGGACAGCACCTTACGCATCTCGCCAGAGCGCAGACGCAGCGTGGTGTAGTTACCGTCACGTGCCACGACCTGGGCACTGGTACCTGCACTACGAGCGATCTGGGCGCCCTTGCCTGGCTTCAGCTCTACACAGTGAACGGTGGAACCCACCGGGACATTGCGCAGCGGCAGAGCGTTGCCTTTCTTGATCGGTGCGTTAACACCAGACTCGAGACGATCGCCAGCAGAGACACCTTTCGGTGCAATGATGTAGCGACGTTCGCCGTCAAGGTACTTCACCAGCGCGATGTTCGCGCTACGGTTCGGATCGTACTCCAGACGCTCAACGATGGCCGGAATGCCATCCTTGTTGCGCTTGAAATCAACCAGACGGTAATGGTGACGATGACCACCGCCGATGTGGCGAGTAGTGATGCGACCATTATTGTTACGACCACCGGACTTTGACTGCTTTTCAAGCAGCGGAGCGTACGCGCGACCTTTGAAAAGTTCGTCATTGACGACCTTTACCAGGTGGCGGCGACCGGCGGAGGTAGGTTTTGTCTTAACAATTGCCATGTTCCGTACTCCTGCCTTACTCGGCGCCAGAGAAGTCTTCGATGGTCTCGCCGGCGGCCAGAGTTACATAGGCCTTGCGATAACCAGCGCGACGACCAACACCGCGAGCGGTGCGCTTGGTCTTGCCTTTCATGTTCAGAACCTGGACACGATCGACTTTCTTGCCAAACAGCGCTTCGACGGCTTTCTTGATTTCGGGCTTTGTCGCGTCGCTGGCAACCTTGAACACGTACTGGTTGTTCTCGGCAGCGACCGCGGCCTTCTCGGTCATGTGAGGACCAAGCAGGACCTTGAATACGCGTTCCTGATTCATCCCAGGTTCTCCTCGAACTTGCGCAGGGCAGCGACAGTCATCAGCACCTTGTCGTAACCGACGAGGCTGACCGGGTCAGCGCCAGCGACATTGACGACGTCAACATACGGGATGTTGCGCGCGGCCAGGTACAGGTTGACGTCCTGCTCTTCAGTGACGATCAGCGCTTTCTCAAGGCCCAGTTCCTGGAGCTTGGCGATCAGCAGCTTGGTCTTCGGAGCTTCGACGCTGATAGCGTCGACCGCGACCAGGCGATCCTGACGGACCAGCTCGGACAGGATGGAACGCATGGCAGCGCGATACATCTTGCGGTTGACCTTGTGCGAATGGTCCTGAGGACGCGCTGCAAAGGTCACACCGCCAGAACGCCACAGCGGGGAACGGATGGTACCGGCACGTGCACGACCAGTACCTTTCTGACGCCACGGCTTCTTGCCACCGCCGGACACGTCAGAACGGGTCTTCTGAGCCACGGTACCTTGACGTGCACCAGCCAGATAGGCGGTGACGACCTGGTGAACCAGAGCCTCGTTGAAGTCCTTACCAAAGGTGGCATCGGAGACGTCTACTGCGCCGCCTGCACCTGCAAGATTAAGATTCATCGGTTAATTCCCCTCAGCGAGCTTTCACAGCGGAACGCACGATCACTTCGCCGCCCGGAGCACCTGGAACGGCACCCTTGACCAGCAGAAGATTGCGTTCAGCGTCGACGCGGACCACTTCCAGGCTCTGGACGGTGGAACGGACGTTGCCCATCTGGCCAGCCATCTTCTTACCTTTGAAGACGCGGCCCGGGGTCTGACAGTTACCGATGGAACCCGGCGCGCGGTGCGACAGTGAGTTACCGTGGGTAGCGTCTTGGGTGCGGAAGTTCCAGCGCTTAACTGCGCCCTGGAAACCTTTACCCTTGGAGGTGCCGGTCACATCAATCTTTTGACCAGCTTCAAAGAGGGATACGGTGAGTTCGCCGCCCACTGCAGGAGCTTCGTCGCCTTCGTTCAGGCGGAATTCCATCAGGGTACGGCCAGCCTCTACACCCGCCTTGGCATACTGACCAGCAGTTGCCTTGGTGAGGTGCTTGGCTTTACGAGAGCCAGTTGTCACCTGAATAGCATTGTAGCCGTCAGTCTCGAGAGACTTGATGGTCACGATGCGGTTCGGCTCAACTTCAATCACGGTAACCGGCACAGAGGCGCCAGCTTCGGTGAAGACACGGGTCATCCCGGCCTTCTTACCGACTAAACCGATAGACATGTTCAGTCTCCTTTAGTGTACGGGGCTGTCACCCGCTATGGCTGCCCTTTCCAGAGCATTCCACTAGCACATTGTATGACGCCATCCCGGCGTGGCGGCTGCTGCTCTATCAGTGAGAGCGCTGGGCCGCAGTGACTAGTGAGGTATCAGTCAACCTTGATCTGGACGTCCACACCGGCAGCCAGGTCAAGCTTCATCAGCGCGTCGACAGTCTTCTCTGTCGGCTCGACGATATCGAGAACGCGCTTGTGGGTACGAATCTCATACTGGTCACGCGCGTCCTTGTTGACGTGCGGAGAGACCAGGATGGTGTAACGCTCGCGACGGGTCGGCAGCGGGATCGGGCCACGAACCTGAGCACCGGTACGCTTTGCAGTTTCAACGATCTCTGCAGAGGACTGGTCGATCAGACGGTGGTCGAATGCTTTCAACCGGATGCGAATCTTCTGGTTTTGCATTGCCCAAAACTCCAATGGATGTCGACGGCGTAGGCCGTCACCCACGCATTCAAAGGATGCGCATTATAGGCAGACTGACATCAGGTGTCAAACATGCGAGAAAAGGGGGCCCATCAGGGCCCCCTTCTGTGTCAGGTAAGGAGAACCTTACTCGACGATTTTGGCCACGACGCCAGCGCCGACGGTACGACCGCCTTCACGGATAGCGAAACGCAGACCATCTTCCATGGCGATCGGAGCGATCAGAGACACGACCATCTGGACGTTGTCGCCCGGCATGACCATCTCGACGCCTTCCGGCAGCTCACAGGTACCAGTGATGTCAGTGGTACGGAAGTAGAACTGCGGACGATAGCCTTTGAAGAACGGAGTGTGACGACCGCCTTCTTCCTTGGACAGGACGTAGACTTCGGCTTCGAACTTGGTGTGCGGCTTGATGGAGCCCGGCTTGGCCAGAACCTGGCCACGCTCGACATCATCACGCTTGGTGCCGCGCAGCAGGGCGCCGACGTTTTCGCCAGCACGACCTTCGTCCAGCAGCTTGCGGAACATCTCGACACCGGTAACGGTAGTCTTGGTGGTGTCACGCACGCCGATGATCTCGATCTCTTCGCCAGTCTTGACCAGACCACGCTCGATACGGCCAGTGACGACGGTACCGCGGCCAGAGATGGAGAAGACGTCTTCGATCGGCATCAGGAACGGCTGGTCGATAGCACGCTCCGGCTCCGGGATGTACGCATCCAGGGCCTTGATCAGGTTGGCAACGGCGGTAGTACCCATGCCGTTGTCGTCCTTGCCTTCCAGAGCCATCAGGGCGGAACCGATGACGATCGGAGTGTCGTCGCCCGGGAAGTCGTACTCGCTCAGGAGTTCACGAACTTCCATCTCGACCAGCTCGAGCAGTTCTTCGTCATCGACCATGTCAGCCTTGTTCAGGAAGACAACGATGAACGGAACGCCGACCTGACGGGACAGCAGGATGTGCTCGCGAGTCTGCGGCATGGGGCCGTCAGCAGCGGAGCAGACCAGGATAGCGCCGTCCATCTGGGCAGCACCGGTGATCATGTTCTTGACGTAGTCGGCGTGACCCGGGCAGTCGACGTGCGCGTAGTGACGCACTTCGGACTGGTATTCCACGTGAGCGGTGGAGATGGTGATACCACGCTCGCGCTCTTCCGGGGCATTATCGATGGAGTCAAACGCACGCGCGTCACCACCGAAGACTTCTGCAGAGACGCGAGTCAGAGCCGCAGTCAGAGTGGTCTTGCCGTGATCGACGTGACCAATGGTGCCGACGTTGACGTGCGGCTTCGAACGCTCAAATTTTTCCTTAGCCACTGCTATAACCTCTTTCGTTAGCTAATCGGTTACTTCTGATTGATGACGGCTTCGACGATGCTGTTCGGTGCTTCGTCGTATTTCGCAAACTCCATGGAGTAGCTTGCGCGGCCCTGGGTCTGTGAGCGCAGGTCGGTCGCATAACCGAACATCTCACCCAGCGGCACCAGTGCATTGATGATCTTGCCAGTGGAAGAATCATCCATGCCCTGAACGAGGCCACGACGACGGTTCAGGTCGCCCATGACGTCACCCATGAAATCTTCAGGCGTGACGACTTCGACTTTCATGAGCGGCTCAAGCAGCACTGCACCCGCTTTCGGGGCACCGGCCTTGATCGCCATGGAAGAGGCGACCTTGAACGCAGTCTCGTTGGAGTCGACGTCGTGGTAGGAACCATCGAACAGCGTGACCTTGACGTCGATCATCGGATAACCGGCGATGACACCATTCTTGAGCTGCTCAGCGGCGCCCTTCTCGACGGCCGGCACGTATTCCTTCGGAACCGCACCACCGACGATCTCGGACTCGAACTTGAAGGTCATTTCTTCGTCGTCGCCCTTGTCCTCTGCAGTGAGAGGCTCAATGCGAAGCCAGACGTGACCGAACTGACCACGACCGCCGGACTGACGAACGAACTTGCCTTCCTGCTCGACCTTGGTACGGATGGTCTCACGGTAAGCCACCTGCGGCTTGCCGATGTTCGCCTCGACATTGAACTCGCGACGCATGCGGTCGACGAGGATGTCCAGGTGAAGCTCACCCATACCGGAGATGATGGTCTGACCGGACTCTTCGTCGGTCTCGACGCGGAAGGACGGATCTTCCTGGGCCAGCTTGCCCAGTGCAACACCCATCTTTTCCTGGTCGGCCTTGGACTTCGGCTCGACGGCAACGGAGATGACCGGCTCAGGGAATTCCATGCGCTCAAGCACGATCTTGTGGTCCGGGTCACACAGGGTGTCACCGGTGGTCACGTCTTTCAGACCGATACATGCGGCGATATCGCCAGCATAGACTTCCTTGATCTCCTCACGAGAGTTGGAGTGCATCTGGACGATACGACCGACACGCTCCTTCTTGCTCTTGACGGAGTTGAAGACGCCATCACCCGACTTCAGCACGCCTGAGTAGACGCGAATGAAGGTCAGGGTACCAACGAACGGATCGGTCGCGATCTTGAACGCCAGCGCCGCGAACGGAGCCTTGTCGTCAGCTTCGCGGGTCTCGATGGTACCGTCCTTGTCGTCAAGCTCACCCTCGATGGCCTTGACTTCAAGCGGAGACGGCATGTATTCGATGACCGCATCCAGAACCGCCTGGACACCCTTGTTCTTGAAGGCAGAACCACAGGTCACGAGGCAGATTTCGTTGGCCAGGGTACGCTGACGCAGCGCAGCCTTGACTTCTTCCTCGGACAGCTCGCCTTCTTCAAGGTACTTGTCCATCAGTTCTTCGGACGATTCAGCAGCAGACTCGAGCATGTGTTCACGCCACTCGGCAGCTGTCTCTTGCAGCTCGGCCGGAATGTCGATCAGCTCGTAGTTCATGCCGTGGTTGTCTTCGTCCCAGACAATGGCCTTCATCTTGATCAGATCGATGACGCCCTTGAACTCGTCTTCCGCACCCCAGTTGATCTGGATCGGGACGGCGTTCGCGCCCAGGCGCTTGCGCACCTGATCGACGACCATGAAGAAGTCCGCGCCAGCGCGGTCCATCTTGTTGACGAAGATCATGCGCGGAACTTCGTAACGGTTGGCCTGACGCCAGACAGTCTCTGTCTGCGGCTGGACACCGGAAGAACCACACAGCACCACGACCGCGCCATCGAGAACACGCAGTGAACGCTCGACTTCAACAGTGAAGTCAACGTGCCCCGGAGTATCGATGATGTTGATACGGTGCTCGTCGAACTGCTTGTTCATGCCCTGCCAGAAGCAGGTGGTCGCCGCAGAGGTGATCGTGATGCCACGTTCCTGTTCCTGCTCCATCCAGTCCATGGTGGCAGCACCATCGTGGACTTCGCCGACCTTGTGAGACAGGCCGGTATAGAACAGGACGCGCTCGGTAGTGGTAGTCTTACCGGCGTCGACGTGGGCACAGATACCGATGTTGCGGTAACGCTTAAGTGGAGTCTTGCGTGCCACGGTGAGTATCCCCGTTGTTTAGAAGCGGTAGTGGGAGAAGGCCTTGTTGGCTTCTGCCATGCGGTGCACGTCTTCACGCTTCTTCACAGCAGAACCCTTGCCTTCAGCGGCATCCAGGATCTCGCCAGAGAGGCGCTGCACCATGGTCTTTTCGCCACGCTTGCGCGCAGCGTCCACCAGCCAACGCATGGCCAGTGCCTGACGACGGGAAGGACGAACTTCAACCGGCACCTGGTAGGTTGCACCACCAACACGACGGGACTTCACTTCGACCATCGGCTGGATGGCTTCCAGCGCCTTGTCGAAGAGGTCCAGCGGCTCGTCATTGGAGCGTTCGGCAACACGATCGAGAGCACCGTAAACGATGCGCTCAGCTGCAGACTTCTTGCCGCTGATCATCAGATGGTTCATGAACTTGGCCAGGCGCTCGCTTCCGAACTTCGGATCCGGCAGGATTTCGCGCTTAGCTGCTACACGTCTTCTAGGCATGATAAGCCCTCAGTAGAAGGGTCCTTCAGGTAAACCCGGGACGCCTCGCGTTGGACGCGACGCCCGACCTTACTCTTATCAGACCGATGTTAAACTTTGAATTACGCCTTCGGACGCTTGGCGCCGTACTTGGAACGGCCCTGCTTACGGTTCTGCACGCCAGAGGTATCCAGTGCACCACGAACGGTGTGGTAACGGACACCCGGCAAATCCTTCACACGACCGCCACGGATCAGAACAACAGAGTGCTCCTGAAGGTTGTGACCTTCACCGCCGATGTATGAAGTGACTTCGAAGCCGTTGGTCAGGCGAACACGGCAAACCTTACGGAGTGCGGAGTTCGGCTTCTTCGGGGTAGTAGTGTATACACGGGTACACACGCCACGCTTCTGCGGACATGCCTGCAGCGCAGGGACGTCGCTCTTGGACGCCTGACGCTTGCGCGGCTTGCGCACGAGCTGGTTAACGGTTGCCATTTGCTTGCTCCAATGGGTTGTACTGCCTTCCAACAACAGGGCAGGATGCACCTGCCCTACTGTTAAAGGCTGCATATTCTAGGGCTTGGGCCACAAGGGCGTCAACCCCGCCGTCAGAGACGGCGGGGCGCAAGACCTCAGAGGTCGTCGTCGTCCGCGTCGAGGGCAGTGAGCTGTGCGCCCAATTCCTGCTCGACGTCCTGTGCCGACGGGGCCGGTGCGAGCGGCAGGCCATCGCGACGGCGACGACGCTCGTCATGATAGGCCAGGCCAGTACCCGCCGGAATCAGGCGACCGACAACGACATTCTCCTTCAGACCACGGAGATAATCGCGCTTGCCGGTGACAGATGCCTCGGTCAGAACTCGCGTGGTTTCCTGGAAGGACGCCGCGGAGATGAACGATTCAGTTGCCAGGCTCGCCTTGGTGATACCGAGCAGGATGCGATCGAACTTGGCCGGGAACTTGCCGTCGGCCTCGAGACGCATGTTTTCTTCGACGACGCGGGCGTATTCCACCTGGTCGCCTGTGATGAAGGTGGAATCGCCGGAATCGGTGATTTCGACCTTGCGCAGCATCTGACGCACGATGACTTCGATGTGCTTGTCGTTGATGCCGACACCCTGGAGGCGATAGACCTCCTGGACTTCGGTGGTGATGTACTTGGTCATTTCCGCAACACCGAGCAGACGCAGGATATCGTGCGGGTTGCTCGGGCCATCGGAGATGACTTCACCCTTCTCGACCGTTTCACCTTCGAAGACGCTGATCTGGCGCCACTTCGGGATCAACAGCTCGAACGGATCACCTTCCACCGGTGTGATGGTCAGACGACGCTTGCCTTTGGTTTCCTTGCCGAAGGTCACGGTACCGGAGATCTCGGCCAGGATGGCCGGCTCTTTCGGGCGACGCGCCTCGAACAGGTCAGCAACACGCGGCAGACCACCGGTGATGTCCTTGTTACCGGACGCCTCCATCGGGATACGTGCGATGACGTCACCCACGCCGACGGCCGCGCCATTCTCGGCGGATACCACGGCATTGCCCGGCAGCAGGTACTGGACCGGCGTGTTGGAGCCCGGCAGTGTCACATGCTTGCCACTGGAATCCACCAGCATGATCATCGGACGCTTGTCACGTGCCGCGGACGGACGCGAGGCGCTCTCGATGACTTCGATGGAGGACAGGCCTGTCATCTCGTCGGTGGTACGGTTGATGGTCTGACCATCTTCCATGTCAGTGAACTGCACCTGACCCGCCACTTCGGCAACGATCGGGTGAGTGTGCGGGTCCCACTTGGCGACGGCCTGACCGGACTCGACCTTGTCACCATCACGCACGGACAGCTCGGCACCGTAAGGCAGCTTGTAGAACTCGCGCTCACGGCCATGATCATCCGCGACAGCCAGCGCACTGGAACGCGAGACGACGATCAGCTTGCCATCGGCACGCTCGACCGACTTGATGTTGTGCAGACGCACACTGCCGCCATGCTTGACCTGAACACTGTCCACGGCAGAGGCACGCGAGGCGGCACCACCGATGTGGAAGGTACGCATGGTCAGCTGGGTACCCGGCTCACCGATGGACTGTGCCGCGATGACACCGATGGCCTCACCGACGTTCACCTGATGACCACGTGCCAGATCACGGCCATAACAGGCCGAGCAGACACCGTGCACGGTTTCACAGGCGATGGTGGTACGCACGACGATCTCATCGACACCCATGGTATCAAGCTGTGCACACCAGGCTTCGTCGAGCAGCGTGCCGCGTGCGATCAGGACCTCATCAGAGACCGGATCCACCACGTCCTGCGCCACGACACGACCCAGCACACGCTGGGATAGCGGGACGATGATGTCGCCACCCTCGATGACCGGGTGCAGGATCAGCCCTTCCTGAGTACCGCAATCCGCTTCGGTGATGACCAGATCCTGGGCAACATCGACCAGACGACGGGTCAGGTAACCGGAGTTGGCGGTTTTCAGTGCCGTATCCGCCAGACCCTTACGGGCACCGTGGGTAGAGATGAAGTACTGGAGTACGTTCAGACCTTCACGGAAGTTGGCGGTGATCGGCGTCTCGATGATCGAGCCATCCGGCTTGGCCATCAGGCCACGCATACCAGCCAGCTGACGAATCTGTGCGGCGGAACCACGCGCACCGGAGTCGGCCATGATGAAGACGCTGTTGAAGGAGTCCTGCTCCATCGGCTTGCCGTCTTCGTCATTGACCACTTCGCCTTTCCAGTTGACGACGGTCTCTTTCGAGATACCTGCCATCATCTCCTTGGCGACACGGTCGTTGGCACGCGCCCAGATATCGATGACCTTGTTGTACTTCTCACCCGCGGTCACGAGACCGGAGGAGAACTGGTCTTCGATCTCTTTCACTTCGTCTTCAGCCGCGTCGATGATGACCTTCTTCGCGTCCGGAATGACGAAGTCGTTGACGCCGATGGAGGCGCCGGACCAGGTCGCGAGACGGAAGCCGGTATACATCAGTTGGTCAGCGAAGATGACGGTGTCCTTCAGACCGACACGACGGTACGCCTCGTTGATCAGACCGGAGATGGCTTTCTTCTTCATCACCTGGTTGATCAGCTCGAACGGCATGCCCTTCGGCAGAATGCGGAACAGCAGTGCGCGACCGATGGTAGTGTCGTGCAGGGACGTCTTCTCGTACAGCTCGCCGGACTCTTCATCCTTGAGTGTCTCGGTCAGACGGACCTTGACCATCGCGTGCAGGTGAGCGCTGTGCGTGCCGAAGGCACGCTCGACTTCACCCAGATTCGCGAAGGCCATGCCCTCACCCTTGGCACCGATCTTCTCGCGGGTCATGTAGTACAGACCCAGCACGACGTCCTGGGACGGCACGATGATCGGCTCGCCGTTGGCCGGCGACAGCACGTTGTTGGTCGACATCATCAACGCACGCGCTTCCAGCTGGGCTTCCAGCGTCAGCGGTACATGGACAGCCATCTGATCACCGTCAAAGTCGGCGTTGTACGCAGCGCAGACCAGCGGGTGCAGCTGGATGGCCTTGCCTTCGATCAGCAGCGGCTCGAACGCCTGGATACCCAGACGGTGCAGAGTCGGGGCACGGTTCAACAGCACCGGATGCTCGCGGATGACGTCGGCGAGGAAATCCCAGACTTCCGGGGCTTCGCGCTCGACCATCTTCTTGGCGGCCTTGATGGTGCTGGCGTGACCGGAGGCCTGCAGCTTGGCGTAGATGAACGGCTTGAACAGCTCAAGCGCCATCTTCTTCGGCAGACCACACTGGTGCAGACGCAGGGTCGGGCCGACGGTGATGACGGAACGACCGGAGTAGTCGACACGCTTGCCCAGCAGGTTCTGACGGAAACGACCCTGCTTGCCCTTGATCATGTCGGCCAGCGACTTCAGCGGACGCTTGTTGGAACCGGTGATGGCGCGACCGCGACGACCGTTGTCGAGCAGTGCATCCACGGATTCCTGCAGCATGCGCTTCTCGTTGCGCACGATGATGTCCGGCGCATTGAGGTCGAGCAGACGCTTGAGGCGATTGTTGCGGTTGATCACACGACGATACAGATCGTTCAGATCCGAGGTCGCGAAGCGGCCGCCGTCCAGCGGTACCAGCGGACGCAGGTCCGGCGGCAGCACTGGCAGCACTTCCATGATCATCCAGCCCGGCTTGTTGCCGGAATAATAGAAGGCTTCCAGCAGCTTGAGGCGCTTGGACAGCTTCTTGATCTTGGTCTCGGAGTTGGTCTGCGGAATCTCTTCACGCAGGCGCTCGACCTCTTCTTCCAGCTCGATGTCCTCGAGCAGCGCCTTGATGGCCTCGGCACCCATGCGGGCGTCGAAATCATCACCGAATTCTTCCAGCGCTTCGAAGTACTGCTCATCGTTGAGCAGATGCCCCTTCTCGAGGGTCGTCATGCCCGGGTCGATGACCACGAAGCTTTCGAAGTACAGCACGCGCTCGATATCACGCAGAGTCATGTCGAGCAGCATGCCGATACGGGACGGCAGAGACTTCAGGAACCAGATATGCGCGACCGGGCTCGCCAGTTCGATGTGAGCCATACGCTCACGACGCACTGCCGCCTTGGTCACTTCAACGCCACACTTCTCACAGATGATGCCGCGATGCTTCATCCGCTTGTACTTGCCACACAGGCACTCGTAGTCCTTCACCGGGCCAAAGATCTTGGCACAGAAAAGACCATCACGTTCCGGCTTGAATGTCCGGTAGTTGATGGTTTCAGGCTTCTTCACTTCACCAAAAGACCACGAGCGAATCATGTCCGGAGACGCCAGGGTAATCTTGATGGCGTCGAATTCTTCGGACTGCGCCTGCGATTTGAGAACTTTCACCAAATCTTTCATGGGTCGCTCCGTTGCGGAGTTGTCATGGGCAAAGCCTGGCTGCTGACACCAGGCTTTGCGGACCGTCAATACTTGTGGCTTTTCGGCGTCAGCCTTCCAGCTCCATGTCGATACCCAGCGAGCGGATTTCCTTCACCAGCACGTTGAAGGATTCGGGCATGCCCGCCTGCATGGTGTGATCGCCATCTACGATGCTCTTGTACATCTTGGTACGGCCTTCCACGTCATCGGACTTGACCGTGAGCATCTCCTGGAGGGTGTAGGCAGCGCCGTACGCCTCGAGGGCCCAGACCTCCATCTCACCGAAGCGCTGACCACCGAACTGCGCCTTACCACCCAGCGGCTGCTGCGTGACGAGGGAGTAGGAGCCGGTCGAACGCGCATGCATCTTGTCATCCACCAGGTGGTTGAGCTTGAGCATGTACATGTAACCGACGGTCACCTTGCGATCGAACTTCTCGCCGGTGCGGCCATCGTAGAGGTCCATCTGTCCGGAATCAGGGATACCGGCCAGCGTGAGCAACTGCTTGATCTCGTGTTCCTTGGCGCCATCGAAGACCGGCGTAGCCATCGGCACGCCCTTCTTCAGGTTGTGCGCCATGGTGATGATTTCATCATCGCTGAGCACGGAGAGGTCTTCCTGGCGACCACCGACGGTGTTGTACACCTTGTCGAGGAATTCGCGGATCTGCTTGACCTGCTCGGCACGCTCTTCACGCAGCATGTGCTCGATCTTCACACCCAGACCACGCGCGGCCATGCCGAGGTGGGTCTCGAGGATCTGACCGACGTTCATGCGCGACGGTACACCCAGCGGGTTCAGCACGACGTCAACCGACTCGCCATTGCCATCGAACGGCATGTCTTCGACCGGCATGATCGCGGAGATGACACCCTTGTTACCGTGACGACCGGCCATCTTGTCACCCGGCTGGATACGACGCTTCACGGCGACGTACACCTTGACGATCTTGAGCACGCCCGGTGCCAGATCATCCCCCTGGGTGAGCTTGCGCTTCTTGTCTTCGAAGCGCTCGTCCATCTCGCGACGACGGATCTCGAGCTGCTCATCGGCCTGAGCCAGCAGTTCGTTGAGAGACTCGTCCTGCAGACGCAGCTTGAACCACTCCTGGCGCGGCAGTGCTTCCAGGTAGTCATCGGTCAGCACGTCGCCCTTCTTGAGCTTCGGACCACCGTTGACGGCCTGACCGACCAGGTTGCGCTGCATACGCTCGAAGGTCGCCTCTTCCGCGATGCGGTAGGTTTCCTGCAGGTCCTTGCGGACCTCGGCCAGCTGCATCTGCTCGATGGAGAGCGCACGCTGATCCTTCTCGACGCCGTCACGGGTGAAGACCTGAACGTCGATGACGGTGGCCTTCATGCCGGTCGGGGCACGCAGAGAGGTGTCCTTAACGTCGGACGCCTTCTCGCCGAAGATGGCACGCAACAGCTTCTCTTCCGGCGTCAGCTGGGTCTCGCCCTTCGGCGTGACCTTGCCGACCAGGATGTCGCCCGGGTTCAGCTCGGCACCGATGTAGACGACACCGGACTCATCCAGCTTGGAGAGTGCGGATTCGCCGACATTCGGGATATCGGAAGTGATTTCTTCCGGCCCGAGCTTGGTGTCACGCGCGACACAGGTCAGTTCCTGGATGTGGATGGTGGTGAAGCGATCTTCCTGCACCACACGCTCCGAGAACAGGATGGAATCCTCGAAGTTGAAGCCATTCCAGGGCATGAACGCCAGGCGCATGTTCTGACCCAGGGCCAGATCCCCCATGTCGACGGACGGGCCGTCGGCCAGGATGTCGCCGATGGCGACTTCGTCGCCAGGACGCACGATCGGGCGCTGGTTCTGACAGGTATTCTGGTTCGAGCGCACGTACTTGGTCAGGTTGTAGATATCAACGCCGGCCTCACCGCCGATGATCTCTTCTTCCCGCACACGTACGACGATGCGCTTGGCATCGACGGAATCGATGACGCCGCCACGACGTGCCACGGCGCAGACGCCGGAGTCACGCGCCACGAAGCGCTCCATACCGGTACCGACCAGCGGCTTGTCAGCCTTCAGAGTCGGAACGGCCTGACGCTGCATGTTCGCACCCATCAAGGCGCGGTTGGCATCATCGTGCTCGAGGAACGGGATCAGTGCCGCAGCGACAGAGACGACCTGACGCGGAGACACGTCCATCATGGTGACCTTTTCCGGCGCCATGAAGGTGGTCTCGCCACGGTGACGAACCTGGACGAGGTCGTCGACCAGACGGCCGTTCTCGTCGACGGTCGCGGAGGCCTGGGCGATGATGAAATCGCCTTCCTCGATCGCGGACAGATCGACGACATCGTCGGTGACCTGACAATCCACGACCTTGCGGTACGGCGTCTCGAGGAAGCCATAGCTGTTGGTCTTGGAGTAGGTCGCCAGCGAGTTGATCAGACCGATGTTCGGGCCTTCCGGCGTTTCGATCGGGCACAGACGACCGTAGTGCGTGGCGTGAACGTCACGAACTTCGAAACCGGCGCGCTCACGGGTCAGACCACCCGGGCCAAGCGCGGAGACACGGCGCTTGTGCGTCACTTCGGACAGCGGGTTGTTCTGATCCATGAACTGGGAGAGCTGGCTGGAACCGAAGAATTCCTTCACCGCCGCCGCGACCGGCTTGGCGTTGATGAGATCCTGCGGCATCAGGCCTTCGCTCTCGGCCATGGACAGACGCTCCTTGACCGCACGCTCGACGCGGACCAGACCGACACGGAACTGGTTTTCCGCCATTTCGCCCACAGAGCGAATACGACGGTTCCCCAGGTGGTCGATGTCATCGACATCGCCATTGCCGTTACGGATGCTGATCAGCTCCTTCATGACGGTCAGGATATCGTCCTGATCGAGCACACCGCTGCCGGTATCGCTTTCGCGACGCAGGCGACGGTTGAACTTCATGCGGCCCACGCCCGACAGGTCGTAGCGGTCTTCGCTGAAGAACAGGTTCTGGAACAGTGACTCGGCTGCGTCCTTGGTCGGCGGCTCGCCCGGACGCATCATGCGGTAGATCTCGACCAATGCCTCGAGCTGGTTACGCGTGGTATCCAGTTTCAGGGTATCGGACACGAAGGGACCGCAATCCAGGTCGTTGGTGTAGATGACTTCGAACTGGGTGATCTTGGCCTGAGCCATCTTCTCCAGCAGTTCCGGAGTGATCTCGCTGTTGCTTTCACAGACCAGCTCACCAGTGGCCGGATCGATCTGATCCTTGGCCAGCACCTTGCCATACAGGTAGTCCATCGGCACTTCGAGACGCTCGAGGCCGGAGGCTTCCATCTGACGGACGTGCTTCTGTGTAATACGACGACCTTCCTCCACGATCACGCTACCGTCGGCATCCTTGATGTCGAAGGCGGCGGTCTCGCCACGCAGACGTGCCGGCACCAGCTCAACGGAGAAGCCGCTGCGCTCGATGTGGTACATCGTGGTGTCGAAGAACGTACCGAGAATCTCTTCGCTGGTCATGCCCATGGCACGCAGCAGAACGGAAGCCGGCAGCTTGCGACGACGGTCGATACGGACGTAGACGTTGTCCTTCGGATCAAACTCGAAGTCCAGCCAGGAACCGCGGTAAGGAATCACACGTGCGGAGTACAGCAGCTTGCCGGACGAGTGGCTCTTGCCCTTGTCGTGGTCGAAGAACACACCCGGCGAGCGGTGCAGCTGTGACACGATGACACGCTCGGTACCATTGATGACGAAGGTACCGTTCTCTGTCATCAGGGGGATTTCCCCCATGTAGACTTCCTGCTCCTTGATGTCCTTGATCGCCTTGTTCGACGATTCCTTGTCATAGATCATCAGGCGCACTTTCACGCGCAGCGGTGCAGAGTAAGTGACTCCGCGCAGCTGACATTCCTTGACGTCGAACGCCGGCGTACCGAAGCGGTAGCTGACATACTCGAGCGCTGCGTTGCCAGAGAAGCTGGCAATCGGGAACACGGACTTGAAGGCAGCGTGAAGGCCGACTTCCAGGCGCTGTTCTGGCGCCCTGTCCTGCTGGAGAAAGTCGTGGTAGGAATCAAGCTGGATGGCCAGCAGGTAAGGCACATCCATCACTTGGGGCAGTTTGCCAAAATCCTTGCGGATGCGTTTTTTCTCAGTGTATGAGTAAGCCATCTGTATTCCCCAGCTTGTTCACCTTGGGTGACCGATGCGTGGTCGGCTCATACCTGATGGCGCGGCGATGTCCATCAGGCGCGGACGGCAAGCCTCCCTTGCGGGCTGGCTCGCCGTCATAATTCGTCTTGCAACAGAAAAAGGCTGGTGGCGGAGTCCGCCACCAGCCAGGAAGCTTACGCAGCGTGCGCAGCCTGGAACACGAGTTACTTGAGTTCCACGGACGCGCCAGCTTCTTCCAGCTTCTTCTTCGCTTCTTCAGCGTCTTCCTTGCTCACACCTTCTTTCAGGGTGGCCGGAGCGCCGTCGACAGCTGCCTTGGCTTCTTTCAGACCCAGGCCAGTCAGTTCACGCACAGCCTTGATGACGTTGACTTTCTTGTCACCAGCAGCAGTCAGAACGATGTCGAACTCGGTCTGTTCTTCAGCGGCTTCACCAGCAGCGGCCGGGCCAGCGACGACGGCGGCAGCGGCGGAAACGCCGAACTTCTCTTCCATTGCTTCGATCAGCTCAGCCACTTCCATGACGGTCATGTCAGCGACGGCGTTGATGATGTCTTCTTTGGTCAGTGCCATTTTAGCAATCCTAAACTTTGCGGAGCAAAGATGCTCGGTCAAACGGAAATCGAATCAGGCTGCACGAGACAGCCAGGAGGTCAAAGCGCTGCTTACGCGGCAGCTTCGGCTTCCTTCTGATCGCGCAGTGCTGCGATAGTACGGACCAGCTTGCCTGCAGAAGCTTCCTTCATGACAGACAGCAGCTTGGACAGTGCTTCATCGCGGGTCGGCAGAGATGCCAGACGGTCGATATTCGCCGCCGGGATGAACTCGCCTTCGTAGGCCAATGCCTTGACTTCGAACGCCTCGACCTTCTTGGCAAATTCCTTGAACAGACGAGCGCCAGCGCCCGGGTGTTCCATGGAGAATGCAAGCAGAGTCGGGCCGACGAAGGACTCGTTCAGCACCTCGTAAGAGGTACCGGACAGCGCGCGACGAGCCAGAGTGTTGCGAACAACACGCAGCTGGACGCCCGCTTCGCGGCACTGTTTGCGCAATTCGGTCATTGCACCAACAGTCACACCACGAGAGTCGGCAGCGACTACGGAGAGAGCACCCTTGGCGGTTTCGCTGACCTCAGCAACAATTGCCTTCTTGTCTTCGAGACCTAAAGCCACGGTGTTGACTCCATTTCGTGCCGGGGAACGAATTCCCCAGTGGTTTACCATCTCTCTCACCAGAACTGCGCGGGAGAGTCTTGGAGGATGGCTGCCACCAGCAAGGCTGGGACACCATCTGCGCAGGCTACGCGCAATGCAAGCATCGCGGCGCGATTAAGCCGGCCCCGTCACCGAGATGACAAGGCCAGCGCCTGCGGTCTTTGACGGCGCCCCGCGGCTGAGCACGGGGACCGCAAAGTGAAACATTCTGAGACTGCCTTACGCGTACTTGGCGTGATCGACAGTCAGGCCCGGACCCATGGTGCTGGACAGGGTGATCTTCTTCAGGTAGACACCCTTGGAAGTGCTCGGCTTCAGCTTCTTGACTTCGGCCACCAGGGCGTCAATGTTACCCTGAATGGAGTCTGCACTGAAGTCGATCTTGCCGATACCGGCGTGAATGATGCCGTTCTTGTCAGTACGGAAACGTACCTGACCAGCCTTGGCATTCTTCACGGCAGTCGCGACGTCAGGCGTCACGGTGCCGACCTTCGGGTTCGGCATCAGGCCGCGCGGACCGAGGATCTGGCCCAGCTGACCGACAACGCGCATGGCATCCGGAGAAGCGATGACGACGTCGAAGTCCATCACGCCTTTCTTGACCTGTTCTGCCAGGTCGTCCATGCCGACCACGTCTGCACCGGCTTCCTTCGCTGCTTCAGCGTTGGCACCCTGGGTGAAGACAGCGACGCGCACTTCGTTACCGGTGCCATTCGGCATTACGGTAGCGCCGCGAACGACCTGATCGGATTTACGCGGGTCAACACCCAGGTTCAGAGAGACTTCGATGGTCTCCTTGAACTTGACGGTGGACAGCTCGGACAGCAGTGCGACAGCTTCTTCGACGCTGTAGACCTTGCCGGATTCAACTTTCGCGTTGATCGCCTGGGCGCGCTTTGAAATCTTGGCCATGATCAAAGACCCTCCACGTTCAGGCCCATGCTACGGGCAGTACCGGCGATGGTGCGAACAGCAGCGTCCAGATTGGAAGCTGTCAGATCCGGCTCCTTGGTGGTCGCGATCTCTTCGAGCTGAGCGCGAGTCACGGTACCGACCTTCTTCTTGTTCGGCTCGCCAGAACCGGACTTCAGACCAGCGGCTTTCAGCAGCAGGACGGCCGCAGGCGGCGTCTTGGTGACGAAAGTGAAGCTACGGTCGGAATAGACAGTGATGACCACAGGAGTCGGGAGACCCGGCTCGACGTTCTGGGTAGCGGCGTTGAACGCTTTACAGAACTCCATGATGTTGACACCGTGCTGACCGAGGGCAGGGCCCACGGGCGGGCTCGGGTTAGCTTTACCGGCTGCAACCTGCAGCTTGATGTAAGCCTGTACTTTCTTGGCCATGATAGGACTCCAGTATGGGTGGTAGCGCCTTGCGGCTCCCCGTAAAACCGGGCCGCCTCAGGCGACCCGTCGTGTTGCCGTGACGCTCGTATTCAAACAGGTGAGATGATGATCCTGGGATCAGTCCTTCTCGACCTGGGAGAACTCGAGCTCCACCGGCGTGGCACGCCCGAAGATCAGCACGCTGACCTGCAGACGGCTCTTTTCGTAATTCACTTCTTCGACTACGCCATTGAAGTCGGCAAACGGGCCATCAATGACACGCACCGTCTCTCCCGGCTCGAAGAGAGTCTTCGGACGCGGCTTGTCGGTGCCATCCTGAACGCGACGCAGCATGGCGTCGGCTTCTTTCTGGGTAATCGCTGCCGGCTTCTCCGGGGTTCCGCCAATGAAACCCATGACGCGCGGGGTTTCATTCACCAGGTGCCAGGACTGATCATTCATGTCCATCTCGACCAGCACGTAGCCCGGGTAGAACTTGCGCTCGCTCTTGCGGCGCTTGCCGTCACGCATTTCGACGATTTCTTCGACCGGCACGAGAATCTCACCGAAGTGATCTTCCATGGCGTAAAGCTTCACACGCTCGTTGAGCGAACGCATGACCTGCTTTTCGAAACCGGAATAGGCGTGTATGACATACCAACGCTTGGACATGGAAACTCCGTTAACTGACGATGCCGGACATCAGCCAGCCGAGGGTGGTATCGATGAGCCATAGCAACAGGCCCACGATAAGCACGGCACCCAGCACGATGGCAGTTGTCTGGACAGTTTCCTGTCGGGTCGGCCAAACGACGCGCTGGATCTCGCGGCGCGCACTACTTGCCAGCTCGACAACATCACGGCCTTTGTTGGTCGTGATCGCCAGAGCAGCCGCTGCAACACCAAGCACGACGACGCCAAGCACGCGATAAAGCAGCGCTTGGTCAGCAAAATAGGCGTTGCCAGCAACAGCCAGCACAAGAAGAATGACAACGACCGACCACTTGAACCCGTCGTGGCGCGCTTCCTGCACCTCGGCGTTCTGTTTCATCAAAGAGACTCCTCAAGGGTGCAGCGATCGCTAGAATCGAGAATCGGTAAGAAGTCGAATACCATCCTGGGGAAGGATGGCAGGCCAGGAGGGAATCGAACCCCCAACCTGCGGTTTTGGAGACCGCTGCTCTGCCAATTGAGCTACTGGCCTGTAACACTTGCGTGTTCCAGAGACTAAAAACAAGGCTGAATGAACAGCGGGCGCCATCATAGCTGAGACAACCCAAACTGACAAGCCTTATCTTTGACCGCGACCTGGGAGGTCGTCGGAAACGAAAAAGACGAGCCAAACCACGACTCGCCTTTCCGTTGTATGGAGCTCGTGGGCGGATTTGAACCGCCGACCTCACCCTTACCAAGGGTGTGCTCTACCCCTGAGCTACACGAGCAAAACCTTTGCGCAATCTCGACTGGCGAGATGAACTGGAGCGGGCAGCGGGAATCGAACCCGCGTCATCAGCTTGGAAGGCTGAGGTTCTACCATTAAACTATGCCCGCTTTCCAACTCTTGCTGCCCCTGATGCGCGCGGCATCATAAGCGAATCTGGTGGTGGGGGAAGGATTCGAACCTTCGAAGCTTTCGCGGCAGATTTACAGTCTGCTCCCTTTGGCCACTCGGGAACCCCACCATCTGTGACGACGAATCTTACGTCGCTTGGGATACGCTGTCAAGTGCTTGATTTCATTCTACTTCAAGCGCTTGAGGGAATGTATCGCCTCAGAACGGGACGTAGTATGTCAAAGCATCTGGGTGAGCGCAAGCCCTGAGCGAAGTTTTTCTAGATCAGGCACTCGCGGCTGGTCGGGCGCACCTGACAGACGCCCTGCCCGCTCGGCAGCGGTCAATGGATACAGCGCCTCCAGACCGGCGTACACCATGTCCGGCCACAGCGCATGCGGCACCCGCAGACCGCGCGCCACTACCCGCGCGTCACCGCCGGTCAGCAGCAGCGGCAAGGCCACCCCTTCACGATCGCAGACCTCGGCATAGAGACGATTGACCGCGCTGACGGCCGCCATGTAGATGCCATGATTCACGGCCTCCACGGTATTGCGCCCCGGCGCCAGCAGCGTATCCACTTCGGTATCCGGGTCGATGGCCACATTGCGTGTGCCCAGCTTGAGGCTTTCCTTCATCAAGCGCAGACCCGGGAGAATATAGCCTCCAAGATGCTTGCCTCCCGGCAGCACGAAATCCACCGTGATCGCACTACCGCAATCGACGCTGCAACAACCCCCGGTAAGATGATGGCCGGCGAGCGCGCCCAACCAGCGATCGACGCCCAGGCGTTGCGGTTCTTCATAGCCGCAGGTGACGCCCAGCGCCTCCCGCGTCGAGTGCGCGACATGCACGACGCCGACCTGCTTGCGCAGCAATTCCACCGTCTCATCCAGCACCTGCTTGCGCGCCACGCTGGAGATACGCACGGCCGTGACGACATCCAGGTCAGGAATGTCCTCGCCCGGCCGCCACTCCTCTCGCGTCCAGACGGCGCCGCGTGAGCGGATCTCGCTGGAAACGGTGTCCTTGAGACGCCACTTTGACAAGGTATTACCGATATCAAGATCCAGAATCATGAGACGGCGCGCAGACTGATCTCGCCACCGGCGAGAGTGATGGTTTCGCCATTCATGCGCACCTCGAGATTTCCATTGATATCGACACCTTCTGCCACGGCTTCTTCTCGTCTGTCTCCACGCAGAATGACCACATCACGCCCCTTGAAGGCATTGCGCTCATTCCAGCGCGCCTGCCATCCGGCAAAGCCCTGCGACTCGAACTCAGGCAACAGCGCCAGCAACGACTCCATCAGACGCGCGGCATAGCGATTGCGCGAAGCACCGGGAATGATGTCACGTACCGCAGCCACCGGTTGAGTGATCGCCTCGCGCCGGGACGCCGGCAACTCGATATTCATGCCGATACCGATGACGACATCACAGGGGCCGGATACATCTCCCGTCACCTCGACCAGAATGCCGGCTATCTTGGGTTGATCCTTCTGGATCTGCAGCAGGACATCGTTGGGCCACTTGAGGCGCGCGGGCAGCCCATCGGCCTCGAGCACTTCCGCGACTGCCACACCGATCGCCAGACTCAGGCCCTCAAGCGATGCAGCACCTGATTCAAAACGCCAGCCAAGCGAGAAGACCAGGCTGCGCCCCCAGGGAGTCTCCCACTCGCGCCCACGACGGCCACGCCCAGCCGATTGCACCTCAGCCAGACAGACCTCGGCATGGCCAGCCCCCTGACGAAAGCGCTCGCGAATGAAGGTATTGGTCGAGTCCACCGACTCCTCGACGAACAGGCGCGTCAGGTGTTTGCGAGTCTCGCGCGGCAACGCCTCGATGATCTGTTGACCATCGAGCAACTCGATGGGGTTGGCCAGTCGATAGCCAAGCCCCTTGATGGCTTCCAGCGGAATGTCGAGCGCCTCAAGTTTCTTGAGCTGCTTCCAGACCGCCGTACGCGACACCCCGAGCTCTTCGCCCAGGGCCTCTCCGGAGTGGTAGCCACCATCTCCAAGTAGACGAATGAGATCACGGATGGTCATGCGGAGGCCTGCCCCTGTGCAAAAGCGCACATTCTATCGGATTCATGGGCTTGCGAGCCAAGAACAACGACCAAAGATAACGCTCTTTTCGTCAATCCCGCTCCCCGGCACGCACTCCCGCCCCCGCCAGGCGGTTGAACAAGGCGGAAAGCAGCATCAGGACACTGCCCAGCCCCAACCATGACCCTACACGCCACAGCCCCTCCAGCGTCGCGGTATCCCAGATTACGACCTTGAGAACCGTCATCACCAGCACCCCCTGCCCCACCCGCTGCCAATGTGACTGCCCCATCCGCGCACCACTGATCACGAGAACGGCTGAAACGGCCAGCAGTGAAATGCTGTAGGCATAGAGTTCAGCCTGCTCGACCCCGTGCCAGAACTCCAGCGCGTATCCATGCCAGACATGTCGCAGACTCATCCCGATCCATAAACCAAGAGCCAGCAGCCCCGCCACCTCGCAGAGATGACGCAGTCGCGTGCCGGCCCCCGCAAGGTGCCAGACCAGAACAGCCCCCAATGCTGGCATACCATAGGCAGGCAGCAGCCAGTTCACCAGCGGCCAGCGGCCCACATCAGCCCCCTGCCATAGCGGGTTGTACGCCAATACGACACCCGCAAGCCAGATGACTGCTGCCAGCCCTCCAACGACATAGGCCAATGTGCGATACAAGGCGACATTCTGGACCGAGCCGCTGGCACGCCAGGCATAGCCCGCCGCCACACCACCAAGTGCCAGCACCTGCACGGACAGCTCCGGGAATGAAAGGTGCCCCGTGAAAGGCTGACCATCCGTCAGCAGGTAGCGAACCTCCAGCACGGTCGTGGCAAGCGCCAGCTGTATCACGACCCCTTCCAACCAGCGCTGGACATGCATGCGATGGCGCATGCCATAACTGTTGAGAGCGACACATGCCAGCACCGGCAGGAATATCTGCAGTGGCCAGTGCGCGATATCGGCATAGCTGTCATTTGCCACGCCACACATCAAGCGAACCACGACGCCCCACGCCAGCAAGCGTGACAGCTCAGCAAACACGGAACGCCCTGCGATATGACCCTCGCGATACCAGCGCCATTCACAAACGGTCAAACCCAATAGTTGCAGCGCCAGCGCCAGGGTCAGCGATGGCCCCTCCAGCACTGCCACCAGGGCAAGGAATATCCCGGCCTGCGCGGGCAGCCACAGCCCAGCGGCAAGCTGAGCACCTTCACGCGCCTGAAAACGCATGGCACCTGCCCAGCACACCAGCCCCCAGATCAATGGCGGCAACCCTGTGTTGATCAGCCTCTCTGCATCGCTCGCCTCGGTCGACCATGGCATGACGTCCTGCCAGAGTGCCAGAGCCCACGCCAGCAGCGGCACCATGGTCGCCAATGCCCACCAACAGGCTGCAAGCGGCCTCTCTGCTCCCTCACCCGCATCATGATGCGGCCGCCAACGCGCCAGCGACAACAGACCGACACTCAATATCAACGGGCTGAACATCACGCTGCTCGAATGCGATGCCGTCAAAGCAAGCCCCCACACCAGCAGCCAGAGCCCGTTGCCGGCAACGACCATCGACCACAGCACTGCATGGCGCCGACTAGACCAGGCAATCACCAGCATCGGCATGAGGCTAGCCAGCCACCCCCGATGCCACTGGCTCACACCGGAGCCGCCCATACCGGAAGGCTCCACCAAAGCGTCAATGGACACACCATGCTCGAGCCCCCCCAGCCAGGGCAGCCAGAGCCCCAGCACGACGCTCGCCGAGACAAGGCCCCCGGCGAGCCAGTGCCGACGCAGCTCAATAGATGCACGCCAAGGCAACCAGACCGCAAGTGAGGCCTTCGCTTGTCGCCCATTCTTTTCTGCGGCGCCCGTGAATGGATCCCGCTCCCACAGATAACCCAGCGCCAGCAAGGCCAGCCAGGCACCACTCCCCCAAGACAACAGCCCCACCAGCAATGTCGTGCCAGAGGAGATGCCGAAGGGCATCAACAGCAACCACCAGGTGAGCGCCCCCACCAGACCGCCCCAATACAGCCAGCTCACCGCAACCTGCCGATACAGCACCCGACATGCCGCCGCGATCACACCCACATGCCCCAGCAACAGCAAGGTTGAGGCCTCCTGCCACTGCTGGTGAAGGGGCAGTGCCAAAGGCAGGGCGTATCCGCCCAGCATGCCCAATGCTGCCAGCCACGGCCCGTGATGCCGCGCACGCTCCAGCATCCATAGACTCAAGGCTGCCAACAGTGCGAAGGTAACCGGCATGGACACCAGCGAAAGCAGAAAGTGACCAGCCAACAGACTCGCCGCGAGCACCAGACTGCCGGCGCCACTGACGGCGCCTGTCAAACTCGATGACTGGGATGTACGCAACCTCATCCACTCAGCCAATACCGTCATGCTCAGGCCGAACCCGAGTCCCAACGCCAGCCGTACCCCCGGCCCCAGCAAGCCCTGCTCAAGGGAGTACCCAACGAGCAGGATGCCTGCCATCACCAGAGACAAGGCACCCACAAGAATCATCCAGTGTTCCTGGAGCAGCGTCAGCAGACGTGACATCCCCCCCGGCAGCACTTCTGATGTCTTGCTTGCGGGGTCTGCGCCCTGCCCCACCTCGCCTGAACGACTGGAGGCAGCGCCATGCAACAAGCGCTGAAGCAGCCGGTAGGACAGAGAGCGGCCGCCACTGGATGATCCAGCGACTCGCGAGTCGCTGATCGGAGGTGTTGCACCGAATGCTGCCAGCCCCTCCAGGGGTGGCACTTCGCCAGACGATTTGTCCACACCCCCTTCTCGCAAGGGGGTGTGCATAACCGGAGCTCCATGAACAGGGAGCTCGCGAGCAAGCCTGACCTCCATGTCGCGCAGTCGCTGCTCCAGCGCCTTGATGCGCAGCATGCTGAGCCACCCCATCAAGGAACCACCCAGTACCAGCAACGCCATCATGACGCCCACCAACATCAGCTCATCCATTGCCCAGTCCGTCACCGAAGAGTCGTGCTCAAAGACTACGGCATTTTGCCTGGCACCTCATGCTGTCTATCTCTCAATGCCGTATTTGCACATTGAACGCAAAAAGCCCGACTCCTGAGGGAGCCGGGCTTTCTCAATTGATCCTGGGCGCTCTTAGAGCACTGCTCTCAGCGCAAGCTCACTCTGCTCAGCATTCTTTGCTCAGCGCAGCTTCTGTCTCGCACACGACTCTTCCTGCGTACCACTTTTCCTGCGCACAAAGAGAACCGCCCCTGCAGCAAGGCTACAGGGGCGGTTCAGTATAAGTGCCTGACGATGACCTACTCTCACATGGAGAAACTCCACACTACCATCGGCGCTAAGCGGT
>NZ_JAKUMF010000011.1:0-108224 GCF_029991385.1 Cobetia sp. BMC6
AGTCAAACTTCTCGTGAGAGGCTTGCTCCGATATTTGGTGACCTTGTCACCACTCATCGGCAAGCGCTCACACGAATTACCTGATCAAATTTTTAAAGAGCGTCGCTGTGAAGCGAGGAGGCATATTCTACCCGAAACGCTTGATAAGTCAAGCACTTGATGATGAGTCAATCGACTGCCTCTAAGCATCATCAAGCGGTGAGGAGCGTTGCTCGATCACCTGTTCCACAAGGAGTGCGGCGCATTCTAGCGAATCGCCCGGGATTGTCAATCGATGATTTCGAAGCGGACTTCAAAAACATCAAGCAAAACAAACACCTGCAAACCTCTTTCACCGCTGGCAACGCCATGCGTCCCCGGCAGCGGATGCGTACTTTACGCAGGAATCGGTTTGATGGCAAGAGCTTTGACGCAGAAAATAGCCGCTCGCCTGGTCGATACTCAGACCGCCCTGCCATCCGCAGGCCGTGATACTGGGCGCGCCTGCCAGCCACCACGCGAATGGGACTGTGTCTCAAGCGCCGCTTCCAGGCGTGCCTCCGGCAGCTGCATGACGCGGGCCAGCAGTGTCAGCAGGGCCACCTCCTCATCGGCCAGTGTCTGGTCGGCATGCACCACCTGGGCAAGCGCCGTGAACCAGCGCTGCTTGTCCATCGGGCGCAGGTGAGCCAGCTGCGTGAGATGACGGCAGCGCAGCGCAGGATTATCCCCATCCGGCTGCGACTGCGGATACGCAAGCGCCAGACCAAGTTCCGCACTGGCGTCCAGGAAGATGCCCTCGCGCAGCGCTTCATCGTCGATGAATCCGACCATCAGCATGAGCCAGTGCTGACAGGCCGGCTGACATTGCTGCAAGGCCAGCGAGTCACTCTTGCGATCGATTCGCGGGTCCAGTGACTCCAACAACAACTGCCACAGACACCAGATGAACATGTCCTGCGGAGGTGTCTGCGCCTTGAGCATGCGATGAGCGCGCTCATCCGCTTCCCGCCAGCGCGGTATCAGCCGGTTGAGCAAGGGGATCCACTCGACTCGCGGCAAGGACTCGAGCTTGCGCCGCGCCTCGCGCACGCGCTTGCCATCCAGCCAGTCATGCTGACGCTCAAGCTCGGTGAGCCAGACCCCACGCCGGGTGAGCTCCGAGGGCGCGATCATCGCCACCACCAGCTGTGGGCAGAGAAAGCGTGACAGCGTCAGGTTCTCGAGTTCACCCCGGGAACGCGACAGCTCGCCCAGGACAGCCGCGCCGGCGATACCCGCCACGACCCCGCCAAGCACTTCTGCCCCGATGGGCCCCTGCTGCTCGAAGGTATGCACCGGTTGCTGACGCGCGCTCAGATATTGCCTGTCCCAACGGGGTTCCAGGCGCTTGATGCGTTCATCCAGCGGCGGATGCGAGTCGAACCAGCCCGTCAGCCATGGCGGACGCGCTTCGACGAAGAAGAGATGGTTGTAGGTCATTGCGCGCGGATGCTGGATGCGCCCCTGCCAGCCCATGCCACCGATACGCTTGAGGGCCGAGGCGATGCCATCCGGGAAGCGCGTCAGACGCACCGCACTGGCATCGGCGAGATATTCGCGTGAGCGCGCTACCCCGCGTTGCAGCAGCCTGCCGCCCAGCCCGCCGAGACTGCCGAGCAACCACAGCGCCACACCGACCAGCATCAGCTGTGGCATGCCGCCTTTCCTGTCGGAGCCGGAGGAACGTACCCTGCCCAACACGAAGCCGATGCGCCCCGCCCCCATCAGGAAGCGTCCCGCCTCGGAGAGAAACACCAGGCCATGGACCGCACTCGCCAGACGCAGGTTGAGGCGAATATCGCCATTGGCGATATGGGCGAACTCGTGAGCGACCACGCCCTGCAGCTCATTGCGATCCAGCTGCTCCAATGCCCCGCGACTCAGCGCGATCACCGCATCATGTGGCCGATAGCCCGCCGCGAAGGCATTGATCATCGCCTCATGCGGAAGCAGGAACAGCTGCGGCGTGGGCAGATTGGCGGCGATCGCCATCTCTTCCACCACATTCAGTGCCCGCCGCTCGCTCGAGTCCTGCGTCTCGACATCCACCAGCTTGCCACCCAGGCGTGCGGCCACGACCGCGCCGCCCTGCTGCAGACGCCGCAGCTCACGCGCTGCGACCAGTGCATTGCACAGGAAGATGATGCTCGCCACTGGCCAGACATATTCAAACGTCGTGGTGGCCGGGCGCCCCAGGAAACTGCTGATCGCGACATGCACCACGGCGCCGGCGGCAAGAGACACCACCAGCGACATGACCGTGAAGGCCATCAGCAATAGCCGTGTACGACGCCGCGCACTGTCCTGCTCATGATAGAAATTCATTCGCGCTCGCCATCTACCCAGTCACGGATCACAGCGCAAGACCGCTGCGAGAGAAGCATCAGCCGGTCGACTCACGAGAAACTGACATCCGGCGCCTGGCGGATCTTCACGCTGTCATCGAAGGCCAGCAGACCTGCATCACTGCGATGACCGAAGGTCGGCGCGAACATCACCTGCGGGAAGCTCTGGCGATAGACGTTGTAGTCGGTGACGGCATCGTTGTAGGCCTGACGCGCGAAGGCGACGCGGTTCTCGGTGGCAGTCAGCTCTTCCATCAGGTCGCTCATGGTCTGGTCCGCCTTGAGCTCCGGATAGGCCTCGACCACCACATCCAGCTTGCCCAGACTCGCTGCCAGCCCCTGCTCGGCACCGGCCAGGCTGGCCAGCTTGTCCATGCTGCCGGGGTGCGCCGCTGCGGCATTCAAGGCAGCCATCGCCTTGTTGCGGGCATTGATCACTTCTTCCAGGGTGCCACGCTCATGACTCAGATAGCCCTTGGCCGTCTCGACCAGATTGGGAATCAGGTCGTAGCGCCGCTTGAGCTGCACCTCTATCTGCGCGAAGGCATTCTCGAAGCGCGCCTTGAGGCTGACCAGCTTGTTGTAGATCGAGATCACGTAGATGACGATCAGCGCGATGGCGCCCAGCAGCAGAAATGTTTTCATGATGAGTCCCTTGTGATGAAGCCTTTGCCATGATGCCTTTGCCATGAAGGCTCGGCAGGCGTTGCCCCGCTCTCCAGCGAGTCTTTACAAGCGCCCCTGCCGGGCTTCCTGTGCAATCCGCTTCCAGTTTACCCATACCGGATGACGGCACCAGACAATTGGATGACTGATTGCCAACGGGGCATCATGCGGCCGGCAACCTCACGGCACCCAATGCGCCATGAACTCGTGCACCGGCAGTGCTTCGAGTCGCTCGCGATCGCCCAGCAACGCCATCAAGGTGTCGCAACGCGAAGGCGGGAAGCAGGTGGCCAGATTGGCCCGGCACTTGTCCTCGAGCGGGACGAGCGACTCTTCACGCCGCCGGCGATGTCCCAGCGGGTATTCCACCGTCACCTGTTCAGTGGCACTGCCATCGTGGAAAACCACCCGCAGGGCATTGGCGATCGAGCGCTTGTCGGCTTCCAGATACTCGCGGGTGAAGCGCGCCTCTTCCTTGACGACCATCCTGTCACGCAGCCGGTCGATCTCCGGGTGAGCGGCATGGAAGCCATCTTCATAGTGGTCCGCGTTCAACTCGCCGAAGATCAGCGGCACCGCGACCATGTATTGCAGGCAGTGATCGCGGTCCGCCGGATTGGCGAGCGCACCCTGCTTGGAGATGATGCGGATCGCCGATTCGTGGGTGGTGATCTCGATGCGCTCGATCTCCTCGAGCCGGTCGCGAACCTCGGGATGGAGCCGGATAGCCGCCTCGGCGGCGGTCTGGGCATGGAATTCGGCCGGGAAGGAGACCTTGAAGAGCACGTTCTCCATCACATAGCTACCCAGAGGGCGCGCCAGCGTCAGGTGCCGTTCGTTTTCAGGCTTGAGGGCGAGATCGCTGTTGCCGTGACTGAAGGAAACATCATTGAAGCCCCACTGCGGCGCACTGAGAGCGCCGGGGATGCCCATCTCGCCACGCAGGGCGATATCCGCCAGCCGCACGCCGCGTGAGGTGGCGTCCCCCGCCGCCCAGCTCTTGCGCGAGCCGGCATTGGGCGCATGACGATAGGTACGCAGACTCTGGCCATCGACGAACGCGTGCGACAGCGCTGACAGCAACTGCTCGCGATTCGCCCCCATCAAGCGCGCCGTCACGGCAGTGGTCGCCACCTTGACCAGCATGACATGGTCGAGCCCGACGCGATTGAAGCTGTTGTCCAGCGCCAGCACACCCTGGATCTCGTGGGCCATCACCATGCTCTCCAACACATCACGCATCACCAGAGGCGGCTTGCCCTGCGCGACACGCTGGCGCGAGAGGTGATCCGCCACCGCCAGAATGCCGCCGAGATTGTCCGAGGGATGCCCCCACTCCGCCGCCAGCCAGGTATCGTTGTAATCCAGCCAGCGGATGGTGCAGCCGATATCCCACGCCGCCTTGACGGGATCGAGACTGAAGGCGGTGCCAGGCACCCGCGCACCATGCGGCACCACGGTCTCGGCCACCAGCGGCCCGAGATGCTTGGTGCATTCCGGGAAGCGCAGCGCCAGGATGCCGCAGCCGAGGGTATCCATCAGACACAGCCGAGCGGTGTCCATCGCCTCCGCCGTGGGACCTGAGCGCTCGTGCTTGCCAGCCCGGACATCCGCATCCGAATCCGCGATAAGGGGATCGTCGCAATACCCCAGCACATAGTCGGCAATCTGCTGCAGCTCCGAGTCATAGTCCGGGCGCTGATTGGCGCTGGCCTGGTTGGTACTGGCCTGGCTGGTACTGGCCTGACTTGTACTGGCTTGAGTGGCGCTGAGACGGCTTTCGCCTTTCTGATCAGAGGATGGCGTGCTCATACATGACCTCCTGTCGTGAATCGTCTTTGCCCGTGTGCGGCTCCCGCGACACCAGCACATCCCCCGAAATACCTGTGTACACACCACAGACACGCGAAAGCCGGCCCTCTGCACATGCATGCCAGGCCGGCTTTCATCGGTGTGCCGCAAAGAGGGATATAGTGACAATAGACCATCGCCTGCCAATACCGGCGCTAGCGCATCAAGGTCTCCGCAGGCACCCGCACCCAGCCTTCCATCAGGATACGCGCACTGCGACTCATCACCGCTTCACTGACGGTCCACTCGCCCTCGCCTTGCTGACCGCCACCGACCTGGCCCGAGGGTGACTGACGATGGGCACTCGCACCGACCCTGAGCGTGCCGGAGGGATGACCAAAGCACACCGAGTCACGCGCGGTGACTGTCTGCCCGGCCCCAGACTCAGCACTGGCTCCGCCAGCGGCGGCAAGATTGACCAGCGTGCCCGGTACCGCAGCCGCCGCGGCGATGGCGACGGCCGCGGTGCCCATCATGGCATGGTGCAGCTTGCCCATCGACACGGCGCGGATCAGCACATCGATCTCGTCGGCCTTGATCTCGCGACCACTGGAGACAACGTGATCCACCGGCGGCGCCACGAAGGCGACCTTGGGGGTGTGTTGGCGCGTGGCCGCCTCTGCGAGATCATTGATCAGTCCCATGCGCAGCGCGCCGTGGGCGCGCAATGTCTCGAGGCGCGCGAGGGCCTCGGCGTCACCATTGATCGATTCCTGCAGCTCGGTGCCCTGATAGCCGAGATCGCGGGCATCGACGAAGATGGTCGGGATGCCGGCATTGATCAGAGTCGCCCGGATTCTCCCGCCCGCGACCACCGATTCCGGCACTTTCAGCGTATCGACCACATTTCCGGTGGGGAACATGCTGCCTTCGCCGGCGGCAGGGTCGCGGAAGGCGACCGCCACTTCGGCGGCCGGGAAGGTCACGCCATCCAGGGCGAAGTCGCCGGTTTCCTGGACGCGCCCTTCGCACATCGGCACCCGTACGATGATGGTCTTGGCGATGTTGGCCTGCCAGATACGCACCTCGGCGATGCCATCACGCGGCAGGCGCTCGGTCGGCACCAGGCCCTTCTCGATGGCGAAGGGCCCGACCGCCGCCGAGAGGTTGCCGCAGTTGCCGCTCCAGTCGACGAAGGGCGAGTCGATGGATACCTGGCCGAACAGGTAGTCGACGTCGTGATCCGGCTGTTCGCTGCAACTGATGATCACCGTCTTGCTGGTGCTGGAAGTCGCGCCCCCCATGCCGTCGATCTGCTTGGCGTAGGGATCGGGACTGCCGATCACGCGCAGCAGCAGGGCATCGCGCGCCGGGCCCGGCACCTGCGCCGCTTCCGGCAGTTCATCGCGCAGGAAGAACACGCCCTTGCTGGTGCCGCCACGCAGGTAGGTGGCGGGAATCCTGAGCTGTGCCTGCTGGCTCATGCCGTCACCTCCGCCGCCGTCTCGCCCGGTGCCTGCGAGTTCAGGAAGTCCTCGGCGAAGCGTTGCAGCACACCACCCGCCGAGTAGATGGAGACCTCCTCACGGGTATCGAGACGGCAGGTGACCGGCACGCGCTCGAGCTGACCCGCCTTGTCACCGGCGGTGCGCTCGATCACCAGCGTGAGTTCTGCCCCCGGCGCCGGCTCGCCCTCGACGGCGTAGATCTCGCTGCCATCCAGCGCCAGCGTCTTGCGCGTGGTACCGGCGGCGAACTGCAGCGGCATCACGCCCATGCCGACCAGATTGGTGCGGTGGATACGCTCGAAACCTTCCGCGACTATGGCCTCGACACCCGCCAGCCGCACGCCCTTGGCCGCCCAGTCACGCGACGAGCCCTGGCCGTAATCCGCGCCCGCGATGATGATCAACGGCTGCTTGCGCTGCATGTACGCCTCGATGGCCTCCCACATGCGTACCACCTTGCCTTCCGGCTCCAGGCGTGTGAGCGAGCCCTGCTTGACCTCGCGCTTGCCGTCCGCCCCTTCCACCACGGCCATCTCGTTGATCAGCTTGGGATTGGCGAAGGTGGCCCGCTGCGCGGTGAGGTGATCGCCACGGTGGGTGGCGTAGGAATTGAAGTCCTCCTCCGGCAGGCCCATCGCGGCCAGGTACTCGCCCGCCGCACTGCTGGCCATGATGGCATTGGAGGGTGACAGGTGATCGGTGGTGATGTTGTCCCCCAGCACCGCCAGTGCCCGCATGCCCTTGAGCGTCGGCGCGCTTGCCAGGCCGCCTTCCCAGTACGGCGGACGACGGATGTAGGTGCTCATCTCGCGCCAGTCGTAGAGCGGACTGGTCGTGTCGTCGCGATCCTGACGGGCCTCGAACATCGGGATGTAGACCTGACGGAAGTGGTCCGGCTTGACGCTGGCGCCGACGATGGCGTCGATTTCCTCGTCGCTCGGCCACAGGTCCTTGAGCATGATCGGCGAGCCGTCCGGCGCATGCCCGAGAACATCCTTCTCGATGTCGAAGCGGATGGTGCCGGCGATGGCGTAGGCGACCACCAGCGGCGGCGAGGCCAGGAAGGCCTGCTTGGCGTAGGGGTGGATACGGCCATCGAAGTTGCGGTTGCCGGACAGCACTGCGGTGGAGTAGAGGTCGCGCTCGACGATTTCCTGCTGGATCGCCGGGTCCAGCGCACCGCTCATGCCATTGCAGGTGGTGCAGGCGAAGCCGACGATGCCGAAGCCGAGCTGCTCGAGTTCCGGCAGCAGTTCCGCCTCTTCCAGATACAGCTGCACGGCCTTGGAGCCCGGCGCCAGCGAGGTCTTGACCCACGGCTTGCGCGTCAGCCCCAGCGCATTGGCGCGTCTGGCCAGCAGGCCGGCGGCGATGACATTGCGCGGATTCGAGGTATTGGTGCAACTGGTGATGGCGGCGATGATCACCGCGCCATCCGGCATCAGGTCGCGCCCATCCTCATCCTGCTCATGCTCGATCACCCCGGAGATGCCACGCGCGGCAAGCTCGCTGGTCGGCACGCGACTGTGCGGGTTGGAGGGGCCCGCCAGGGTGCGCACCACCGAGGACAGGTCGAAGGTCAGCTCGCGCTCATATTCCACCGCGCCTTCGATATGGCCGCTCTCATCGGCCCACAGCCCGGTCTCACGCGCGTAGCGCTCGACCAGCGCGATGTTCTCCGGCTCACGCCCCGTAAGGGTCAGGTAGTCCAGTGTCTGCTGATCGATGTAGAACATCGCCGCCGTGGCGCCGTACTCCGGCGTCATGTTGGAGATGGTGGCACGATCGCCCAGTGTCAGGCTGGCCGCGCCTTCGCCGAAGAATTCCAGATAGGAGGAGACGACCTTCTCGGCGCGCAGGAATTCGGTCAGCGCCAGCACGATGTCGGTGGCGGTGATGCCCGGCTGCGGACGCCCGGTGAGGCGCACGCCGATGATGTCCGGCAGGCGCATGTAGGAGGCGCGCCCCAGCATCACGCTCTCGGCCTCGAGCCCACCGACGCCGACGGCGATCACGCCTAGCGCATCGACATGCGGCGTGTGGCTGTCGGTACCCACCAGGGTATCCGGGAAGGCGACCTGATGGCCCTTCTCATCGGCGCGCGACTCGATCACCGGCGACATCCGCTCCAGATTGATCTGGTGCATGATGCCGTTGCCCGGCGGAATCACGTCGATGTTCTCGAAGGCCTGACGGGTCCAGTCGATGAAGTGGAAGCGGTCCTCGTTGCGCCGCTCCTCGATGGCGCGGTTCTTGGCGAAGGCGTCCTTGTCGAAGCCGGCGTGCTCCACCGCCAACGAGTGGTCGACGATCAACTGGGTCGGCACCACCGGATTGACCTTGGCCGGGTCTCCGCCGCGCTCAGCGATGGCATCGCGCAGACCGGCAAGGTCGACCAGCGCGGTCTGACCGAGGATGTCATGGCACACGACGCGCGCGGGGTACCACGGAAAATCGAGATCACGCCGACGCTCGATCAATTGCACGAGACTGTCGCGCAGCTGGTCCGGGGGGCAGCGACGCACCAGGTTCTCGGCCAGTACGCGAGAGGTATAGGGCAGACCGGCATAGGCGCCGGGGGCGATGTCTTCCACGGCGGCACGCGCATCGAAGTAGTCGACCGGGGTACCCGGTGACGCCGTGCCAGGCAGGGGTTTGCGATACTCGGTATTCATGGGCATCCGGACTCATCAGGCGGTCAAGAAAACGATCGGCCAGCACGCGGACTGGCCGAGGAAAGGGTCAGTCGCGCTGCTCGATGGGCAGCCAGTCGCAATGCTCCGGGCCGGTGTAATCGGCGCTCGGGCGGATGATGCGATTGTTGGCGCGTTGCTCGAAGACATGCGCCGCCCAGCCGGTCAGGCGTGAACAGACGAAGATCGGCGTGAACAACTTGGTGGGGATGCCCATGAAGTGATAGGCGCTGGCGTGGAAGAAGTCGGCATTGCAGAACAGCTTCTTCTCGCGCCACATCACGGCTTCGACGCGCTCGGAGACGGCGTAGAGCTGAGTGTCGCCCACATCCTCGGACAGCTTGCGTGACCACTCCTTGATGATGGCGTTGCGCGGGTCACGTTCACGGTAGATGGCGTGGCCGAAGCCCATGATCTTCTCGCGGCGTTCCAGCATGCCGAGAATCTCGCGCTCGGCTTCCTCCGGTGAGCGCCAGTGCTCGATCATCGCCATCGCCGCCTCGTTGGCACCGCCATGCAGCGGGCCGCGCAGCGAGCCGATGGCCCCGGTCACGCAGGAATGCAGATCGGAGAGCGTCGAGGCGCAGACACGCGCGGTGAAGGTCGAGGCATTGAATTCGTGCTCGGCATAGAGGATCAGCGAGGTGTTCATCACCGCGGCATGCAGCTCGCTAGGGGCCTCGCCGTGCAAAAGGTGCAGGAAGTGCGCGCCGATGGAGTCATCATCAGTCTCGGTGTCGATGCGCACGCCGTCATGGCTGAAGCGATACCAGTAATTGATGATAGACGGGAACACCGCCAGCATGCGGTCGGCCTGGTCGGACTGTTCCTCGAAGCTCTCTTCGGTTTCCAGATTGCCGAGCATCGAACACCCGGTGCGCATCACGTCCATCGGGTGGGCACTGGCCGGAATCTGCTCCAGCACCGCCTTCAGGGCATCCGGCAGGCCACGCAGGCCCTTGAGGCGCGCGATGTAGGCGTCCAGCTCTTCACGATTGGGCAGCTTGCCCTTGAGCAGCAGATAGGCGACTTCTTCAAAGCTTGCGTGGGCGGCGAGATCCTCCAGATCGTAGCCGCGATAGCGCAGGCCGGAGCCGGTCTGGCCAACGGTGCACAGAGCGGTCTCGCCGGCGCTCTGGCCGCGCAGGCCGCTGGGAGCACCTGTGCTCGGGGTAGCGGTGGCCGGGTTGGCGATGGTATCTGACATGGCGCGATCTCCTTGGCAGTGACGTCATTGGGTTGTTCTTTTTCTTGTAGGGCATAAAGCGTCAAGCCCCTCGCCGGCCAGGCGTCTGCCAGCGAGGGAGAAACGGTCGGGCCGAAAGTGCCGGCCCGTGAAGCCAATGGCCTCATGAGACGAGACATGGCGTCCGCCTCGAGCGTCTGGCATCAATCCTTGCGGCTTTCGGCCTCGAACAGGGTGTCCAGCTTCTGCTCGAAGGTGTGGTAATCGAGGAAGTCGTAGAGCTCCATGCGGGTCTGCATGTCGTCGACCACGTCCTTCTGATCACCCTTGTCGTGGATGTTCTGGTAGACCTTGAGGGCGGCGGCGTTCATGGCGCGGAAGGCGGACAGCGGATAGAGCACCATCCGGCAGCCGACATCGCCCAGCTCGCGCTGATTGAACAGCGGCGTGGCACCAAATTCGGTGATATTGGCCAGAATCGGCGCGTCGACGCCCTCGCAGAAGGCGCGGTAGTCCTCGAGGGTATGCACCGCCTCGGCGAAGATGGCGTCCGCTCCGGCTTCGACACAGGCGTTGGCACGCGACACGGCGGCCTCGAGCCCTTCCTTCTGGAAGGCATCGGTACGCGCGATCAGATAGAAGTCGTCATCACGGCGGGCATCGGCAGCGGCCTTGATGCGGTCGACCATCTCCTGACTGGAGACGATGGCCTTGTTGGGGCGATGACCACAGCGCTTCTGGGCGACCTGGTCTTCCAGATGCACGGCCGCCACACCGGCACGCTCCATCTCCTGAATGGTGCGCGCGATGTTGAAGGCGCCGCCCCAGCCGGTGTCGATGTCCACCAGCAGCGGAAGCTCGCTGGCGGCGGTGATGCGACGCGCGTCTTCCAGCACGTCATTCATGCTGGTCATGCCCAGGTCCGGCAGACCGTAGGAGGCGTTGGCCACGCCGCCACCGGACAGATAGATCGCCTGATGCCCGACGCGCTCGGCCATGATGGCGGTATAGGCATTGATGGTGCCGACGATGGGCAGCGGACGGTTGGCTTCCAGCGCCGCGCGGAAGCGGGCGCCGGGGCTTGGCAAGGCGGTGGAACTCAGATGGCGTGACATGACATCTCCCGGGCTGGGCCCATGACGGGGTTGGAATTGTTGGTGATGATCCGGTCGCAAGCGGTGTGGCAGTTCACTCCTCGCCCTGCTCTTCCTTGAGCGTGGCGGCATAGCGGCGGGCGACGTTCTCCCGCGAGGCGCTGACGTGGCGCCGCATCAGAAGTTCTGCCAGCTCTTCGTCGCCGGCCTCGATGGCATCGACGATACGGTGGTGCTCGACGAAGGCCTTCTGCGGACGCGAACCACTGGCGCTGAACTGGGTGCGATACATGCGTACCAGGTAGTAGAGGTCGTCGCAGAGAATCGTCATCAGCATGTGGTTGTGGCTGCCGAGGACGATCTGATAGTGGAAGTCGAGATCGCCTTCCTTCTGGAAGTAGGCGGTGCCGGTCTTGAGGTCCGACTGCTGCTCGTGGGTCTTGAGCACGCTGCGTAGTCGCGTGACCTCCTCCTGCGTCATGTGCCGCGCCGCCAGGCGCGCGGCCATGCTCTCCAGCGCCTCACGCACGTCGAACAGCTCCAGCAGCTCGGTCATCGAGAGCTTGACCACCCGCGCGCCGACGTGAGGCACGCGCTCGATCAGGCGGTGGACCTCGAGGCGACGCATCGCCTCGCGCAGCGGGCCGCGCGAGATGCCATAGGCCTGTGCCAGCCCCGGCTCGGTGATCTTGCTGCCAGGTGCCAGCTCGCCGCGCACGATGGCGTCCTGCAGCTGGTGGAAGACGCGCTCGGCCAGGGTGCGCACCTCAGGCGCCGGAGCACTCGCGGAGGCGGTGTGGCCTGCCTCCTCGGCAGTGGCGCCGCGCGCGAGGCTTCGAGCGGTGGTGGCATTGTGAAAGGCATCGGTGGTCATGGTGGTCAGGCGATCCGGCTGGACGAGGGGCTGAGACAGGACAATGGCAATGAGGGACTTCCAGCACCATTGTCGACAATCATTCAATGACTGCCAGACTAGCCAGCGAGCCTGAGTGGGTCAAGACGCAATCCGCCAAATCCTCTACACCTTTGGCGTAAGAGAGTTGGCATGCGCTGGATAAACGGCTGCAAGAACAAGGACGAACCGCCTGAGAAGCCGCCATGCCAGCCTTCACACACCGACAGGACAGAGGCATTCCAGCTGGCAGAGGCCGAGACGAAAGACGCCCCGTCAGCACAGGCTGACGGGGCGTCTTTCGTCTCAAGGCCAGACCGTTCATCGGCCGGCTTGTCGACAATCGCGCGATTTATGTGAAGCTGAGCTCCGCGCCGATGCGGCGGGGTTTCTGGAAAGGCAGCGAGTGATCGGTGCCGGGAATTTCCAGCGATTGCCAACCTACATGACGCTCGGCCAGCAGGCTGTGATAGTCGCGCAGGGTCTGCGGGCTCTTGCCACCGACCAGGCTGCGCACCTCGCTGCCTGAGGCCAGCACGTCGGCCAGCAGCGCCTCGCGGTCGATCTCGCGCACGGCATGGGTGACACAGTCCAGCGCATTGGCAAAGCCCAGATGGCGATGCGCCAGACGTGCCACCATCATGCGCTCGGCGCGCGGGTTGCGCGTACGATGCGGCGAGATGAGGTCGAGAAAGGCGGTGATGCCCGCCTCGGGGCTTGGGGCTTCGCGCATGGCACGCGCCGCCTCGGCGTAGCCGTCACGCACCTTGACCATGGTGGCGTGGCATTCGCGCTCCAGCAGCGCCGGCTCCAGCAGACTGATGTCGCCGACCTTCACCTCCGGGCGCTCGGCGCGCAGGCGCTGGACGAGACGCATGGCGACCAGCCCGCCGAAGCTGTAGCCGATCAGGTCGAAATGCGTGATGCGCTGGGTCTCGATCAACGCCATCACGTCCTCGACCACCTGCTCGAGAGTGAAAGGAGGCTCGCCACCCTGTGGCGCCAGCGTCTGCCCCATGCCACGCAGGTCGGGGATGATCAGCTCATCATGGGCCGTGAGATGCCCGACCAGCGGTGCCCAGGTCAGCGTGCCGGCCACCCCCGCGCCGTGCAACATCAGCAGTCGGCGCCCGCCCTGGGCGTCATGCCGCTTGAGACGCTGCCAGAAGATGTTCTGATCGGGACGTGACAGCAGGTGTTGGCCATGTTCGAACTCGGGATGCATGCAGGGGCTCCGGTGGGGTGCCAGGGGCTGGGCAATAGGGCTGGGCGAATGTCTGCACGTGCGCCAACGCCGTCATCGATGACAACGCAGGGCATTCAGAGGCAGGCACCTTAATCAGCACGCGGGAGAACGGCAAGCCAACAAGGGCCGCCCCTCACCGGAATCCGCACGCATGGGCGGACAAAACGCCTTCGGATGCCTAGAATGCCCTGTCCGCCAACGGAAGCTGTCATGACCATCTCGCTCGAAATCAACGCCCTACCCTATGCCCTCGCCGCCGAGGATGAAGCCTCCACGCTGTCGCGCTTCGCACGCCTGCGCTCACGTCCCGACGCCGTGCTGCTCGACAGCGGCCAGCCCTCGCTGGCCGGCGGTCGCTTCGACATCATCAGCAGCGACCCGCTGGCCGTACTGGAGCAAGGCCCACAGGGTGGCAAGCTCACTGGCCCGCTGCCGGAGACGATGCGTGACCTGAGCCAGTTCAGTGAAGCACTGGAGCGCCTCGCCCGCCTGCCGGTGATCGAAGCCCAGCGCCAGCTGCTGACCCTGCTTCCGCAGACGCTGGCAGGCGAAGAGCTCGCCCGGCATGACCTGACAGCCGAGGACCTGCCGTTCATCGCCGGCCTGATGGGCTACTGGAGCTACGACTTCGGGCGCGCGCTGGAAGACCTGCCCGCCACGACCGAGGACGACATCGCGCTGCCCTGGGCGCGTCTCGGTCTCTATGACTGGGCATTGATCAGTGACCATCAGCGCCAGCAGAGCTGGCTGATCGCCTCGCCCCAACGGCGTAGGCAGGTGCTTGAGTGGCTGGAGCAACCGGCGCCGCGCAGCGCTGACTTCGCCCTCGACACCCCCTTCTCGCCGCTGCTGGATCGCGCAGGCTACGGAGAGCGCTTCCGCCAGGTGATGGAGTATCTGCATGCCGGGGACTGCTATCAGATCAACCTGACCCAGCGCTTCTCCGCCGACTGCAGTGGCGACAGCTGGGATGCCTATCTGCGCCTGCGTCAGGCCACGCCGACACCCTACGCCGGCTATCTGAGCTGGCAGGACGCCAAGGGCGAGGAGATGGCGATCGTCTCCGTCTCGCCGGAGCGCTTCGTCGAGGTCAATCACCGCGCGGTCGAGACCAAGCCGATCAAGGGCACCCGCGCACGTGGCGCGACACCGGAAGAGGACGCGCGGCTGGCCACCGAGCTGCTGGAAAGCCCCAAGGACCGCGCCGAGAACGTGATGATCGTCGACCTGCTGCGCAATGACCTGGGCCGCGTCTCCGCGCCCGGCAGCGTCAAGGTGCCATCGCTGTGCGCGCTGGAGAGCTACGCCAACGTGCACCATTCCGTCAGTACCATCACCAGCACCCTGGATGAAGGACGTGATGCGCTGGACCTGCTCGGCGCCGCCTTCCCCGGTGGCTCCATCACCGGCGCGCCCAAGATCCGTGCCATGCAGATCATCGAGGAGCTGGAGCCGGTACGCCGCAGCGCCTATTGCGGCAGCCTCGGCTATCTGGATATCCGCGGCCACATGGATACCTCCATCGCGATCCGCACGGCGGTGATCGCCGAAGGACAGGTGCATCTGTGGGGCGGCGGCGGCCTGGTTGCCGACTCCGAGGAAGAAGCCGAATACCGCGAGAGCCTGGCCAAGATCCAGCGGCTGATGGAAGCGCTTGGCTGACAGACTGCGTTATAAGCCGTCACGAGCGCCATAACTCGATGGCATATAACGTTCGAACGAATTCGTATTGGGGAAGCGGTGCCTGCCTTTGATAGGGTAGGCGCATTCCTGCACGTCTCCTTGAGCGCTCCCCGCCTCTGCTGATGGTCCTTCCTGGCCATTGATCAGCCCTGCGCCCCGCTCCATCGGACGTGCCCTCGTTCTGGAGACTCCTCATGTCCGACACCTTCGATCTCTCTCGCATCAACGCCGAATTCGGCAACGACCCGGAAGCCCTGACCCGCTGGGCCCTGTCGCTGGACAAGCACGCCATCTGCACCACCAACTTCCGTCCCTTCGAGGCGGTGATCCTGCACATGGTGACGCGCTTCCGTCCTGACATCCCGATCGTGTGGATGGACAACGGCTACAATACCGATGCCACCTATCGCTTCGCCGATGAGGTGACGCGCAAGCTGAACCTGAACCGCATCATCTATCTGCCGCAGCGTACGCGTGCGCACCGTGAAGCCGTCGATGGCCTCACTCCGCATATCGATGACCCGCGCCACGAAGCCTTCACCCGTGAAGTGAAGCTCGAACCGTTCGAGCGTGCGCTGCGCGAACTGAACCCCGAGATGTGGTTCACCGCCGTGCGCGCCAGTGACACCGCCTTCCGTGCCGGCATGCAGCCGGTCTCGCTGAACGGCGATGGCCTGATCAAGGTCGCCCCGGTGCTCAACTGGTCATCCAAGCAGATGCACGAGTACCTGGTCGCCCACGACCTGCCCAACGAGTTCGACTACGTCGACCCGACCAAGGCGGAAGACAACCGCGAGTGTGGCCTGCACCTGGCACACTGAGCCCTGTGGTTGACGCTGTGCGCTCGAATAGCTCAGCTAGCAAAAAGCCCGCCTCTCAGGAGGCGGGCTTTTTCATCTGCGCTGTGGCAGATCTGGCGAGCGGCACTCAGTTCACCGGCACTCAGCGCACCGGCAGCTCGATGTCGTGGAAGATCTCGTGCTCGTGGCGCGGGCCGGCGGCCAGTGCCGCTTCGACACGTTCCCGCGTCAGGTGCGGAGCGAAGCGCTCGACGAATTCGAACATGTAGCTGCGCATGAAGGTGCCGCGGCGGATGCCGATCTTGGTCGTGGAGCTCTCGAACAGATGCGTGGCGTCCAGCGCGACCAGGTCTTCGTCGGCCACCTCATCCACCGCCATATGCGCGACGATGCCGATGCCCATGCCGAGACGCACATAGGTCTTGATGACATCGGCGTCCGAGGCGGTCAGCACCACGTTGGGCGCCAGGCCGTGGGACTTGAAGGCATCGTCCAGCTGGCTGCGGCCGGTGAAGCCGTAGGTATAGGTAACCAGCGCATAGCTGGCCAGCGACTCGAGGGTCAGCTCCTCACCATTGGCCAGCGGATGATCCTTGGGCACCAGCACGCAGCGATTCCAGCGATAGCACGGCAGCAGGATGAGGTCGTTGAACAGCTCAAGCGACTCGGTGCAGATGGCGAAGTCGGCCTGCCCCTCACTGACCATGTTGGCAATCTGCTTCGGCGTGCCCTGCTGCATGTGCAGCGCGACATCCGGGTACTTGCGCGTGAAATCGGCGATCACCGGCGGCAAGGCATAACGCGCCTGGGTGTGCGTGGTGGCGATCGACAGGCTGCCGCGACGGTCGTCACTGTGCTCCTGGGCGACGTGCTTGATGTTCTCCACCGTGCGCAGCACCTGGCTTGCCAGCTCGACGATGGACTCGCCGGCCGGGGTCACCCGCGTCAGGTGCTTTCCACTGCGCGCGAAGATTTCGACGCCAAGCTCATCTTCCAGCAGACGAATCTGCTTGGAAATGCCCGGCTGGGAGGTATACAGACTTTGCGCGGTAGCGGACACGTTCAGGTTGTGACGGGTGACTTCCCAGATATAACGCAACTGCTGGAGTTTCATGCGGCTTCACTCTCCTGAGAAGCACCATCGACGCGACGCGGCGTGACAGTGGCCCGGACATGGCCGGTCACCTTGCTAAGATGATCGGGCGATAAAATCATGAATAATGATTCCTTTCGGGAATATACGCTCAAGAGTAGATTGGCGACAGTAACCTGACAAGGGGGTAGGTAGGGATGGAAGTCACACAACTGCTGCTATACGTGCTGGCAGGCGCCGGAGTGGGTTTCGCGGTCGGTGTCACTGGCGTGGGCGGCGGCTCGCTGATGACGCCCCTGCTGTTGATGTTCGGCTTCCCGCCGCACATCGCCGTGGGCACCGACCTGCTCTATGCCTCCATTACCAAGGCGGGCGGCGCCTTCGCGCACCATCGCCAGGGCCATGTGGACTGGACCATCGCCCGACGTCTGGCCATCGGCTCGCTGCCGGCGGCGCTGTTGACGATTGCGGTCCTGCATACCTTCTTCACTGACCCTACCGCCTACGCCGGCCTGATCAAGGGCATGCTCGGTGTAATGTTGATCCTCACCGCCGGCGTGCTGCTGTTCAAGAAACGCCTGCTGGGGCTGATCAGCCCGGAAAGCTTCATCGTACGCCACGCGGCACCGCTGACCGTGCTGGCCGGCAGCGTGCTCGGCGTGTGCGTCACCCTGTCCTCCGTGGGTGCCGGTGCCTTCGGCGCTGCCGTGCTGATCATGCTGTTCCCGCTGTTGAGCACCGCGCGCATCGTGGGCACCGATATCGCTCACGCCGTACCGCTGACACTGGTCGCGGGATTGGGACATCTATGGCTGGGCAACGTCGATTTCCTGCTGCTTGGCGCATTGCTGGTCGGCTCACTGCCTGCCATCAACCTTGGTGCACGCCTGACGCGCCACATGCCCAGCGGCCTGCTGCAGGGCCTGCTGACGACACTGCTGCTGGGGCTGGGTATCCGTTACGCCTTCTTCTGAGCTCTCCTTGCTGAAGGACCTTCGCACAGGCAATACCAAAGTCGGGGCAGGCAATCCACATTGCCTGCCCCGTTGCTATTCCCTCAAACCAATAAAACAGCTATAAAAACACTAGCGATCATAACCCCGTGCTATTGAGCCGATGGGCAATGCTCATTTGTCAGTGATGCAAAGTGGCGCTACCATCGGACGCAGCCTGCATGTCCGGCAATGCCGCAGACAGCGAAACGAATCCCCTGGAGAAACAAGATGTCCAATCACGTCGATGTCACCGGCGCCAACTTCGAACAGGAAGTTCTCAACGCTGAAGCCCCGGTCCTGCTGAAGTTCTGGGCCCCGTGGTGTGGTCCGTGCAAGATGATGGCGCCGGTCGTCGAAGAAGTCGCCAACGAGAAAGGCGAAGGCCTGAAGATCGTCAACGTCAATGTCGATGACGCGCCGGAAATCGCCGCCGAGCAAGGCGTGCGTGGCGTGCCGACCGTGATCCTGTTCAAGTCTGGCGCCAAGGTCGCCTCTCTGGTCGGTGCCCAGTCCAAGGGTCAGCTGAGCCAGTTCATCGAGCAGAACCTCTGAGTCGACTTGCTGACAGGTGACTGCCCCGACAGCCACCGCGCACTGATTCGATCATTGAAGGCCCCGTCACGCACAGCGTGACGGGGCCTTCGGTATTCTGGTGGTTCATTCAAAAGGGGCTGGCTCGCGGGTCATTCCTCCGCCATGCGTCGGCGACGGCGTATCCGGCGCACGGAGGGGCCCAGCAGGCGCGCCGCCCAGCGCGTACCCGGGTGCGAGTCGAAGGCTATCTTGAGCGTCATGGTGATCGGCACCGACAGCAGCATGCCCACCGGCCCGAATACCCAACCCCACACCACCAGCGACAGGAAGGCCGCCAGCGTCGACAGCCCCAGAGTGCGCCCCATCACGCGCGGCTCGATCAAGTTGCCGAGAATGAAGTTGATCGCCAGGTAACAGCCGCCCAGCATCAGCGCCTTGACTGCGCCACCCTCCGGCATCACCAGCGTCAGCAACACCGCAGGCACTGCAGCCAGTGCCGAGCCGATGTTGGGGATGTAGTTGAGGCAGAAGGCCAGCGTGGCCCACAGGAAGGCGAACTCCACGTCGAGCACCAGACAGCTGATCGCGACCAGCCCCCCGGTCACGAGGCTGATCAAGGTCTTGACCGCAAGATAGCGGCGCAGCGTCAGCGAGAACAGCGTGAAACGGCGCAGACTGACATGCGGGCTGCGCAGCGTGCTGACCAGCTTGTCGCGCAGTGACAGCGCCTCATAGAGCAGGAAGGTGGCCGTCAGCACGATGATGACGCTCGAGGACAGAATCCCCCCCAGTCCGGTCAGCAGGTTCGGCACCCACTGGGTCAGCGAGGCCGGATCGACCAGCTCGCTGAAGCGGGCCGGTGCGATGGATACGCCACTGTCCGCCAGCCACTCCAGCATGCTCTGGTACTGTTCGCGCAGGCTCTCCTCAAGCTTGGGCATCTCATCGCTGAACAGGGTGAAGCGCGAGACCAGCAGTGCCGTCAGTGACGAGAACAGCACACAGACCGTCAGGATGACGATGGGCACCCCGAAGCGTTGCCCGATGCCGTGACGGGCCAGCCAGCGCACCGGCGCATCGCAGACCGCAGCGACGAACACCGCCAGCAGCAGCGGAACCACCAGGTCCGCCGCCAGCTTGAGGCCGCCGATGATGATGACCACTGCGGCCATGCCGACCAGCAAGGGGTGAATCTCCAGCGCGCGGCGCACGTTGGGGACGTGACGAGAACGTCCGGAGCGTTCGAGTGCCTCCTGCTGACGCTCGTCGCGTGGCACCTGCATGCGTGTCACGGCTTCCTCGATGGAAGTGCCCTCACTGACACCGCGGGGTTCGCCAACGCTATCGTCAGGCGCTTGCGCTTCAGCCATCTGCGCCTCGGGCAGTACTTCCTCGTGTCGCGATCTTTCGTCGGGCGTGTCGTTCGCGTGCATCCTGCGCCACCTATCCTGTCAGTACTTGCCATCAGTACTTGCCATCAGTACTTGCCACAAGTAAATGCGCGTCGCTGCTCTGCGGGTTAACCGAGACAGTCTTCGATGCGCCTATCTTGGGCGCATGCCTGCCACAAGCCAAGACTGAAACGAGATTGATTGCTCGTGCCGGGGGAAACTCCCACCTCCCTCAAGACGCACAAAAAATGGGGAGACCGAAGTCTCCCCAAAGGTACCGAGTCAGAGCGCACTGACTGGAGGCATAAGACACGACTGTTACCGATACATCGAACTGCTGAGTCTTGAAACTACTGTCGGACTTGAAACTACTGTCAGGCTTGAAGCCGTCATCAGATCTCGAAGCCGCTGCCGAAGCCTTCCACCGTCGGCGCCATCAGCGTCTCGCCACCGGCGCGAATCATTGCGGCATGGCCTTGCGTACGTGGCAGGATGCGCTGGAAGTAGAAGCGCGCGGTATCCAGCTTGGCCTGATAGAAGGCAGTATCCCCTTCGCCGGCCGTCAGCGCCGCCTTGGCCGTCTCGCCGGCACGCGCCCACAGGTAGCCCAGCGTGACGTAACCGGCGTACATCAGGTAATCGACACTGGCGGCGCCGACCGCTTCGCGGTCCTGCATCGCGCCCATGCCCACCGCCATGGTCAGCTCGCCCCATTCGCGGTTGAGCTCGGCGAGCGGATTGGCAAACTCGCTTCCTTCGCTGGCCTGGCAGAACTTGTGGATCTCCTTGGTGAAGACCTTGAGCGATTCGCCCTGGCTCATCAGGATCTTGCGGCCCAACAGGTCCAGCGCCTGGATACCGGTGGTGCCTTCATAAAGCAGAGTGATGCGCGCATCGCGCACGAACTGCTCCATGCCCCATTCCTGAATGAAGCCGTGGCCGCCATAGACCTGCACGCCGTGATTGGTCGCCTCGAAGCCGGTCTCGGTCAGGAAGGCCTTGACGATGGGCGTCAGCAGGCCGAGCAAGGTATCGGCACGCGCCTTGTCTTCGCTGTCCGGGGCATTCTCGACGATGTCATTGAACTGGGCGGCATACATCACCAGCATGCGCCCGCCCTCGGCGATGGCCTTCTGGGTCAGCAGCATGCGGCGCACGTCCGGATGCACGATGATCGGGTCGGCCGCCTTCTCCGGCGCCTTGGCGCCGGACAGGGCACGCATCTGCAGACGGTCACGCGCATAGCCCAGCGCATTCTGGAAGCTGGCCTCCGCCAGCGCGACGCCCTGGATCCCCACGCCGAGACGCGCGGCATTCATCATGGTGAACATGCAGGCCAACCCCTTGTGCGGCGGGCCGACCAGGAAGCCTTTGGCGGAGTCGAAGTTCATCACGCAGGTCGCGTTGCCGTGAATGCCCATCTTGTGCTCGATGGAGCCACAGCTGACGCCATTGCGCTCACCAGCCTCGCCATTGGCGTCGGGCAGGAACTTGGGCACCACGAACAGCGAGATGCCACGCGAGCCTTCCGGAGCATCCGGCAGCTTGGCCAGCACCAGGTGCACGATGTTATCGGACAGATCGTGCTCACCGGCCGAGATGAAGATCTTGGTGCCGCTGATGCGGTGGCCCTTGCTGTCATCGCTGTCATCCAGCGGCACGGCGCGGGTCTTGATCAGGCCCAGGTCCGTGCCGCAATGCGGCTCTGTCAGGCACATGGTGCCGGTCCAGCTGCCTTCGACCAGCTTGGTCAGATAGGTCTGCTTGAGCACCTCGCTGCCGTGATGCTCGAGTGCATTCATCGCGCCATGCGAGAGGCCCGGATACATGCCCCACGACAGGTTGGCGGAGGCGACCATTTCCGAGAGCACCATCGCCAGTGACGGCGGCAGCCCCTGACCGCCATGTTCCGGTGAGGCAGCCAGACTCGGCCAGCCGCCCTCGACATACTGCTGATAGGCAGCCTTGAAGCCGCTCGGCGCCTTGACCTCGCCGCCCTCGAAGGTACAACCCTCGCGGTCGCCCGACTGGTTCAGCGGCGTCAGCACCTCATGCGCGAAGCGTGCGCCCTCCTCCAGGATGGCGGTCACGATATCGTCGCTGGCCTCATCGCCACCCGGCAGGCTGGCATAGTGCGCGGGATAGTCGAGCAGCTCATTCATCACGAAGCGGATGTCGCGCAACGGCGCCTGATAGTCCGGCATGCTTTACTCCTTGAGCCGTCGCGACGCGGCGGCACTGACCTGAACAACGACAGGTGGCGGCAGGACACTTGTCAGGCGGCGCAGCACTCGCTCGAGCAATGAAGAAGCGAGTCGCTGGCGGCGAACAGGTCTGGCGCAACACTATCAAACATGCGTTTGAAACTAACCCCTCCTTCGCCACACCGTCAAGCGGTCGTTTGATTTCTGGCCTGCGACATTGGTGGCAAGCCCTGTCTCGTCAGTGGCAAGCCCTGTGTACTTACCACCCCGCGCCGCAAGTCAGAAACAAGAAAAGACATGAAAAACAGATACAAAAAAGCCCGACCGCAGCCGCGATCGAGCAATATCTCCCCCAGAGATAACCTGTCCTGCAAGATTCCTTGTGTCCCGTGCTCTCTCCCCAGAGCCGATCCAGAGAGCCCGATCCAAATGTTAAAGGCCTCGTCCGCCAGCCTCAGGCCATGCGGATGCTGCCATCGAGGCGGATCACCTCCCCGTTGAGCATGCTGTTGGTAATGATGTGCTCGGCCAGACGCGCGAACTCATCGGGCTTGCCCAGTCGCTTGGGAAACGGCACCGCCTCGCACAGCGCTTCGCGGGCAGGCTCCGGAATGCCGGCCATCATCGGTGTCTCGAACACGCCGGGCGCGATCGCCATCACGCGAATGCCATGGCGTGCCAGCTCGCGCGCCATCGGCAGTGTCATGCCGGCGACCCCGGCCTTGGAGGCGCTATAGGCACACTGCCCCACCTGGCCGTCGAAGGCCGCGACCGAGGCGGTATTGAGAATGATGCCCCGCTCGCCGTCCTCGCCCTCGGCGGCATTGCGCGCCATGCGTGCCGCCGTCAGGCGCGCCACGTTGAAGGTACCGCTCAGATTGATCGACAGCGTCTTCTCGAAGCCCTCCAGCGGAGCAGGCTCGCCGTCACGATCCACCAGCTTGGCGACGCTCACCACCCCCGCACAATGGATCACCCCATGGATGGCTCCGAAGGCCTGCTCCGCGACATCCAGCGCGGCCTCGACATTGGCACTGTCGGTAATATCGCAATGACAGAAGCGTGCTGCCTCCCCCAGCGCATCGGCCTGTTCACGTGCACTCTCCGAGAGATCGGCCAGCACCACCTGGCCGCCGGCCGCGACGATACGTGATGCCGTGGCGGCCCCGAGGCCGGATGCTGCGCCGGTGATCAGAAAGCAGTGGTCGGCGATCTTCATGAAACGAGTCTCCCGAAAGGTGATGGCAGGAAAGGTGATGAGAGGCAGGCGATGACAGAAAAGTCCCGTATATGGCTCGGCGTTCAGCTTTCGCGCGCCTGTGCCCGCAACAGGAAACGCTGGATCTTGCCCGACGGCGTCTTGGGCAGGCTGTCGACGAAGTCGATCTCGCGAGGGTAGCTGTGCGCCGAGAGACGCTGACGCACGCTGGCACGAATTTCCTCCGCCAGTTCGTCACTGCCGACATGGCCATCGCGCAACACCACATAGGCCTTGATGATCTCGCCGCGCAGCGCATCCGGCTTGCCGACCGCCGCCGATTCCGCCACCGCCGGATGCACCAGCACAGCGTTCTCGACATCCGCCGGACCGACGCGATAGCCCGCGGTGGTAATGATGTCGTCATCACGCCCGGCAAAGGTGAAGCGGCCATCGGGCTCTGCCACCACCACGTCTCCTGTCAGGTAATAGCCCTCGACGCAGGGTTGCTTCTCCTGCCAGGTGTAGCCGGCGAAGAAGTGCGCGGGAGAGCGGGCGATATCCACCGCCAGCACTCCCGGCTCGCCCGGCGGCAGCTCACGATACTCGGCGTCGAGCACGGCCAGTCGATAGCCGGGCAGCGGGAAGCCGACACTGCCGACCACGACCTCATGGGCCAGCGCGTGATGATTGCAGCAGGTCATGCCGGTCTCGGTCTGGCCGTAATGGTCCATCACCGCACAGCCCAGCTCCCGCGCGACCCAGCCCACCACCTCGGTGTTGAGGGGCTCGCCAGCGGAGCTTGCGACCCGCAGGTTCAAGCGCTCGAAGGCCCCTTCACCGAGCCCGGAGGCCTTGAGCATGCGATAGGCCGTGGGCGCGGCCGCGAAATTGTCGATGCGATGACGCTCCAGGAAGGCCAACCCGCCTTCTGCACTGAACGGTGCCTGCATGAAGTAGGTAGTGGCGCCCAGCAACAGCGGGCCGGTGATGGCGTAGTAGAGCCCGTAGGCCCAGCCGGGGTCGGCCATGTTCCAGAAGCGCTCGCCAGGGCGCAGATCCACCGCCAGGCGTTGATAGAGCCAGAAGGCAGGCAACGCATTCAGCGCCACCGCCACGCCCTTGGGCTTGCCGACCGTGCCGGAGGTGAACATCTGCAGGAAGGGCGCCTCCGCCGGAAGCCACACTGGCGGCTCGGTCAGTGGCTCGCTCTGCAACAATGTCTGCCAGTCGAGATCGCCCGCCTCCAGCGCATCTCCCTCACCACGCACGCAGATGATCACGGGATGGCGGGCAAGCTCAGTGAACTTGCTGCGCTGGCTCGTCTCGGTGATCACGATCTGCGTCTCGGCGCGCGACAGGCGATAGTCGAGCGCATCGGTGCCGAAGGCGGTGAACAGCGGCTGATAGACGGCGCCCAGCCGCCAGGTCGCGACCAGCGCGATCATCAGCTCCGGCGTACGCGACAGCATGCAGGCGACCCGCTGCCCCGCCATCACGCCCTGTGCCTTCAAGGCAGCCGCCATCCGCGCGCTCTGCTCGTCGAGCTGTGCGTAACTCAGCTCACGCACCCGGCCCTGTTCATCTTCATGGACCAGCGCGATACGTTCGCCCTGCCCGGCGCGCAGATGACGCCCGACACACGCCTCATAGGCATTGCCGAACTCGCCCTCGACATCGGCGTCAGGCGGCGTGGTGAACAGTTCATCGCGCAATGCCTGAATATCGAAGGCGGCCAGATAATCGCTCAGCGTCTGACTGGCGGCAGGTTGCATGGCGTGTAAGTTCGTAGATACAGCAGAGGCGGCGCGTGACGTGCGGTTTGTTGTTGTATCGCTTGGCGTCATGGCGTGACTGGCTCCTGAGTGGTGCTCCGGGGCGATGTGAGATGACTGGACGCCAGCCATCTACAGTTAACGTAAACGTCAAGTTAGCGACAAGCCTGTCGGGCGGCAAGCATTGTGACGCTCCACTGGCCAAAAGTTGCAGACGGCGTGTAACGCACGCTGTGTAGCAGACGCCGTGTAACGGACGCCGTGTAACGGACGCTGTCTAGCAGATGGCGTGTAACGGACGTTCGATCAGGACAGACGACACAGGCTGTCGACCAGCGCTTCGGCCAGCTCATCGGGCGAGCGCTCTCCATCGGGGCGATACCAGCGTACCGTCCAGTTGAGCGCGCCAAGCATGAACTGGCGCAGCAGCGCGGCGTCGCCCTTGAGCAGCCCTGCAGCGACGGCAGAGACGATGGCATCACGCCACAGGTCCTCGTAGTCATCGCGCAGCTGGACGAGATGCTCGCGCGCCGGGCCTTCCAGCCGTCGCCACTCATAGAGCGCGACCACATGGGCATTGCGGTCGGTGAGCAGCGTGTCCAGATGCGCGCGCGCCAGGGCCAGCAGTCGCTCACGCGCCTGCTGCTGTGACGCTGCCGAGGCGGTCACTTCGCTTGCTTGGTACGGCTCGCAGCGTGCCAGATGATCACGGGCGATGGCCAGCGCACTGAACATGCCCTCCTCGATCACGGCGCACAGGATTTCCTGCTTGTCGGCGAAGTGATGGAAGAGACTGCCGGACTTGATGCCCATTTCCTGGGCCAGCATGCGGACGGTGGTGCGATCGAAACCCTCCTCGACGAACAGGCGGGCAGCGATGCGGACCAGCTCCTTGCGACGGGGTGAGGCGGTGGCTACATTCATCGTATAACTAGCGCTTGCTTGGTTTATGGGATTGAATGGATCAAAGCATAGCCACGCAGTGATCACAACGCCGACTGCACGACTCGTTCTTCCAATAACAAGACACAGGAGACCGTCATGACGACCGCTTCCCGCACTACGCCAAGCCCTGCCGCCAGCAGCGATGACATCGTGATTCTCGCCGGAGCCCGCACGCCGATGGGTGGCCTCAAGGGCTCACTCTCGACGCTGAGCGCGCCACAGCTTGCCGCCGTGGCCATCAAGGCGGCCATCGAACGTGCGGGCCTCACGCCTGCCGATGTCGACGAGGGCATCTTCGGCTGCGTGCTGCCCGCTGGCGTCAAGCAGGGTCCGGCGCGTCAGGCCATGCGCCAGGCCGGTGTGCCGGACAGCATCGGTGCCACCACCATCAACAAGCTGTGTGGTTCCGGCATGAAGGCCACCATGCTGGCGCATGACCTGATACGCGCAGGCACCAACCGCATCATGCTGGCCGGCGGGATGGAGTCGATGTCCAACGCCCCGCATCTGCTCACCCAGGCACGTGGCGGCTATCGCCTCGGCCATGGCGAGCTGAAGGACCACATGTTCTTCGATGGGCTGGAAGATGCCGAGACCGGCAAGCTGATGGGCGTGTTCGCCCAGGAAGTGGCCGATGCCCGAGGCTACGATCGCCAGCGCATGGACGACTTCGCCATCGAATCGCTCAGGCGTGCCATGACGGCCACCGAGTCGGGCGACATCGCGCCGGAAATCGCCGCCGTCACGGTCAAGAGCCGCAAGGGCGAGAGCGTGGTCGAGCAGGACGAGCAGCCCTTCCAGGCCAATCTCGACAAGATCCCCGCCCTGCGTCCGGCCTTCGCCAAGGACGGCACCATCACCGCCGCCAATGCCAGCTCCATCTCCGACGGCGCCTCGGCGCTGGTGCTGACGCGCCGTGATGAAGCCGAACGACGCGGGCTGGCCGTCAAGGCGCGTATCCTCGGTCACAGCACCCACTCCCAGCACCCCAGCGAATTCACGCTGGCGCCCATCGGCGCCATCGACTCGCTGATGAAGCGCCTGGAGTGGACCACCGACGACGTCGACCTGTTCGAGATCAACGAGGCCTTCGCGGTGGTCACCCTGCTGGCGATGGATGCCCACGATATCCCGCATGAGAAGGTCAATGTCTTCGGAGGGGCCTGCGCCCAGGGGCATCCGGTCGGCTCCACCGGCTCGCGCATCATCGTCACTCTGATCAACGCGCTGGAGCGCCGTGGCAAGAAACGTGGCATCGCGGCGCTGTGTATCGGCGGCGGCGAAGCCACCGCGATCGCCGTCGAGCTGGAAGACTGACATCCCACTCGACACTGACTCGACCTGATGCTGCAACGACACTGGCCCGGATCATTGATCCGGGCCAGTGTCGTCATGGGGTCTGCAAGGCACTCACGAAGCTGTCAGGTGTTCAACCAAGGTGTTCAACCATAGCGACCGGTGATGTAGTCCTCGGCCTTCTTGGTATTCGGATTGGAGAACATCGTCTTGGTGTCGTTGTACTCCACCAGCTCGCCCATGTGGAAGAAGGCGGTGTAATCCGCGACACGTGCCGCCTGCTGCATGTTGTGCGTCACGGTGACGATGGAGAACTGGGTCTTTAACTTGTCCATCAGGTCTTCGATGGTCGCGGTGGAGATCGGGTCGAGCGCCGAGGTCGGCTCATCCATCAGGATGACGTCCGGCTTGACCGCGATGGCACGCGCGATGCACAGACGCTGCTGCTGACCACCAGACAGCGAAGTGCCCGGCTGGTCGAGAATGTCCTTCACTTCTTCCCACAGACCCGCGTCACGCAGCGCTCTCTCGACCAGCTCATCCTTGTCGGCGCGACGGCTGACCAGGTCGTGCATGGTCGGCGCGTAGGCAATGTTGTCGTAGATGGACTTGGGGAACGGGTTAGGCTTCTGGAACACCATGCCGACACGACGACGCAGGGCCACTTCATCCATGTCGCGCGCGTTGACGTCACGGCCATCCATCTCGACCAGGCCTTCGATGCACACGCTGCGGATCAAGTCGTTCATGCGGTTCAGGCAGCGCAGGAAGGTCGATTTTCCGCATCCGGACGGCCCGATCAGAGCGGTGACATTCTTCTGGAAGATGTCGATGTTGATGTTCTTCAGGGCCTGCTTCTCGCCGTACCACAGGTTGAGGTCTTCCACGCGAATGGCCAGATCATGGTTGGCATCTTCATTGATGACGACCGGGCTTCCGGCACGCGTGGCGACGGCAGGCTTGGCGGGAGTAGCGACGGTGCTGTTCATGTCTCGTATTCCTTGATGGGTCGTGGGTCCGGGCCGGAGATGCAGGCGACCGACCATTCGGCGGGCCGCCTCGCAGCGGCCTACCAGCGACGCTCGAATTTCTTGCGCAGCATCACGGCTGCGGCATTGAGGAAGATCAGCACTGACAGCAGCACCAGGATGCCCGCCGCAGTACGTTCAACATAGGCCTGCTCCGGCTCGCCCGCCCAGGTGAATATCTGAGCCGGCAGCACGGTGGCGGCCTGGGTGATGGCCGTCGGCGCATCCGGAATGAAGGCCACCATGCCGACGATGATCAGCGGCGCGGTCTCGCCCATTGCCTGTGCCAGGCCGATGATCGAACCGGTCAGGATTCCCGGCAGTGACAGCGGCAGAACGTGGTCACGCACTACCTGCCAGCGGGAGCAGCCGACGCCGAAGGCGGCCTGACGAATGGTGTCGGGCACGCTGCGCAGAGCCGAGCGCGTGGTGATGATGATCACCGGCAAGGTCATCAGACCCAGCGTCAGACCGCCGACCAGCGGTGAGGAGCGCGGCATGCCGAAGAAGTTGATGAAGATCGCCAGACCCAGCAGACCGAACAGGATCGACGGCACCGCCGCCAGGTTGTTGATGTTGACCTCGATCGCCTGGGTGAAGCGATTGTCCGGTGCGAACTCCTCCAGGTAGACCGCCGTCAGCACCCCGACCGGGAAGGCGAAGGCCAGCGTGACCAGCAGCGTCAGGATCGTCCCCATCGCCGCCGACCAGATACCGGCGTATTCCGGCAGCTTCGAGTCACCGGTGGTGAAGAAGTTGATGTTGAACTTGAGCTCGGCCGTGCCGTTCTCGACCATGCGATCCAGCACGGCGGTCTGCCTGGGCTTCAGGTGTGACTTGTGGCCCTTGAGATACTGATCGACCTGGTCATCGGCGATCACCCAGCGGTCGATCGTCTGACCCATCAGGCTGGCGTCCGCGGCCATGTCGCGCGGCAGCTGCCGCAGCCAGCCGCGGCTGACCAGATCACGCACGTCTTCCTCCACCGCTGCCAGCGGTATTTCCTGCGACTGCTCGCTGTAGGTGACCGGCACGTGCAGTTCTGCCTGCTGGAAGGCCGGATAGCCGCGCATGACCATGTCGCCGATGAAGACCACCAGGAAGGTGGCGGCCAGGGCAAGTGCGCCCATGGACATGAATTTCAGGCGCTTGGTGCGGCGATGACGGCCCTTCAGCTGGGCCGAGATATCGTCGAATGAATGGCTCATGTCTAGTCTCGGCCTCAGAGATTGTTGGCGCTGTACTTCTCACGGAAGCGGCGGATCAGGACCACCGAGACCATGTTCAGCAGCAGAGTGACAACGAACAGCACCAGACCCAGCGCGAAGGCCGACAGTGTCTCGGCACTCGCGAATTCCTGGTCGCCGGTCAACGCGGCAACGATGCGCACCGTGACGGTGGTCATGTCTTCCAGCGGGTTGGCGGTCAGGTTCGGACGCATGCCCGCCGCCATCACCACGATCATCGTCTCGCCGAGGGCGCGTGACATGGCCAGCAGAGACGCGGAGATGATGCCCGGCAACGCGGCCGGCAGGATGACGTTGCGGATGGTCTCGCCGTGGGTCATGCCCAGCGCCAGAGAACCCTGACGCATGGTGTCCGGGACAGAAGTGATGACGTCATCAGACAGAGAGGAGATGAACGGAATGATCATGATGCCCATGACCAGACCCGGTGCCAGCGCGTTGTTGTAGGACGCCTCGATACCCAGCGGCGAGAAGATGTCGACGATCAGCGGCGCGACGGTGATGGCAGCGAAGAAGCCATACACCACGGTCGGGATTCCGGCGAGCACTTCCAGTACCGGCTTGGCGACGGTACGCACTTTCTCGGGGGCGAACTCTGCCATGTAGACCGCGGCGAGCAGACCAATGGGAATGGCCACCAGCATCGCGATCAGGGTGATCATGAAGGTACCGGCGAACAGCGGTACGGCGCCGAAGTTGGCGGTGCTCTCGACACCTTCGCCACGGCCGGCGGCCATCTGGAAACTGTTGCCCGGATCCCAGGTGGTCCCGGTGATGAAGGTCCAGAAGCTTTCCATCTGGAAGAAGCGGATGGCCTCGAAGATGATGGAGACCAGAATGCCGAACGTCGTGACGATGGAAATCATCGCCGCGCCGATCAACACATAGCGAATGAGGGTCTCGATGGCATTGCGCGCATGGAAATCAGGCTTCACCAGGGCGAGGCCGATGACCAGGCCGACGGCTGCGACGACCAGACTGGCGATCAGCAGCTGCATGCCTTCGATATCGATATCAGCGGTGGCAATCGCAACGACGGCTGCCAGACCGACCAGCAGAGCAGGCCCTGCGCTGGAAATTGCCGTGAACCAGCCGTACTGATCCGGCTGGGCGTACATTTCAGCACCGCTGGCACGCACGCGCTGTGCCTTGCTGCGGCCGCTGAAGAAGGCCACCAGGCCAACCAGCGCCACGATGCCTATGAAGAAGAGAAAGATCTGCTGAGTCTGCATCTTTCGGATCCCGGAGTCGCGTTGTTCACAGGGGGAAGGCTTCAGGCCTTGCGAAACCCTGCGACCAGTCAAGCAAACGGGCCGGCTGCCAAGGGCAACCGGCCGCGTCAGAGGGTCAGCTGCGTTGCTTACTTCTGGAGGTCGGCCAGAGTCAGCTTGGTGCGCTCAGCGACCTGCTCACGAAGCGTGGCGCGCTCTTCCTTCGGCAGCGGGATCAGACCGATGCCCTTGAGGTAGCCCAGCTCGCCGATCATCTTCTCGCTCATGAACAAGTCGTTGTAGGCCTGCTGAGCCGGCACGTCATCCTTGTGCTGGTTCTTCACGTAGTAGAACAGGGAGCGGGAAACCGGGTACTCGCCAGAAGAGATGGCATCGGCTTCCGGCTGCACGCCATCGATGGAAGCACCGACGACCTTGTCAGCATTCTCTTCGAGGAAGGAGTAGCCGAAGATACCGAAGGCTTCGGTGTTCTCGACCAGCTTCTGGATGATCAGGTTGTCATTCTCGCCGGCAGCGATGTAGTGACCGTCCTGACGGATGTTGGTGTAACCCTCACCGCCGTAGCCTTCCATCTCTTCGGTGGAGACTTCCATCACCAGCTCTTCGAAGGCGTCACGGGTACCGGAAGTGGAAGGCGGCCCGTAGATGGTGATCTTGCGGTCCGGCAGGGAGGAGTCGATCTCGGACCACTTGGTGTAGGGGTTGTCGACCAGCTTGCCGTCAACCGGCACCTGAGCGGCGACCGCCAGGGTGATCTGCTCACGGGTCAGGTCGATGCTTCCATCGCGGACAGACTGGGCAAAGGCGATACCGTCGAAGCCGATCATCGCTTCGGTGATATCGGTCACGCCGTTCTCTTCACAGCGCTCGAATTCAGACGTCTTCATGCGACGAGAGGCGTTGGTGATGTCCGGAGTGCTGTCACCGACACCTTCACAGAACAGCTTCATGCCGCCGCCGGAACCGGTGGATTCGATGACCGGAGTCGGGAAATCGCTGGTGGCACCCAGCTCTTCAGCGACGTAGCTGGAGAACGGATAGACCGTGGAAGACCCCACGATACGCAGCTGTTCACGGGCTTCTGCTGCACCCACTGATGCAGCGATGACAGCCACTGCGAGACCGGACTTGAGGAACGCCTTCATGCCTGAAACTCCTTGCGATAGGAATGAGCCAGTGAGGTGGCTTCTTGTCTACAGGGAGTACCTTGCCAAGCATTCATGACAACTGTGTGACAGTCGCCGACTCAAGCCATTCTCAGTCGGGCGGCGTCGCATGGCGCGCCAGAGCGCGGCGCCCTGCCAGCACCCGCAGCAGAATATTGCTGACCAGCGCCGTGCCCAGCATGCCGAGAATCATCGGCCACAGGCTATCCATCGCCAGGCCTGCGATCAGCATGCCGATCACGGCGCCACTGGCAAACTGCATGCTGCCGATCAGCGCATTGGCCGTGGCGCTGATGCGCGGGAAATACTCCAGCGCCGAGGAGATCGCGTTGGGCGCCACCATGCCGTTGGCCCCGACGAACACCATCAGCAACGGCGCGATGACGTAGAGCAGGTCCAGCCCCAGTGCCAGCGCCGATACCAGCAGGATGGCGGCAGACAGCTGGATACCGATGCCGATGCGCAGCAGACGCGGCGGCGACAGGCGTGACAGCAGACGCACATTGAGCCGGTTGGCGGTGAACATGAACAGGATGTTGGCGCCGAACAGCACCGGGTACCAGGCCGCCGTCACTCCAAAATGCTGCATATAGACGTAAGGCGACGCGGTGATGAAGGCGAACATGCCACCGAAGCCCATCGCCTGCGTCAGCGCATACCCCATCGCCGGCCCGTGACGCAGCACGCTGGCATAGTCACGCACAACCTGCATGAGACTGGCCGGGGGTTCGTCCGCCTCGCGCTTGCGCCGGGTCTCGGGCAAGCGCAGTGGCAGCACCACCAGCAGGAAGGCGGCATACATGGCCAGGAAGGCGAAGATCAGCCACCAGCCCGCCATGCCCAGCAGCAGACTGCCGATGGCAGGCGCGATCAAGGGCGCCAGCATCATGATCACCGCGACGGTGGACAGCACCTTGGCCGCCTCTCGGCCACTGAAGCAATCGCGCACGATCGCCGAGGAATTGACCACCGAGGCGCCGCCGCCCAGCGCCTGCAGGAAGCGCAGCGCATAGAGTCCCTCGAGGCTCTCGACCCGGGTGATGGCCAGACTCGCCAGCAGGAAGACGAAGATACCTGACAGCAGGACCGGCTTGCGCCCGATACGGTCTGACAGCGGGCCGAAGATCAACTGCCCCAGCGAGAAGCCGAGCAGGAAGATCGACAGCGACAGCTCCGTATGGTGCACCGTGGTCGCCAGGTCTTCCGCCATGGCCGGCAGTGCCGGCAGGTAGGCATCGATGGCCAATGGAGCCAGGGCCGTATTGGCCGCGACCAGCAAGGCCAGCTGACGGGTTTGACGCTTGTCCACATCCCCTCCTGCAATCGTTCGTCGATGGTATAGCCACGTGCCGAAAACGCCACGCCCTTGCCGTCAGATGACGACAGTGGGCGCGCCGCCGCACAATTGATACAGTTGACCTACACAGGTGACGAATGTCACATCAAGCTGATGAAATCCCCGCGGATCATCCACTTGGGGCGATCGGCCCGAGGTGTCTTCACAGCCGGCAGGCGTGGGTGCACACTCGGTGGCAGCGCTCGCTCCGGCGGCCCCTGCCCTTCACCTCTTGCCTTATTCATGAGGGCCACTCACCCCTTCGGGTGGCTCACGCTCAGTACAGGAAACTCTTGCATGGCACAGGACAAGCTCTCCCAACTCAAGGAAATGACCACCGTCGTCGCCGACACCGGTGACCTCGAGGCCATTCGTCGCTTCGCGCCCACTGATGCTACCACCAACCCGTCACTGATCCTGCAGGCCGCTCAGGACCCGTCACGTCGCGAGCGCCTGACCGAAGTCGCGCGCAAGGCCACCGACATCGATGATGCCGTCGACGCCGTGGCCGTGGACATCGGCACCGAGATCGCCGGCCTGGTGCCGGGCTATGTCTCCACCGAGGTCAGTGCCCGTCTGTCCTTCGATGCCGATGAGACCATCCGTCGCGCGCATCGCATCATCGAGCGCTACGCCGCCAATGGCGTCGGTCAGGAACGCATCCTGATCAAGACCGCCTCCACCTGGGAAGGCATCCGCGCCGCCGAGAAGCTCGAGCGCGAAGGTATCCGCACCAACCTGACGCTGCTGTTCAGCTTCGCCCAGGCCCAGGCCTGTGCCGATGCCGGCGTGACGCTGATCTCGCCCTTCGTCGGCCGTATCCTCGACTGGCACAAGGCCAATCAGCCGGACGCCGACTTCAGCGGCGACAACGACCCGGGTGTGAAGTCCGTCAAGGCCATCTACGAGCACTACAAGGGACACGGCTACAAGACCATCGTGATGGGCGCCAGCTTCCGCAACACCGGCGAGATCGAAGCGCTGGCCGGCTGTGATCGCCTGACCATCTCGCCAGCACTGCTGGGTGAGCTGGCCGAGAGCACCGGCACGCTGGAACGTCGCCTGCTGGCCGGCGATGCCGAGCAGAACGTGCCGGAAGTGCTGACCGAGTCCAACTTCCGCTGGGACATGAACGAAGATGCCATGGCCACCGAGAAGATGGGCGAAGGTATCCGCAAGTTCATGGCCGATCAGCGCAAGCTCGAGACCCTGCTGGCCGAACTGCGCAGCCACTGAGCCTAGCGCCGATAGTGAACTCTTGTTAAGCAAGAGCTCATTGAATGGCCAAGGCAACAAAAAGCGCCTGCCGTGTTTCACGGCAGGCGCTTTTGCATCGTGCATTCTGAATCGTGCTGTCAGGCTCAACGTCCCGGCACGCGCCTTCAGTGCGGCTGGCGATGCTCCTCGCTTTCCAGCAGTTCGATCAGCGGCTGGAATTCCAGGCGATTGTGGCCGTTCAGGCACATCAACAGCCGGTGAGCCTCGAGAATGCGCCCGCGCAGCTCCTGTTCCTGCTGGGGCGAGGCATCGGCGTCATCCTGAGACTCGTTCAGCGCCGGCGCGTTGCAGCAGGAAGCCCCGTCCAGATCGGCCTGGTCCGCCTCCGGCAGGCTGCCGGCGTCCACGACACTGGCCACCTCGTCGAACCCCATCACCTTGAGCATGGTCAGCACGTCGGGATGGGAAGCCACCACCTGCGCCGGCATCACCAGCCGGTCGCGGACCGCCAGCGCCAGCTTGGCCAGAAAGCCCAGTGCGGTGGAATCGACATTGGTCGCTTCGCGCAGATCGATGATCACGCTTTCCAGTCCCTCAACCGCAGCCACGCGCTGTACCTGCTGATCCAGCGTGGCACACAGCGTCAGGCGTACATCACCGGATAGCTTGAGCACGAACAGGCCATCTTCGAACACGGCCTGGATACGTCCTTCATCCATCATGGAATCCTGTCAGCGTCATCAAGGTAAGGTCATCCGGCAGCTCGCCATCCAGCGCCAGACCACGACGCAATCCTTGCACATCCTCACTGCTCAGAATCCGTTGATGCAGTGCTCGAGTCCTGTCCTCCAGCGCGTCGCCCGGCAGGCATTCCAGTACACCATCACTGGCCAGCCACAGACGGAAGCGCTCAGGGAGCGCCACACGATACGCTGGATAGCGGGTGTCTGGGAAGAGCCCTACCGGCCGACCGCTGCCTTCCAGCTCACACAGTTCGCCCTCGGGCGTGACCAGTACCGGCATCGGCAACTGGGCGCCCAGGGTGTAATGCAGCGTGCGCGTGTCACGGTCCATCACACCACACATCACCGTGGCATGCTTGCCGATACCACTGTCGATCAGTTCACGGTTGAGCAATGCCAGCCACTCGGGGCCGAAGGTTTCCGGCGTATGTTCCTCCCAATGCCGGGTCGCCCGCGCGAACAACAGCTTGAGCAGCACGGTCACGAAGGCCGATGAGGCGCCATGACCGGAGACATCCGCAAAGTAGAACAGGCTGAAGCGTTCGTCGATCGCCTGATACTCGAGGAAGTCACCCGAGAGATACAGTGACGGCGACAGGCAGTACTCATAACTGACGCCATTGATGTGCTGCCCGCTCTGGGGCAGCAGGCGCTGCTGGATCTGGCCCCCGGCCTGCTGGTCCTGACGCAGCAGCGCCAGATGCGTCTCCAGGTGCTCGTTGAGCTCCTCGAGGCGCGCGCGTGCCTTGGCGTGCTCATGGGCCAGCTGGTGATGCTCCGCCGCCCGCTTGAGCAGACTGCGCAATACCGAGCCATGCTCGCGCGGCGAGATGAGGTAATCGACCAGCCCGGCCTCCACCGCCGGCAACAGGCACTCATCGCCACGGCTCTCGGCCACCACTACCGTCGGCAGGCGCTCGGCCAGACGCGCCCACTCATGACTGGAAACGGCCTCGACATGCGCGACCACCACCGCCACCCCGCTGGGCAGTGCCGCGATGCCATCACAGGCCGCCACCGCACAGCGTTCATCCGTCAACAGGTTCGCCAGCGCATCACGCCGCGAGCCGGGAAGATCAATCAGACCGATCAACAGACGCTTGCCTTGCTCATCCGCCATGCCAACCCCTCATTCCCGTCCTTGCTGCCATCCACTCGCAGTCTTGATGCTGCTTGCCCTCACGGCCGGTGCCAGCTGCCGCTCAACGACACCGGCCGCCTGCTGCGGATGACGCGTTACTGGCTGTCGTCTTCCGGTGCGAAGGCACCATCGAGATCGGCATCATCGAAGCTGTCGCTGGCGAAGGGATCATCGCCCAGCTTGCCATCGTTGATCTCGAAGTTGCGACGCTGCAGGTAGGCATCACGAATGAAGCTGTAGCGATCGCCCTGGATCAACTTCTCCTGCTCGAGCAGACCGGCACGGGTGTCGACCAGATCCAGCGCCTTCAGGCCGTAACGCACCTTGTCATCTTCGACGTAGTTGACGGGGTCAGCGAAGTAATCCACCGGCATGCCCGCGGTATCACGCACGGTACTCGGACCAAACAACGGCAGAACGAGATATGGCCCCTGCCCTGCTCCCCAGACGGCGAGGGTCTGACCGAAGTCTTCCTCGTCCACTGTCCAGCCCAGTTCGCTGGCCGGGTCAAACAGACCGCCGATGCCGACGGTGGAGTTGAGCAGCAGGCGGCCGGTGGAGACACCAGCATTGGCCCACTTCCACTGCAGCACCGAGTTGAACATGGTACGGACCTCTCCGAGATTGGAGAAGAAGTTGCCCACGCCATCCTGCACCAGCTCCGGCGTCACATAGTCATAGCCCTGTGCCACCGGCTTGAGGGCATAGCGGTCCAGGGTGTCATTGAAGGTATAGACGTTACGGTTGAAGCCCTCCCAGGGGTCCTGAGGATTCGGCTCGCTGTCTCCGGTGCTGGCGCAACCCGCCAGCAGGGACATGGCCAGCAGTGCCGGCAGGGAAGTCTTGATCGTGTGCATCTCGTCACCTGTAAGTCTATTGGATTCCTGCAGCGGTCCTTGCCACATCCCTGGCTGTCAGGTCCGGCCTTCTTTATACGTTCCGCGCCCGCCAAGAGCCAGCACAGGCCACGTGGATTCGCGCAATGTCCTGCTTCAACCGCAGCGTTTCAGCAGCACGCTGCCGGCACTGTAGCCTGCCCCGAAAGAACACAATACCCCAAGGCTCCCCGGCGCCAGATCCGCATGATGGAGGTGGAAAGCGATCACCGAGCCCGCGGAGCTGGTATTGGCGTAGCGATCGAGAATGATCGGCGCTTCCTCGCTCGACGGGTCACGCCCCAGCACACGCCGCGCGATCATGTCGTTCATGTGGCGGTTGGCCTGGTGCAGCCACATGCGATCAAGATCCCCGCCGTCCGCCTCGATCTCGCCCAGATGGGTGGTGATCAGCTCGGCCACCATCGGGCAGACCTCGCGGAAGACACGCCGACCTTCCTGGATGAACAGCTTGTCATCGGCCTGTTCACGAAGGCTTGCGCTGTCGAGTGTCATCGCGGATGCCACATCGTCCTCAAGCACCGCCGTGCGATTGAGGAAGCCGAAATTGTTGCGTATCGCGTTGGAGAAGCGCGTCACCAGACGCGTGCCGAGCACCTCGAAACCATCGGTGCGCGTGGCGACATCCGCAGCCTCCAGCACCACGGCCGTGCAAGCATCCCCGAAGATGAAGTGGCTGTCACGATCGCGGAAATTCAGGTGCGCGCTGCAGATCTCCGGATTGACCATCAGCACACGCCTGGCACTGCCGCTGCGAATCGCGTTGGCGGCGGTCTCGATGCCGAAGGTGGCGGAGCTGCACGCCACGTTCATGTCGAAGGCATAGCCACCGGCCTCAAGCGCGGCCTGCAGCTCCACCGCCACCGCCGGATAGGGGCGCTCGAGGTTGGAACAGGCCACGATGACCAGATCCAGGTCCGCGGCGTTGACGCCCGCCGCTGCCAGTGCTTCACGCGCGGCCGCCACGCCCATCTCGCACTGCACCGAGGGCTGGTCATTGGCGCGCGCTGGCAGGCGTGGACGCATGCGCTCCGGGTCGAGAATGCCCTCGGCATCCAGCACGTAGCGGCTGTGGATACCCGAGGCCTTGACGATGAATTCGGCACTGGACTCGGTACGCGCCTCACGCTCACCACGCGCGATGGCGTCGGCATTGGCGGCATTGTCCGCCGCCACCCAGGCATTGAAGGACGCCACCAGTGCCTCGTTGCTGATGGCGTTGGGCGGCGTGTAGAGCCCGCTGCCGGTGATCAGTACCCGATGATTGCCGCTGGCGCTCATGGACTGACCGGCGTTGGCGTGTTGCGTATCGGCAGCGTGAACATTGTCATTGTTTGGCATGCATCCACTCCTGACAGTGCTATCCCGCGGGATATCACCAGAATTGAGCGGGGCACGACCCGGTACCGCGTCGTCATGCCCCATGTTCAGTGTACGCTGTCTCGGCGATTCCAGACGCCCGAGTCAGCATTTGTCGGGCGACCACAGTGAATGCTTAAACAGCAATTCCTGTCTGCAGCTTGGGCCATCCCGCCTCGGCACGCCTCCACGTACCGGTCACGCAAGACTCTGATGCCGCGCACAACGCCCTGGCGCTGCCCCAGACAAGGCCGAGCTTCAGCCAAGGCAGAACTTCAGCCAAGTCAAAGCTCAGCCAGAACAAAGCCCAGCCCCAGGACATCAGCGGCGCGCCATCAGCTCCTGCCAGCGCTTCTCGAGGCGCTTGGCAGAGACGGTCTCCAGGGTGCCGAGCTGCTGGGCAAACAGCGAGACGCGCAGTTCCTGCAGCCACCAGCCGAACTCTTCCAGCTCCGCATCCGGCAGTCCCTGCTCACGCGCCTTGCTCAGGCGGGCATCAAGGCGGGATTCGAAGCCCTTGACCTCTTCCATGTCACGCTGGTCACGCATGCGCTCACGCGGCGCCTTGTCGAGACGGATCAACATCGCCTCCACATAACGCGGCAGCTGATGCAGCCATTCACCGGAGGCCTGGATGAAGCCCGGCGTGATCAGGCGCGCCTGCTGGGCCTTGAGATCAGCCACCACCAGCGCCATCGAGAAGTCGATCTTGCCCTTGAGACGCTTGGAAAGCTCCAGATGCTGCTTGAGCGCGGCTTCCAATGGCTTGAGCAGCGCCTCGGCGTGCGGCACCAGCTCGGCCCGCTTGTCATCGAGACGCGCCTGCAGCTCGCTGCGCGAACGCGGCAGCGGCTCGACGGCCATCACCTGCTCGAAGACGCTGTAGATGAAGTCATCCGCCAGCTGGCGACGCGTGCCGACCTTGGCGAACAGCAGCGCACAGCGCTCCAGCGCCTTGAGGTCACGGTCCAGATAGCGCACCTGGTCCGGCAGGCGTGCCATCGCCAGACGCGTGATGCCATCACGGTGCGCGGCGGCGGCCTTGGCCGGATGATCGAACAGCTCCACGCTCAGATTCTGCTCGACCTGAGCCGTCGCGCTGGCAGGCGCATGGCTGGATGGCGCGCTGTTCTTGCCGGTCTTGCGCGCCAGCTTGCGCTGCTTGGCACTCATGCCCCCGTCGGCAGGCGCCGCCGCCTTCACCACCAGCGCCGGATAAGCCTCGACGCGAATGCCCGCCTGGGTGGTGCTGTGCGAGGTGGCGATCGGCGTCTCCGGCAGATCCTCCAGCACTTCGCTGTCGGCTGCACGGCTGCGGTTGGCCATCGCCCGCGCCGCGGCCGCGGCCGAGTCCTTGAAGCGAGCTTCCAGCGCTTCGAGATCTCGCCCTTCACCCAGCACCTTGCCGTCCTGATCGACGATGCGCAGGTTCATCTTCAGGTGCGGTTCCAGCGTTTCGGGCGCCCAGGCATCCTGCGGCAGACGCAGACCAGTCTTGACGCGCATGAACTCGGCTAGCGCATCGGTCAGAGGCACGTCGTCCGGGGTCAGCGCCTCAAGTGCGGCATCGACCCAGTTGGGAATCGGCACCACCTGCTTGCGGTACTGCTTGGGCAGCGACTTCATCAGCGCGATGGCCTTGTCACGCAGAAGCCCCGGCACCAGCCATTCGATGCGATAGCGCGGCAGCTGCGAGAGCATCGCCGCCGGCACGATCATCGTCACGCCGTCATCCACCGCGCCGGGCGCGAAGTGATAGCTCAGCGGGTAGGCGACGCTGTTGTGGTGCAGCTGTTCGGGGTAGCGCGCGACGGTGACTTCCTCGGCGTCGCGCGCCATCAGGTCGTCGAGATTCAGATGCAGGACATCGGGATTGTCGCGCTCGGCCTCCTTGCGCCACTTGTCGAAGCTGCGCCCGTTGTAGATGCCTTCCGGAATCCGCTCGGCATAGAAGGCGAACAGCGTCTCTTCGTCGACGAGGATGTCCCGCTTGCGCGCGCGGTCCTCAAGCTCGCCAACCTCATCCATCAGGCTGCGATTGTGGGCGAAGAACGGCGCACGGGTCTGGAATTCGCCCTCGACCAGCGCACGGCGAATGAACAGCTCGCGGGACTCCTGTGGCGCCAGCGGGCCGTAATGCACCTTGCGCGCGGTGACGATGGGCAGCCCGAACAGGGTCACCTGCTCACTGGCGACCACCTGGGCGCGCTTCATCTCCCAGTGCGGCTCGCTGTAGCTGCGCTTGACCAGATGCTCGGCCAGCGGCTCGACCCACTCGGGCTTGATCGCCGCGACCTGACGCGCGTAGAGCTTGGTGGTCTCGACCATCTCGGCCGCCATCACCCACTTGGGCGACTTCTTGGCCACACCGGAGCCCGGGTGAACGAAGAAGCGTCGATTGCGCGCGCCGAGATACTCGCGATTTTCCTGCTTGAGGCCGAGATTGGAGAGCAGCCCGGTCAACAGCGCGCGATGCAGTGATTCGTGATCAATGGCCACCGACGGGCGGCGGCCCTGTCCCGGTGAGGCCAGCACCCGCGCGGTGACCTCGGCCTGCGCCTCGGCGTCGCGCTCATGCTGGGCGCTGGTCATCTCCAGCCCCAGGTCACGCGTCAGCTGCTTGAGCTGGCGGAAGGTGTCATGCCACTCGCGCAGGCGCAGATAGTTGAGGAAGCGCGCCTTGCACCAGCGGCGCAGCGGGTTGGCACCCAGCGCATCCCGCGCCAGTTCGAAGCCTTCCCACAGATTCAGCCAGCTGACGAAGTCGGAGTTGTCGTCATCCCACTCATGGTGGATCTGATCGGCCTGCTGGCGCTTGTCGGCGGGACGCTCGCGCGGGTCCTGGATCGACAGCGCGCTGACGATGATCAGCACTTCTCGCAGGCAGCCGCGCGAGGCGCCCTCAAGCACCATGCGCGCCAGACGCGGGTCGATGGGCAGACGCGCCAGGGTGCGGCCATCACGGCTCAGACGGTTGTGTTCATCCACCGCGCCCAGTTCGCGCAGCAGGCGGAAGCCATCGGTGACGAAGCGCGAATCCGGCGCATCGACGAAGGGGAACTTCTCGATGTCACCCAGCTTGAGCGACAGCATCGACAGGATCACCGAGGCCAGGTTGGTGCGCTGGATTTCCGGCTCGGTGTATTCCGGACGCGCGAGGAAGTCCTCCTCGCTGTAGAGGCGGATGCACAGGCCTTCGGCGATACGCCCGCAGCGGCCCTTGCGCTGGTTGGCGCTGGCCTGGCTGATCGGCTCCACAGGCAGACGCTGGATCTTGGAGCGATAGCTGTAGCGGCTGATGCGCACCAGGCCCGGATCGATCACGTAGCGGATGCCCGGCACGGTCAGCGAAGTCTCGGCGACATTGGTGGCCAGCACGATGCGGCGACCACGATGCGGCTGGAAGACGCGGTTCTGCTCTTCGTTGGAGAGTCGCGCGTACAGCGGCAGCACCTCGGTATCACGCAGCTGGGCGCGACGCAGGGTGTCAGCGGTGGCACGGATCTCGCGCTCGCCGGGCAGGAAGATCAGCACGTCACGCGGGCCCCGCATCCAGCCCTTCTCGCGCTCGATCACCGACAGCTCTTCCACCGCGCGCAGGATACCTTCCTGCAGGCTGAGGTCTTCCTCATCCTCGGCATCGCGCACCAGCGGCAGGTACCGGGTCTCGACCGGGAAGTTGCGCCCACTGACCGAGACGATGGGCGCCGGCGTGCCATCCTGGGCCGCGAAGTGCTGACTGAAGCGCTCCACGTCGATGGTCGCCGAGGTGATGATGATCTTGAGGTCCGGACGGCGCGCGGTGAGACGCTTGAGGTAACCGAGCAGGAAGTCGATGTTCAGACTGCGCTCGTGGGCCTCATCGATGATGATCGCCTCGTAGCGGCTCAGGTCCGGATCATGCTGGGTTTCCGCCAGGAGGATGCCGTCGGTCATCAGCTTGATCAGCGTCGACGGGCCGGTGGTGTCGTTGAAGCGCACCTGATAGCCGACCGTCTCGCCGAGTGTCGTCTCGAGCTCCTCGGCCAGACGCGCCGCCACCGAGCGTGCTGCCAGACGACGTGGCTGGGTGTGGCCGATCAGGCCGTTGCGCCCCAGCCCCATCTCCAGACACAGCTTGGGCAGCTGGGTGGTCTTGCCCGAGCCGGTCTCACCGGCGACCACCACGATCTGATGCTCGGCAAGCGCGGCGAGGATATCTTCGCGACGCTCCACCACCGGCAGCTCCGGCGGATAGTTGAGCGCGGCGGGTGTCTGCCAGCGTGCCAGTGCCGTCTCGCGCGCGGCGCGCTGGGCGATGCTCGCCTCCAGGCGGCTCTCGATGTCGTTGATGGCACAATCGACCGGCTTGCCATCCTTGAGACGCCGCCGCAGGCCAGCCAGGCGCTTGCCCAGCTCGCGCTGATCACGGCTCAGGGCGCGTTCAAGGCGAGCCGCGAGGGCTTCAAGACGCGCATGTTCGGACGGTGCGGTAGCGGTGTCGCTCAAGGACTGCCTCTTCTCAACCAGCGACCACACGCCACGCGCGCAGCCGGAAACTCTCGGGAATTCAGCCTCACGCTCGCCTGCACGAGACAGCAAGCCATGACGCCTGAATGACAAAACGGCCCGTCAACAAGTGACGGGCCGTCCATTGTAGCCCTGCGCGTAGCCGCGCCCAACCTTGGCGGCGCTTGTCCCCTGCCACGCCGCCGATTCAGCGCTGCCCTCAGTGCTCGCGTAGCGGTGTATTGCCACCGCTCTCTTCGCTGTCGCGCAGCTCACGGCGCAGCACCTTGCCGACGTTGGTCTTGGGCAGTTCATCGCGGAATTCGACGAAGCGCGGCACCTTGTAACCGGTCAGCTGCTCCTTGCACCAGCTGCGCAGGGTGTCGCGATCGAGATCCGGGTTGCTTGCGACCACGAACAGCTTGATCGCCTCGCCGCTCTGCTCGTCCGGCACGCCCACTGCCGCCGCCTCGACGATATCCGGATGGCCGCTGACCACATCCTCGATCTCGTTGGGGAACACATTGAAGCCGGAGACGATGATCATGTCCTTCTTGCGATCGACGATGCGCACGAAGTCATCTTGCTGGATGACCGCGATATCGCCGGTGCGGATGAAGCCCTCGTCATCCATCGCCTCACGCGTGGCGTCGTCACGCTGCCAGTAGCCCTTCATCACCTGGGGGCCGCGCACGCACAGCTCGCCCGGCGCATCGCGCCCCAGCGTCACGCCATCGGCGTCCACCACCTTGAGCTCGGTGCCCGGCACCGGCTTGCCGATGGTACCCAGCTGCAGCTCACGCGGCGGATTGAAGCTGACGATGGGCGAGGTCTCGGTCATGCCGTAGCCCTCGGCGATCGGGCAGCCGGTGACGGCTTCCCAGCGCTCGGCCGCGCTGCGCGTCAGCGCCATCCCGCCGGAGATGGTCAGCTTGAGACTCGAGAAGTCCAGCGTCTTGAAGTCATCACGCTGGCACAGCGCCGAGAACAGCGTGTTGAGGCCGACGAAGGCGGTGAACGGTGTCTTGGCCAGCGTCTTGATGAAGCCATCGATATCGCGCGGGTTGGTGATAAGCACGCTGTGGTTGCCGCTCTCCATGCTGTAGAGACAATTCACCGTGAAGGTATAGATGTGATAGACCGGCAGCGGTGCGATCAGCACCTCCTGGCCTTCATTGAGCACATCACTGATCACGCCACGTGCCTGCAGCATGTTGGCGACCAGATTGCGGTGGGTCAGCATGGTGCCCTTGGCGACGCCGGTGGTACCGCCGGTGTACTGCAGAGCGGCGATGTCCTCGGGCTGGCGCGTGACACGCGTGTGCGAGAGGCCCGCCCCGCGCTTGAGCACGTCACGCAGGCCGTGTGCGTCGGGCAGGTGGTACTTCGGCACCATCTTCTTGACGTAGCGCACCGCCAGATTGATCAGCGGACGCTTGGGGAAGTCATGCAGATCACCGATCTCGGTGATGATGACCTCCTCGATGGACGTGCGCTTGAGCACCTTCTCGAGCTTGTCCGCCATGTTGGCCAGAATCACGATGGCGCGGGCGCCGGAGTCATGGAACTGGTGCTGCATCTCGCGCTCGGTGTAGAGCGGGTTGGTGTTGACCACCACCAGGCCGGCGCGCAACGCGCCGAATACCGCCACCGGGAACTGCAGCAGGTTCGGCAGCTGGATGGCGATGCGGTCACCGGGCTCAAGGCCGGTCTCGTGTTCCAGCCAGGCGGCGAAATTGCGCGACAGGCGGTCCACATCGGCGTAGCTGAGCGTCTTGCCCATGCAGCTGAAGGCCGGACGGTTGGCATAGTTGGCGCAGCTGGCCTCGAAGACCTCGAGAATCGAGGGGTAATCCTCGAGACCGGACAACGGCTCACCACTGAGGATCAGGTTGGCGTTCCCGGTCACGGGGCCAGCGGGATCAGACGCCTTGTCGGCTTCCGGGTCTGCCGAGGCGTTGGCAGGATTGGCATCATGCATGGCTTGGGCTCCATGACTGCATTCGTCTGCTGGATCGTGGCCGGGCGCGAAGTCTTTCACTGGCAGCCACAGGCGAGAATTCAGCACTTGTTGTTATCAGGGCGTCACGCCCACATGTGAACAATGACATGAATGACGGCGTGATGGGGAAAAGGACGGCACGACAATACGCGCGCAGGTGTCGACAACGCACCGGCAACACCTTGGCAACATCTCGGCAAAAACCTCCAGGGCCGCCGCGCTTCACCTTAACCAGTCAGGCCAATGATGTAAAACGACCGATTGAAACCATCGTTCACATCCGAAAAAAACTCGGAAAATCAGACCACTACTCTTGTACGACCTTGGTCAGATGCTGAGCGCGACTGCCAACCTTGCCATGTCGTTATGCGCTTCAGGCCTTTGAGTCGCGCTCGGCTAGCCCTTAACCTTATGCTCATACAGTCGCGACGGCCGCTGCTGAGCATCATCACTTCACTCAAGCAGCGGGCCTGCTCGCTGTCTAGCCGCCAGATACCCAGAGGACCTCGCATGGCCAGGATCTATCAGGACAACTCGCAAGCCATCGGCAATACGCCGCTGGTCAAGATCAACCGCCTCAGCAGCCATCCACGCCTGTACGCCAAGGTGGAAGCCCGCAACCCGGCGTTCTCGGTCAAGTGCCGTATCGGTGCCAGCATGGTGTGGGACGCCGAGGAACGCGGCGCGCTCAAGCCGGGCATGGAAATCATCGAGCCGACCTCCGGCAACACCGGTATCGCGCTGGCCTTCGTCGGCGCGGCCCGTGGCTACCCCGTCACCCTGACCATGCCCTCCTCCATGAGCATGGAGCGCCGCAAGGTGCTGAAGTCCCTCGGCGCCAATCTGGTGCTGACCGACCCGGCCAAGGGCATGCAGGGTGCCATCGACAAGGCCTGCGAGCTGCAGAAGGCCGAGCCGGAACGCTACTTCCTGCCGCAGCAGTTCTCCAACCCGGCCAACCCGCGCATCCACGAAGAGACCACCGGCCCGGAGCTGTGGGACGCGCTGGATGGCGAAATGGATGTGCTGGTCGCGGGCGTCGGTACCGGCGGCACCATCAGCGGCATCGCCCGCTACTTCAAGACGGTGCGCGGCCAGTCACTCGAAGCCGTGGCGGTGGAACCGGCGGAGTCCGCCATCATCACCCAGCGCATGCAGGGCGAGTCGATCACGCCGGCCCCGCACAAGATCCAGGGCATCGGTGCCAACTTCATTCCCGACAACCTGGACCTGGCGCTGATCGACCGCGTCGAGCCCGTCGCCAGTGAAGACGCCATGGCCATGGCGCGTCGCATCATGCAGGAAGAAGGCATCATGTGCGGCATCTCCTGCGGCGCGGCGATGACCGCGGCGCTGCGTCTGGCAGAAGACCCGGCCTACGCCGACAAGTCCATCGTCGTCATCCTGCCGGACAGCGGCGAGCGCTACCTGTCCTCACCGATGTTCGCCGGCATGTTCGACGACGTCGAAGGCTGAGCCTCACGTATTGACCAGGCAAAAGCCGCAAACACGAAGGGCCGCAATCGCGGCCCTTCGTGTATCTGGCGTTCAAGCTCTTTCTCGGTCGCTCAGTGTCAGCAACTCAGATCACCAAACGTCAGCAGCTCAAGTCAGACGCCAGCCAGTCGGGCTTGCGACGCGCGGTCGCGGTGCGATCGACTGCCCCGCTCTCGGCCTGCTCCTGCCCTGGCTCTTCCTGGCTCAGCGGCAACTCACCGCCAAGACTGGCGACCAGCTCGCCTTCGCGGAACACCACCAGTTGCCCCGGCAGCAGGCGCTGCCATTGCTCGTTGTCGGTCAGCGGATCGGTGGCGATCACCGAGACAACATCGGCATCGGTGGTGTGCTGCTGGAAGTCGACGCTCATCTCGAAGTCGGTGAGACTCGCCTGCCCGAAGGGCGCTCGGCGCGTGATGTGCGCCAGCCTGGTGGAGCAGTAGGCGTAGAGATGCACGCCGTCGGAGAGCAGCAGATTGAAGACGCCAAGCCCGCGCAGACGCTCGCACTGGGCGTGCAGATGCCGCCACAGGTCTTCGCACCGCGCCGGCGGATTCGGGAAGGCGCGCCGGATCTCGCCGAGCAGGAAGCAGGCAGCGTGCTCGCTGTCCGTGCTGCCCACCGGGCGATAGTACGGCAGGGGCAGCGCCTGCCAGTCCGCCAGCTGACCATTGTGGGCATAGCACCACTGTCGGCCCCACAGCTCGCGCGTGAACGGGTGGGTATTGGCCAGCGTCACCTGGCCGACATTGGCCTGGCGGATATGGCTGATGACCATCTGCGACTTGATCGGATAGTCGAGAATCATGCGCGCGATGGGCGAATCCACCGACGGATGCGGGTCACGGAATTCGCGATAACCGCCCTCTTCGTAGAAGGCGATTCCCCAACCATCGCGGTGCGGACCAGTACCACCACCTCGCTGCAGAAAACCGGCGAAGCTGAAGCAGATATCGGTCGGCACATTGGCACTCATGCCGAGCAGTTCACACATGGGGTTCCTCCCGCTGAGTCGGCTTGCGCGTCATGCGACGCACCAACATGATCACCACCAGCAGGCCGATCACACCGGCAACGGCGTAAGCGATCATGCGGCTTTGCGGTGATTCTGCCTCACGCTGGGCAAAGTCCGAAGCTCCTTCGAACCACTGACTGATCAACGCAGGCACCTTGTCGATGGGCAGGCGGCCCTTCATCAGCAGATCATTGAGGTCTTCCTGCTCCTCTACCGCCTGGTCCAGGCCCTGAATCTCACCGAAGGACTCACCCTCGATGGGCGAGCGGTCCAGATTGGCGGCACGCCGCGCCGCATTCTCGTTGAGGGTATAGGGCGCCAGATCGATCACTCGCGAACTCCCGCCCAGCACGATGCGCGCACTGATCTGCACATCGGCACTGACGTCACGTTCCAGTGGCGGCAGTTCGATACGCCAGCGACTCTCGCCCGCTTCCGCCACACTCAACAGCTCACCCTGCAGCGTCGCGTCCAGCTGGGTATTGGCGGTGTTGAGCAGCGGATGACGCGCGCTGACCTCCAGCGCGCTCGGCGGCGTCGAGTTCTGCGCATTGCCACCGATCGGCTCGACCAGCAGCGGGTCTACCACGCTGGTGCGCTGGCTCAACTGACGCGCAAAGGGCGCGCCATCGCGCTGACCCTCGATGGTCAGCGTCAGGCGAGCACCACCCGGTTGCTGCGGCGGCGGCATGTTGACGCTGAACTGCGCGCCGTCACGCTCAAGACCGCGCTGCTGGGCGGTGGTCACGACTGCCGTTTCTGCTGACATGCCACCCTCGTCTTCCGGCACCAGACGCGCATTGCCGTCCAGCGTCGCCAGGAAGTCCTGCTCGTCGACATCACGTGCGCCGTCGACCAGCGAGGCTGAAAGGGAATAACCAAAGCCGCGGTACAGTGTGGCCGGCAGCGGGCGCGATACCAGAGCCAGGTCTGATACCACGGTGATGCGGCTATCGACACCCACCTGCCCTTCGATACGCCACTGCCCGGCCTCGGGGTCGGTCACGGTGATCAGGTCATAGCGCGGCTGGTGTTCCCAGCGCACGCCCTCGGGCAGCGACGCCTTGTCGGCCAGCGAATAGCGCTGACCATCCGGCGCGATCAACACCGGCGCGCTGTCATCGGGGCCATGGAAAACCAGCGCCGTGAACTCCTCGACGCTGCCATCGATGGTGAAGCGCTTGTCCTCGAGCGGCACCAGCTCGCCGGGCACGATACGGTCTAGCGCCCCGAGGAAGGCACGCAGCAGGTCTTCCGGGGTCTCGGCAACCGTCGCCAACCCGCCGGTGCCATCGGCGACCTGCTGCAGCAGATCGATATCGGCATTGCGCGACAGCGCGACGGTGTGCACCGTGATGTTGTGCGCCGCCAGCTGTGGCGTCAGCTCATCGGTGATGCGCTGACGCGAGGCGCTGTCCGAGGCGGCCTTCTCTCTGCTCGGCTCACGCAGGTCGACCATGCCATCGGAGAGCAGAATGACCTGACGCGGCCCCTGGCCATCGATGCTCGCATCGGCGCCCTCGGCGGCGGCTCGCAGCCCCGCCTCGAGGTCAGTGTACTGCTCGTAATCGTCCAGCCGCCCTTCCAGCCCGCGGGCCGCCTGTTTCCAGCCCGCATCGACCGCGCCCAGCGCCAGCAGTGGCTGTACCTGCTCACCGAAGCCCCACAGTCCTGCACGCGAGCGCTCCGGCAGCAAGGTGACCAGCAGGTCCAGCGCACTGGCGCGCAGATTGGTCGGGTCGTTGTGCTTCATGCTGCCGGAGACATCGATCGCCATGCGCAGGTCAGGCGCAATGTCGCGCGCCGAGCCATTGCCTGCGTTCGCGTCACTCGCGACATCCCGGGCCACGAACGGCATCTGCTCAGCCTGTTCGCTGGCCGACTCATCTACCAGCCCACTTACCGACTCACTCATCGCCTCGCTGGCCGAGGCGTTTTCCGCCGGCGATGCCTGCTCGGCGAAGGCCGAGGGCGACGCGAGGCTGATGCCCGCCAGCATCAGGGCAGCCAGCCAGCGCGCCCCCGCAACCTTTGCGACAGGGCCGAATGAAGAGCCGGATACATGCCCTGGTGAACGGACTGGCTCAAGAAACGAAGTGACAGCTACATCACGGGGCATGACAGATCCTTAGTCCACGCTCGGACAATGCACGGCTGGCGCTGATCGAACGACGCTCGATCAGAGCGACGGTTCCTGACGGTCGCGGCCTGCGCGGGTACGCGCCGCCGCACGGGCCGGGGTGCCACGTTTCTCGCTACGCAAGCTGGCGCCAGCGGCGTTACCCTCGCGCACTTCCTCATCCTCCTGCCCGTGGGCATGAGGCTGGTGGCGCTGCTGGGCGGCACGGCGACGTTGTTCACGCCCGCGTCCCAGCCACCAGATCACCAGCCCCAGCACCACACCGGCCCCGATACCCAGTACCAGCATGCCGAAAGCCGAGGCCATGCCACCACCATCCTTCTGTATCACGCTGACGGCAAAGGCCACGATGGCTGGCGCAAGGCCGGTGTAGGCATCTTCCGCGACGCTGGCCGTGACGTGAAAACTGGTCGGCACGGCGATCATGCCGGCGATGCCGCCGACCAGGATCCAGCGCAGAAAACGCGGCAGCATTCGCACCGCCATATAGCCGGTAAACAGCACTACCGCCGCCAGGCCAAAATAGATCAGCCACATCTGCGGCAGCGAATCGGAAATCATCATGCCCTTCACTCCTGTCATAACATCCTGTCGAGACTGACATTCTGAGGGGTGCCTGTCCTGTGCAGAAGCACCCGACACCTCAGTTCAGCCATCGAGTCATCCCATCATCGGGGCCACACGTTGCGTGGCATCAGAGGCTGCGCATTCATCTCTCACGGCGGCGATGCCTCCCATGAGGCAAGGGCTTGCGCACGCTGTGGGACAGGCTCAATGTTACACTCCATGCCCGCCCGACACACTCGAGCACCCCACTTTCACGAGGTAGCCATGCCCGATAGCCCCGTCCAGCGCCATTATCGTGCCGATGACCCCGAATGGCACTGGCTTGAAGAACGCGACACGCCAGAGGTCACCACCTTTCTCACGGCGGTCAACGCCGAGAGTGATCGCTGGTTCGCCTCGCTCGCGCCGCTGAGCGACGCCCTCTATCACGGCCATCTTGCGCGCCGCGAACTGGCCGTCTCAAGCCTGGCCGAGGCACTGGATCACTACGTCTATTGGAGCGAGACCGCCGCCGACGCCGACTATCCGGTCTGGTGGCGCCATGCGATCGGCGCCGACCCCGCCGATACCCGCCAGCACGAATGCCTGCTGGACCTGCAGAGCCTGTCGCGCCATCACGACTTCGTCGAACTGGGCGAGATGGCCATCTCCCCGGATGAACAGCAACTGGCATGGACTCTGGACACCAGCGGCGATGAGGTGTTCAGCCTGCGTCTTGCAACACTGAACGCGACGAATGGCGACTCACGCAACGCCGGCCACGATGACGAGTGTCTGCTGGAGGATATCGGGCCGGATCTGGTGTGGGCCGAGGACGGCCAGCACCTGCTGTTCACGCGCTATGACAGCACCCAGCGCCCCTTCGAGATCTGGTGCCTGAATGTGGCGAGCCGCGCAGAGACGCTGCTCTATCGTGAGGAAGACAGCGAATTCTGGGTCGGCATGGGCAAGACCCGCTCACGCGCCTGGCTGATTCTGGAGACCGCCTCCAAGGACACCAGCGAGACATGGTTGCTCAAGGCCGACACCCCGCTGGGCGAGATGCGTCTGGTGCGCGCCCGCGAGACCGGTGTCGAGTATGGCGTCGATCACCGTCCCGGCCACTTCTATGTGCTGCACAACAGGCAAGCACCGCACTTCCAGCTCGATATCGCCTCCGAGCATGCGCCCGACGACTGGCAGCCACTGATCGCCACCCGCGATGAAGTGACGCTGGAAGGCGTCGAGGCCTTCAGCTGGGGGCTGATGGTCGATGAACGCGATCACCGTCAGGCCCAGGCCTGGCTACGCGTGATCGAATTCGAAGACACGGCGCCTGCGCACACGATATGCCGCGACGAACGCCTGGCGATGCCGGAGCAACCGCTGAGCCAGGGGCTGGGCGACTGCCCGCATTTCGACGCTCGCCGCCTGCGTATCCGTGAGGAAAGCTTCACCACGCCGCCGAGCTGGATCGAGCTGGACCTCGACACAGGCGAGCGTCGCCTGCTCAAGCGCCAGACCGTGCATGGTGACCTCACGCCCGAGCAGCTGATCAGCCGCCGCCTGTGGGCGACCTCCGACGATGGCGAGCAGGTGCCGGTCTCGGTGGTCATGCGGCGCGATCTGTGTGATGACGCAGGCCGCCCCCACGCCCCGCCGCCGGTATTGCTCTACGGCTATGGCGCCTACGGCGAGACGCTGGACCCCTGGTTCTCGATCGCCCGCCTGGAACTGCTGACGCGTGGCGTTGCCTTCGCGGTCGCCCACGTGCGTGGCGGCGGGGACCGTGGCGAGCCCTGGTATCTGGCCGGCAAGCTGGAGCACAAGGAAAACAGCTTCAACGACTTCCTCGCCGCGCGTGATGCGCTGGTCGAGCACGGCGTCGGGGCCGCGGATCGCATCGCCGCCTACGGTGCCAGCGCCGGTGGTCTGCTGGTCGGCGCCAGCCTCAACAAGCGTCCCGAGGCCTTCTGCGCCGCGGTGCTCGATGTGCCCTTCGTCGATGTGCTGCGCACCATGGAAAATCCGGAACTGCCGCTGACCACCGCGGAGTACACCGAGTGGGGCAACCCGCACGAAAACGAGGCGCGGCGGCGCATCCGCGCCTATTCCCCGCTGGACAACCTGAGCGCCGCGCCCTATCCGCCGCTGTTCCTTCAGGGCAGCTGGCATGACACCCGCGTGCCCTACTGGGAGCCGGCCAAGCTCTATGCCCGGCTGCGCCAGATGGACTGCACACCGCATCCGGTCCTGTTGCGCACCGACATGAGCGCCGGACATGGCGGCGCCTCGGGTCGCTTCAAGGCGTGGCGTGACAATGCGCGTCAGGATGCCTTCCTGCTGTGGGCGCTGGGCGTGTGCGAGAAAGCCGACGCTGATGAGGCCATGCGCGACAACGACTGAGGTGTGTGCCTGCGTATCTCTTGCACGGCGCCCTGATTGTCAGATAGTCCCTGACAGCCGCATACGACAAGGCCCCCGCCGGTTACCCGGCGGGGGCCTTGATGTTTTCGTCAGCTCAAGGAAGCACTACTGACCTGACGAGGGTATGCCATGACTGACTCAGCGCGGATCGAGCTTGGCCAGCTTGGTGGCGATACGATCACCATAATCGGCATCCGCCTGACGGAAGTGCGCGATCATCTTGTCCTGGACCACGTGGCTGACGCCTACCATGGTGCCGGCGATGACGTCGGTGATGCGCGTCTTCTGGCCTTCATCGAACAGACGATAGAGGTTGCCGGCCTGGCTGTAGTTATCCTCATCGCTGTTGTCGTGATAGCCCATCCAGGCATTCTGCTCCAGCGGCATCGCCGGCTCGGCGACGGTAGCGTCCGGCACCGGGGCACCCTGATCGGCACGCTCGTTGGGATAGAAGTTGGTGCGTGAGTACTGGCCACCTTCCTTCGTTTCTCCCGGCACGCCCTGACCGACCTGGCCGCCCAGCGGGCCGCCACCGTGACCGGTGACCGGGCACATGCCCGCCATCACGCCATCACGCTGGTAGTGGTTGACCGGGCAGACCGGACGGTTGACCGGCAGCTGCTCGGCGTTGGCACCGACACGGTAGCGGTGTGCATCGGCGTAGGCCCACAGACGTGCCTGCAGCACGCGGTCCGGCGAGGCGCCGATACCCGGCACGAAGTTGGACGGCGAGAAGACGGACTGCTCGACTTCCGCGAAGTAGTTCTCCGGATTGCGGTTGAGCTCCATCTTGCCGACTTCCATCAGCGGGAAGTCACCGTGCGGCCACACCTTGGTGAGGTCGAACGGGTTGATGTGGTAGTCACGCGCCTGCTGCTCAGTCATCACCTGCAGGTTGACGGTCCAGCTCGGACGTTCGCCACGCTCGAGACGAGTGAACAGGTCGTGCTGGTGGAAGTCCGGGGCGACCTGCGCCGCCTGGTCATCGGTCAGTGTCTCGTGGCCCTGATCGGTCTTGAAGTGCCACTTGACCCAGACACGCTCGCCCTTGTCGTTCCACAGGCTCAGGGTGTGCGAGCTGTAGCCGTTCATGGTGGTCAGCGACTTCGGGATACCGCGGTCGGACATCAGGATGGTGACCTGATGCAGTGCCTGCGGATGGTTGGCCCAGAATTCCCAACGGTTCTGCCAATCGACCATGTTGGTACGCGGGTCTTTCTTCTGGGTGTGGATGAAGTCAGGGAACTTGGACGGCTCGCGGATGAAGAACACCGGCGTGTTGTTGCCGACCATGTCCCAGTTGCCATCCTCGGTGTAGAACTTCAGCGAGAAGCCGCGCACGTCGCGAGTGTTGTCGCCGCTGTCCTGGCCACCGGCCACGGTGGAGAAACGCGCCAGCAACGGGGTCTGCTTGCCGACACCCTGCAGGAAACGGGCGATGGTCAGATCAGACAGGTCACGGGTCAGGGTGAAGGTGCCGTAAGCGGCGACGCCACGGGCGTGGACGACACGCTCCGGAATGCGCTCACGGTTGAAGTGCGCCAGCTTCTCGAACAGACGCCAGTTGTCGAAGGTCAGTGAACCATTCGGGCCCGCTGTCTGGCTGATGTCATCGTGAGGCACCGGGGCGCCGTTACCTGTGGTATAGCGTGGAGTCTGGGACATGTAGACGTTCTCCTGTCAGGTAGAAAAAAGCGCTATCAAACTCGACTGGCAAGGCCAGATACTGCTGATGTCACATTTTCATGCGCTGCTTGATGTGAAGGCCTGCAGCCCATTGTCGAATCGGGTCGGGGCCGATGCCTGCCCGGCATGTGCTGGCTAGTGGCCCCTTGATGCCTGCTTACCTTACGCATCTGGTGCTTCTAGTGATAATCAATTACCAGCATGCCTTCGATAATCAGCCCCTATCACTGAGCCTATCAGCCACTCTCAGCGACGAGAACCACAGGATGGCCCTCGATCCGGTGGTATCACCAACCCTGTTTACACCTTTCTTCGTCCCCCCATTTTCACGTCCACAAATGACCGCCTCATGACCAAGAAAAAGCCCCCCGACCTTCGCAGGTCAGGGGGCTTCGTGAGTCGCATCATACCTTTTTAGGGTGCTAATGCCTCATGCCGGCATCTGATTGGCACGCGCATCACGCGACCACACACGGTGAGCCATCAGGGCATCACGCAGCGGCAGGCTGGCGGCGAGTACATCATCCACCAGGATGACGCCCTCCTCGACCGGCACACGCGCGGCGGCCAGCAGCTCCTTGCCTTCGCAGATCGCCACGATGGGCTTCAGGTGCTTGTAGGCTTCCTGAACATAATAGAGTCCAAGGCCCGAGCCGCTCAGTGCCTCGACGCTGTCCACGCCGCCAGCGACGACAACGGCATCCACCGTCACGGACGGCAGGCCATTGAGCATCGCATCCGGCGACAGCATGGTGCCATCTCCGGCCTTGATCGGCGCCATGCTCGGGGCGATCAACAGCCCTTCGGCACCCTCGGCGGCCAGCTGATCCTTGATCGAGCGAACATCTTCCATGGCGACGCCATCGGCAGCCAGGATCGCGACCTTGCGGGTGGCGATGGAATCCGGCAGACGCGCCATCAGGCTCAGCGCCGGATCGCTTTCGACCTGGCTGGTGCCCAGCTCACCGTCCGGCGCGGGCTTGCTGGTCGGTGTCTCGATGCCGTGATTCTCACCGACGCGACGTGCCAGCTCCAGATCGATATTGGGCAGGATCTCGGTGATCACCCGCTCACGGATCCACGGACGCTCGACCTTGGAGAGCTCGAAGGTGTAGGCCGCGATGATGTGTTCCTTCTCCACGTCAGTCTGGCTGTTCCAGAACAGGGTGGCCTGGGAATAGTGATCCCCGAAGGAGGCGCTGCGCGCACGTACCTTGTGCGCCTCGACGCGCTCATGATACGGCTCGAAACCACCATGGGCGTCCTGGGACGGCGGTGTCTCGGCCGGCCAGCCGCCATCGATGGAGTTCGGCTCGTAGGACGCCTGTCCTGTATTGATGGTCTGACGATGCTGGGCATCGCGCTGGTTGTTGTGGAACGGGCACACCGGCTGGTTGATGGGAATCTCGTGGAAGTTCGGCCCACCAAGACGCAGCATCTGGGTGTCCAGATAGGAGAACAGGCGCCCCTGCAGCAGCGGGTCATTGGAGAAGTCGATCCCCGGCACGATGTTGGCCGGATTGAAGGCGACCTGCTCGGTCTCGGCGAAGTAGTTGTCCGGATTGCGGTCCAGCACCATCTTGCCGATCGGCACCACCGGTACCAGCGATTCGGGGATCAGCTTGGTCGGATCGAGAATATCGAAGTCGAAGCTATGCTCGTCCTTCTCCTCGACCACCTGGATGCCCAGCTCCCACTCCAGAGGTGCACCGTTCTTGATGTCATCCCACATCATGCGACGGTTGAAGTCCGGGTCACGCCCCCACAGCTTCTGGGCTTCATCCCAGATCAGCGAGCAGGTACCGGCCACCGGCTTCCAGTGGAACTTGACGAAGCGCGACACACCTTCACGGTCGATCAGACGGAAGGTATGGACACCGAAGCCTTCCATGTTGCGGTAATGGCGCGGGAAGGCGCGGTCCGACATGGTCCACAGCACCATGTGCGTGCTTTCGGGCATCAACGACACGAAGTCCCAGAAGGTGTCGTGGGCTGACTGGCCCTGGGGAATCTCGTTGTGCGGCTCCGGCTTCACGGCGTGCACGAAGTCGGGGAACTTCATCGCGTCCTGGATGAAGAAGACCGGCATGTCGTTGCCGACCAGGTCCCAGTTGCCGTCATCGGTGTAGAACTTGGTCGCGAAGCCGCGCACGTCACGTACCGTGTCGTTGGAACCACGCGAGCCCTGCACGGTCGAGAAGCGCACGAACACCGGCGTCTTCTTGGACGGGTCACTGAACACGCCGGCCTTGGAATACCTGGCGGCATTGTCGTAAGCCTGAAAATACCCGTGCGCGGCCGCGCCACGCGCGTGAACGATACGCTCAGGAATACGTTCATTGTCGAAGTGGTTCATCTTCTCGCGGAAGATGAAGTCTTCCATCAGGGTCGGACCGCGCTCCCCCGCCTTCAGCGAATTGTGATTGTCCGCGATGCGCAACCCCTGGTTGGTGCGCAGGTCATGCCCTTCGGCGTCGGCGCGATAGGTCTCCAGCGCCTCGTCCTTGGCATGGCCGTCACCGGCATTGGGCCTGATGTCGTGCGGCCCGTTGCGGTTGGGGTGGGTATAGGGGTTCTCTCCCTCTGCCGAGCGATTCTGGCCCTCGTGATAGGGGCACTTCGCACTGTCGGCATTCGACTGGGAAGAAGGTGCTGAATCGTGCTCATTGCTCGCCATGCTCAAACGCTCCTGTTTTCGCTAGATCCGCAACGCGCCACCAATGTGGCGCTGAAGGATGATTCGGCCTTGCCGCCTCTTGCCGGCGTAATTCTTGTCCAGGTGCATCCTGTCCAGGTGCATCCTGTCCAGGTACTTCCTGTCCAGGTACACGCCTCGACAAGGCGCCTCTCGGCGCCGTGACAGATCACCGGGCAGTCAGGAGCCCGGGTGACAAGAGGCGTTGCTGCGGCGGGTGGCTACATCGAATCCATCCAGACACCCGCAAGGGACTTCACTTGCTGTTGACGATTGCACTTGCTGCTTGCACTTGCGACTTGCGCTTGCTGACAACCGCCTGACGGGGCTCGACATCGCGCCGTCAGGCCTTGGACTTGACCTTCGAGACGATCCACAGCAACACCACCGCCCCCACGACCGAGACGACCAGCGAGCCGATGATGCCGGTGGAGGCCAGCCCCAGCAGCTTGAAGATGACGCTACCCAGCAGGCCGCCGACAACACCGACGACGATGTTGCCAAGAATGCCGAAGCTGCCGCCGCGCATGATGTTGCCTGCGATCCAGCCGGCCAGACCACCGATGATCAACCCAAGAATGATACCCATCTGCTGTCTCCTTCCTTGCTGATGTACGGGCGCTTGGCGCCGCTGTACAAGTCTTGGAGACGACGTCACGCAATTAAAAGGGGTCGATTCTTCATTTGTCAGAATGAGGAGCCGGGCTGGCCCAGGAAGGCGATCTCTTCCGGCGTGGACTCGCGGCCGAGAATCGCATTGCGATGCGGGTAGCGGCCGAATCTACGCACGATGTCCGCATGCCGATGCTCATAGCGCAGGGTGTGCTCGAGGCCGGGGCGTGCGAACAATTGTTCGGCGTGTTCATGGATGCGCAACGATTCGCTGTGCATCCACGGCATGATCGCGAAGGGCTGCCAGGCCAGCGGAAGACGGTCCAGGTCGCCCAGCGCGACGGCCTGTTGCGAGAGCGCGAGCGCCAGGTTGTCGCCGCTGAAGGCACGCGGCGTATCGCGATGGATATTGCGCGCGAACTGGTCCAGCAGCAGGATTTCCGCCAGCCGCCCACCGACGCTCGTCCGCCACTCCCATAGCTCACAGGCGAGCGCCTGCTCGAGGCGCATGGCGAATCGCTCACGCAGCTGGCCATCGAGTGCATCGCTCTTGCGAAACCAGTCCTTGGGCGTCAGCTGAGTGAACCAGTAATCGAGTACATGCCGTGCCTGGGGGTGGCTGTCCGTGATCAGCCTGGCAGGATCAGGTTGTGAGAACTCCGAGGGGGTTGAGCGGGGCATGAGGGGTGTCCTTGCGTGAAATCGGGCAATAAGCCGCGAGAAAGGCCTGACTGAGTGCGGCACCTTGTACTGCAAGTGCCGGGCGTGGGCGGCGTGGAGCGATCATGGTTCTGACACCGGATCTTCATCTTGAGCGTGGAAAGTAGTCTCTCCCATCAGCGCTGTCAGCCTTTGCGGCCTGCCCCGCGATGGTTGGCGCCCTGATGTCACTCGTGATGTCACTTCTGATGCCACTTGCTATCCCAACCTGACGCCAGATTGTTACAAGGAAGCCCCTCATGTCCCGCCGTCTGTCTGATCTGCTGCCTTTGCGCTCCTCTCGCAAGTCCCACGCCGCTCACGTTTCCCCCACCTCCCACACCTCCCCCGTCTCGCCAAGCACTGCGCCAGCCGGCAATGGTGCTGCACCAGGCACCCCCGCCGGTGCCCCGTCACGGATGGACCGCCGCCAGCTGCTGGGGCGCGGCCTGCAAGGCGCCGGGGTCGGGCTGCTGGCGACCACGGGCCTGCTCGGCGCCCCCGCGATCGTGATGGCCGAGGGACGACGACCGCGCATGCCCTCCGGTGTGATGAGCGGCGACGTGACCGCCAGCCGCGCCATGCTGTGGAGCCAGAGCGACAAGCCGGCACGCATGCTGATCGAACTGGCCGACAATCCCGAGATGCGCGGCGCCTTCCAGATGCGCGGTCCGGTGGCCCTGCCGACGGATGGCCTGACCAGCAAGCTCGACCTGACTCGCATCGGCACTCGCGCCAACGCCAGCGGCGAGGTCTTCTACCGGGTGCGCTACGCGGCGCTGGATGATCACCGCGCCATCAGCGAGGCCACAGCCGGTCGCCTGGTGTTGCCGCCCAGCGCGCAGGCACCGCGTGCGCTGCGCTTCGTGTGGTCCGGTGACACCGTCGGCCAGGGTTGGGGCATCAATCCGGACTTCGGTGGCCTGCGCCTCTACGAGACCATGCGCCAGGTCAAGCCGGACTTCTTCCTGCACTCCGGCGATACCATCTACGCCGATGGCCCGCTCAAGGAGAGCGTCACCCAGCACGACGGTAGCCTGTGGCGCAATATCGTCACGCCCGCCAAGTCCAAGGTGGCAGAAACGCTGGACGAGTATCGTGGCCAGTACGCCTACAACCTGATGGACGAGAACCTGCGCCGCTTCAATGCCGAGGTGCCGATGTTCGCCCAGTGGGATGACCACGAGACCACCAACAACTGGTACCCGGGCGAGATTCTCGAGGATGATCGCTACACCGAGAAGAATCTCGACGTGCTGTCCGCCAATGCGCGGCGCGCCTTCCTCGAGAACATGCCGCTGCGCACCGGCCCTGCCGCGCCGGAGCGCATCCACCGCAACTTCAGCTTCGGGCCGGGGCTCGAGATGTTCATGCTCGACATGCGCAGCTTCCGCGGTGCCAATTCCGCCAACCGCCAGACGGGGCGCGGGCCACAGACCGACTTCCTGGGTCGCGATCAGCTGGCCTGGCTCAAGCAGTCGCTCAAGGCCAGTACCGCCACCTGGAAGGTCATCGCCTCCGACATGCCCATCGGACTGCTGGTGCGTGACGGCGACAATTTCGAGAACGGCGCCAATGGGGATGGCGAGGCATTGGGACGCGAGCAGGAGATCGCCGAACTGCTCAAGTTCGTGCGCGATCACGACATCCAGAATCTGGTCTGGCTGACCGCCGATGTGCACTACACCGCCGCACATCACTACTCGCCCGAGCGCGCCGTATTCAAGGACTTCACACCTTTCTGGGAATTCGTCAGTGGCCCGATCCACGCCGGCACCTACGGCCCTGGCGAGCTGGACAACACCTTCGGACCAAGACTCGAATTCGTGAAGGCACCGCCTGAGGGACGGGCCAACATGTCGCCCAGCGAAGGCTTCCAGTTCTTCGGCCAGGTGGATCTCGATCCCGAGAGCGAAGCGCTGACCGTCACACTGAAAGACATCCACGGCGCCTCGCTCTACCAGCTGGTGCTGACCCCCGCCGGCGCCAGCGTCTGACAGCGGTGTCGGTTACTGACACCCGCTGCTGACTATCAGCTTGCGATACCAGCTTCTGACAACGACAACGCCCCGCCTCCTGCCGTCGATCGACACGCAAGAGGCGGGGCGTTCTGGTCATGGCGACAGGTCGACAGCCGCTACCGGGCTATGTCTGCACGAATCAGACAATTGCAGAAAAATGTCAGACAAATTATCAATGGTGAGGGTCCGGCATTTCTTTGACACTGATCGGCACGCTAGATGTCGGTCGCTGACAGCGTGTCTCGTGCTACCGCGCGCCAACGGTGAGGCATGTTCTGCAGACGATGGGCAGCTGAGCAAGCAGGCCTCCGAGCCCTGTTGTTCAACAAGGATAATGCCATGAACGCCCTCACCCTGAGCTCCTTCGTGTTCTTCACGGGGCTGGTCGCCGTGATCACCTGGTGGCTGACCCGTCGTGACGACCATCAACATTCCACCGGCTATTTCCTCGCCGGACGCAGTCTGACCTTCCCGATCATCGCAGGCTCCCTGCTGATGACCAACCTCTCCACCGAGCAGATGGTGGGCCTCAACGGCGCCGCCTTCACCGACGGCCTCTCCGTGATGGCCTGGGAAGTGGTAGCCGTGGTCTCGCTGGTCGCGATGGCCATGTTCTTCCTGCCACGCTTCCTCAAGAGCGGTATCACCACCCTGCCGGAACTGCTGGCACTGCGCTTCGATCGCACCACCCAGCTGCTGGCCAACCTGATCTTCATGCTGGCCTACGCCATCATCCTGCTGCCCAGCATTCTCTACTCCGGCGCCCTCGGTCTGATGGGCGTGCTCGACCTGCGAGCCCTGACCGGCATCGACTCGCAGATGGTGCTGCTGACCGGCACCGTGATCGCCGTCGGCATCGCCGGTGCCATCTATGCCCTCTTCGGTGGCCTGCGCTCCATCGCCATTTCCGACACTCTGAACGGCATCGGCCTGCTGATCGGCGGCATGATCATCGTCTACTACGGGCTGGACCGCGTCGGCGACGGCAACGGTATCCTCGCTGGCTGGGAGACGCTCAAGGAGACCCACCCGGAGAAGCTGAATTCGCTGGGCGGGGATGACCAGTCAGTGCCGGTCTCGACCCTGTTCACCGGGGTGCTGCTGCTCAACATGTTCTACTGGTGTACCAACCAGCAGATCATCCAGCGCACCTTCGCCGCCAAGACCCTCGCCGAGGGCCAGAAGGGCGTGCTGCTGACCGGTGCCCTCAAGCTGCTGGGCCCGCTGTATCTGGTGCTGCCGGGCATCATCGCCTTCCAGCTCTACGCCGGTGACGGCATCAAGGCCGACGCCGCCTATGGCCGGCTGGTCTTCGATGTATTGCCCGCGCCGCTGACCGGCTTCTTCGCCGCGGCGATGGTCGGCGCGATCCTGTCGTCCTTCAACTCGGCGCTCAACTCCACCGCCACCCTGTTCAGTCTCGATGTCTACAAGGCACGCCTCAAGCCGCAGGCCAGCGATGAAGAGGTGGTCAAGGCCTCCAAGTGGGCCGGCTGGATCATGGCCGCCGCCGCGATGGCCATCGCCCCGCTGCTGGCGACCCAGGAAAGCCTGTTCGTCTATGTGCAGAAGGTGAACTCCATCTACTACATCCCGCTGTTGGCGGTGATCGTGGTGGGACTGATGTCCAAGCGCGTGCCGGCCATCGCCGCCAATCTGGCGCTGGTGCTCGGCTGCGCGGTCATCGGCCTGTTCTACTTCGTGCCGACGCTTTCCGAACTGGTCGATCGGGTGCACAACTTCCACTTCATCGCCATCGTGCTGGTGCTGTTGATCGCCATGATGCTGGTGATCGGCAAGCTGTCACCGCGCGCCGAACCCTGGATCCAGCAGGACGTCGGCGCCATCGACATGACGCCCTGGGCCGGCACTCGTATCGCCAGCATCGTGCTGCTGGTACTGGTGATGGCCATCTACCTGGCCTTCGCCAGCTGATCGCCCCACCCGCACGACGCGATCGCACGCCGCATGTCATCGTCATCGCCATGACCTCACGACATGTGCGTACGAGATGAACGCACGACATGCTAACGCCAGCGCCCCGTCATCTTCACTGATGACGGGGCGCTGGCGTCTCTGACTAAGCATCAAAGGTGACCCGCAATGCGCGGTGAAAGCCGCGACATGCGTCTTTTTATGACACTGCGATCAAGGCCTGATACCAGAGACTGAGAAGCAATGACCTCCTGTTCATTCTCAACGCTCAATCGACGCCAGCTGCACCTCAAAACCAACGTATGTTCTACAAATGGCGGATAGCGAGAAATCAGCAGATACCTACACTATCGCCAGTCTTGCCGTGAATGTTACCGGTGAGTCTCTTCACGGACGATGACACAGCCTGCTGTGTGCATTGCATCGCCACGGCTGGATCGGCATCGAATCATCTCCTCGGATCATGAGCCTGACCCCTTCTGATTCGACGCCGCACGCCTAAAGGAACCCTCCCCCCATGCATGCTCTGACACTTGTTTCTTTCGTGTTCTTTACCGGCCTGGTCGCTGTCTTGACCTGGTGGTGGACACACCGCGATGACACCTCGCATTCCACCGGTTACTTCCTCGCCGGACGCAGCCTGACCTTCCCGCTGATCGCGGGCTCCCTGTTGATGACCAACCTGTCCACCGAGCAGATGGTCGGCCTGAATGGCGCCGCCTTCACCGATGGTCTGTCAGTGATGGCCTGGGAAGTCATGGCGGTACTGGCCATGGTGGTGATGGCAATGTTCTTCCTGCCACGCTTCCTAAAGAGTGGCATCACCACCTTGCCTGAGCTGCTGGCCTTGCGCTTCGGACGCAGCACCGAGCTGATCACCAACCTGATCTTCCTGTTCGCCTACGCGGTGATCCTGCTGCCGATCATCCTCTACTCCGGTGCCATCGGCCTGCAGGGCATGCTGGACCTTCCCTCGCTGACCGGTATCAGCTCGCCCAATGCACTGCTGTGGATGACCATCTGGGTCGTCGGCATCATCGGTGCCATCTATGCCCTGTTCGGCGGCATGCGCTCCATCGCCATCTCCGACACCTTGAACGGCGTGGGCCTGTTGATCGGCGGCATGCTGATCGTCTATTTCGGCCTCGATGCCGTCAGTGATGGCCAGGGTGCGATGGCCGGCTGGGACACGCTGACCGCCGCCAATCCGGAGAAATTCAACTCAATGGGCGGCGAAGACCAGTCGGTACCCTTCTCGACTCTGTTCACCGGCGTGATGATCATCAACTTCTTCTACTGGTGTACCAACCAGCAGATCATCCAGCGCACCTTCGCCGCCAAGACCCTCGCCGAGGGCCAAAAAGGCGTGCTGCTGACCGGTGCCCTCAAGCTGCTGGGCCCGCTGTATCTGGTGATTCCCGGCATCATCGCCTACCACCTCTACGCCTCTTCCGGCGTCAAGGCCGACAGCGCCTACGGCCAGCTGGTGTTCGATGTACTGCCCGCACCGCTGACCGGCTTCTTCGCCGCGGCGATGGTCGGCGCGATCCTGTCGTCCTTCAACTCGGCGCTGAACGCCACCACCACGCTGTTCTCCACCGGCATCTACAAGGCGCATCTGCGTCGTGATGCCAGCGACGAGGAAGTGGTCAAGGTCTCCAAGGGCTTCGGCTGGGTGCTGGCGATCGCCTCCATGACCCTCGCGCCGCTGCTGGCCGGTCAGGAGAGCCTGTTCGGTTACCTGCAGAAGATGAATGCCATCTACTTCATCCCGATCTTCGCCGTGGTGCTGATGGGGCTGCTGACACGTCGCGTGCCGACCATCGCCGCCAACCTGGCACTGTTGATCGGTTGTAGCGTGATCGGGGTGGTCTACTTCGTGCCGGCCTTCTCCGGCGTGCTGGACGTGATCCACGAGTTCCACTTCGTCGGTCTGGTGTTCGTGCTGTTGATCGCGATGATGCTGATCATCGGCAAGCTGGCGCCGCGTGACGAGCCGTGGATCCAGCAGGATGTCGGCGCCATCGACATGACGCCCTGGAAAGGTGCCAAGGTCTGTGCACTGCTGCTGGTCGTGCTGGTGATCGCCATCTATCTGGCCTTCATCTGACGCCTGAAAGCCGCCTTTTTGGGACGGCAAATCGTCATCAAATGAGTATCACGCCCCGCGTTGCCCTCTCGGACACGCGGGGCGTTTGCATTTCAGGCATGCTGGACTGCATGTTCCCTGAAGAGGTCGCCCATGCTCTGCTTACCCCATCGCCAGCTCAAGGGGCTGTTCTTTTCCACGCTGAGGGCTTCTTTCGCTTCCTCGCTGAGGGCGCCTTGGGCACTCAAGGCGCTGGGGATCGGTCTGCTGCTGTCCTGTCTGGCCACCATCAGCCCGAGCCAGGCCGCCGAGCGCTGGCAGCGGGCCGCTGTACTGGCGGACAGCTTCATGGAAGTGGCACTCAAGCGTGAATACCTGCCCGGCAGCAGCGCCTCGCTGGTGCGCTGGCAGAAACCGATCACGGTCTGGGTCGACTCGCAGCTGGGCGACTCATCTCTGCAGCGACAGATGAGCGAGATCCAGTTCCGTCATCTATCCACCATCACCGGTCATCCGCTGAGTTTCGTGTCTTCCGCCAGAGAGGCCAATCTGCGCATCGCCTTCATCGCCCGGGAAAACATGACGCGCGAGGCCGCCGCCTATGTCGGCAAGCAGCAGGCCGCCACCCCGGGCATGCGCAAGGCATTGCGGGAAGGCGCATGCCTGACGCTGTTCAAGACCGGGCCGGATCACGCCATCACCAGCGGCCTGATCCTGATCCCCGCGGACTATGTCCGCCAGAAGGCGCGCCTGGTGGACTGCGTCGTCGAGGAGAGCGCCCAGTTGATGGGGCTGCCCAATGATTCGGATAACGTCTTTCCCTCCGTCTTCAGTGACGTCACGGTGGATACCTGGCTGAGCCCGCTGGATTACGTGCTGCTCAAGATGCTGTATGCCTCGGAACTCTCCCCCGGCATGTCAGCTACACAGATCCGCGCTGCGCTGCCCGCAGTCATCCAGCGCCTTTCCGAGCAGGGCGAGCTGTCACACGCCATTCACCGTGTGCGCCAGGGCAGCCTGCGGGAATGGGCGGGAGACTAGGCTCGCCGTGAGCGCGACCCCGGGCATGGAGTTGGAACGCCTGGACGGAGTACAGGCATAATCAGGACAGGCGCACCGGGCGCCGATATCCGACGGAGCTGCGCCTTCATGCCACTATCTTCTCCCGCTGCCGACCGGGCACGCCTGCCCTTGGCCGTCACGCTGCTGTCGCTGTGTCAGGCCTTGCTGGTCAGCGGCAACATCCTGCTGATCGCGGTCTCACCACTGATCGGTGCCCAGCTGGCCTCGAGCAGCTGGTCGACCGCGCCGGTCGCCACCCAGTGGCTGGGACTGATGTGTGCCACCATTCCCGCCTCACTGATCACCGCCCGCCTCGGGCGGCGACGTGGCTTCGTGCTCGGCAATCTGTGCGGGCTGGCTGGCGCGGGGCTGGCCGTGCTGGCACTGCATCTGCAGCATTTCGGGCTGTTCCTGCTCGCCACCTGGCTGGTGGGCATCGGCATCGGCTTCGGTCAGCTGTATCGCTTCGCCGCGATGGAGGCCGCCCCGGAGGAGCAGCGCGAACGCGCCATCGGGCTGGTAATGGGGGGTGGCGTGCTGGCGGCCTTCTTCGGACCCTGGCTTGCCCGCACCAGTCATGCGCTGGCCGACACGCCCTTCCTGGGTAGCTTCATCGGGCTGGGGGCGCTCTATCTGGTGGCGCTTCTCTTGCTGGCCTTCATCCGCCTGCCCAGCGAGGACAATGCCCGGTCAGCCGACGGTGATGCAGTGGAACCTGCACGCCCATTGGGCGTGATCCTGCGTCAGCCGACCTTCCTGCTGGCCGTGCTCAGCGCGATGGTCGGCTATGGGGTGATGAATCTGGCGATGACGGCCACACCGCTGGCGATGGCCCATGCCGGACACGGCTTCGATCACGTCGCCACCACCATCCAATGGCATGTGGTCGCCATGTTCCTGCCGTCCTTCTTCACCGGGCGGCTGGTCGCCCGCTTCGGGTCGGGCACCATGATCGTGACCGGCTGCGCCTTCCTGCTGGCAAGTCTTGCCACCGCGCAGCTGCTGGCCGCCGACTACCTGACGGGAACCCAGGGGTTCTTCCTCGGTCTCATCCTGCTCGGCATCGGTTGGAACTTCACCTTCCTGCCCGCCACCACGATGCTGACCCACTGCCATCGCACCAACGAGAAGGCCCGCACCCAGGCTGCCAACGAGTTCCTCGTCTTCACCACCGGGGCGGTGACGGCGCTGCTGGCCGGCCCCTTGGTCAGCACGCTGGGCTGGGCGCTGCTCAACCTGCTGCTGATCCCCGCCTGCCTGCTGCCCATCGCCCTGCTGGTGTGGCGTCAGCTTGCCTTGCGCGCCGATCGCCCGCAGATAGAGGGTTGATGGCGAGCCGTACGGCGCACGCTGACAAGTCCCGGCCATCATCCAGCTCATCATCAGCTGCCAGGATGCCATCACGTCGCGCCGCCGCCTCGCCCCCACTGACAGGGAATGCCTGATGTTCAACACCATGACCCGCAACGCCCGCCAGCTTGCCCGCGATGTGGGCCGCGAAGCACATGACCTGCTGGAGCGCGGTCTCGACCGCCAGCTGCGGCTCGCCGTCACGGGCCTGTCCGGTGCCGGCAAGACCGCCTTTCTCGTCTCGCTGATCGAGCAGCTGCGCCATGCCGGACTCGGCGCGCGCCTGGAACTGCTGCCTGCCGCACGCGACGGCCGCCTGCTCGGCGCGGAACGCGTCAGCCAGCCGGACCTCTCCATCCCGCGCTTTCCGCTGGAAGCCGGCCTGCGTTCGCTGTCCGGCCAGCAGTCACCCCACGGGCCCGAATGGCCGACGCCGACCCGCAGCATCAGCGAGCTGCGTCTCAAGATAGGCTTTCGCCCCACCTCGCGCGCCGCGCGCATGCTCGACAGCCAGCGCGCCACCCTGACGCTGGACCTGATCGACTATCCCGGCGAATGGCTGCTGGACCTGCCGATGCTGGAGCAGGACTTCAGCGGCTGGAGCAGTGAGTGCGAGACCCAGCTGGCCGACGGGCGTGGCGACTGGGCGCAGGACTGGATGGCGGCCATAGAGGGCCTGACACCGGACAGCGAAGTGGATGAAGACCGCCTCGCCGAGATCGCGAGCCTCTATACCGACTATCTGCACGCCGCGCGCCGCAAGGGTGGCTTCGTCGACCTGACACCGGGCCGCTTTCTGCTGCCCGGCGAGCTGGACGAGGCGCCGGTGCTGCAGTTCTTCCCGCTGCCGGGGCTCGGTGACTGGACACCCGACGCGTTGGCCGCCCTGCCGGAAGCCAGCCTGTATCGCACCCTGGCGCGGCGCTTCGATCACTATCGCCGCCGCGTGGTGCGCCCTTTCTATCACGACCACTTCCGGCGCTTTGATCGCCAGATCGTGCTTATCGACGTGCTGGGCGCGCTGAATGCCGGCCCGGCGCCATTCCGCGACCTGAGCCGTGCACTGGACAAGCTGTTCGACAGCTTCGCCTATGGCCGCCGCCACCTGCTGGCGCGCCTGATGGACCGCCGCATCGACCGCCTGGCCATCGCCGCCACCAAGGCCGACCACGTCACGCCAGAGCAGCATGGCGCGATGCGCGACCTGCTCGAGCAGCTGCTGGCGGACCCGCTCAAGCGCCTGCGCTATCGCGATGTGCCACTCAAGGCCTTCACCATCGCCGCCATCCGCGCCAGTGAGGCGCGTGAGGTGGTAGAGAATGGCCAACGTCATCCGGCACTGGCGGGACAACTGTTAGGCGAGCACGAGGGAGCGGGCGACTCGGACACACAAGGCACTGGCCGCGAGTCCGTGCTGCTGTTCCCGGGCGAGGTGCCTTCACGGCTGCCCGACCCGAATTTCTGGGCCGAAAGCCGCTTCGACTTCCCCCACTTCGCGCCGCCGAAGATCGATGGCAATGCGCCACCTCACATCCGCATGGACGCCGTGCTCGACTGGCTGCTGGGAGACCACCTGAAATGAACACCGAATCCCGCCATCCGCGCCCGGGCAAACGCTTCACGAGCCCCGATTCGGCGCAGGCCGATGCCGCCTCGCCCCCCTATGCCGAGCGCCCCACCGAGAGCGCATCGAAGAGCACGGCAGAGGCCCTGCGCGGCGCGCGTCACTTCTCGCCGGAGATGGAAAGCCAGCCGCTGGCGGCGGCCGAACCGGAACCCGCCACGCCGGGACTGGATGCGACGCTGAGCGCCCGGCCACGTCATCGCGGCCTCAAATGGCTGCTGCTCGGCACCCTGACACTCGGGGGTGTCGAAGCCGGTCATGCGCTCTATCAGGCGGCCATGGGCGGCGACCTGATCGCCGGCGCCTGGGGTCTGCTGGGCCTTGGCGCCATCGGGCTTGGCGCCCGTGCGCTGGGCAAGGAGCTCTTCAGGCTGCGTCACCTGCGCAGGCACGTCGCGCTGCGCGCCGAGCTGGAAGAGCATCAGCAGGATGACTTTGGCCAGGAGAGCTTTGGCCAGAAAAGCTTTGGCCAACAGGGCTTTGGCCAGCGCGGTGATGCGCTGTCCACGCCTGACGAGGATTCGGGCAAGGCAGGCGGCAAGGCCGACAGCCAGCAGGAAGACCTGCTCGAACAGCTGCGTCGCCAGATGAAGCTCGGCGATGATGACGCCGGCGTGCGCGCCTGGCGCGCCGCCTGTGAAGCGCATCACTCCCCATCGGAGCGCCGCGAGCTGTTCGCCTTCCACGTGCTGGGGCCGCGGGACCGTGAGGCGCGGCGTCTGATCTCGCGCATGAGTGGCGAGACAGCGGTGATGGTGGCGGTCTCGCCGCTGACCTGGGTCGACATGAGCCTGGTGGCCTGGCGCGGTCTGCGCATGATGGAGCGCCTGTCGCGCCTCTACGGGCTGGAGCTGGGCTATGCCAGCCGCCTGCGGCTGTTCAAGGAGGTGCTGGCCTCGATGGCCTTCGCCGGTGCCAGCGAACTGGCTGCCGAGGCCAGCATGGACCTGCTGTCGATGAATCTGGCCGGCCGCCTCTCCACCAAGGCCGGTCAGGGACTGGGCAGTGGCCTGATGAACGCACGTCTCGGCCTGCGAGCCATGCGCCTGCTGCGCCCCATCCCCTTCCATGCCGAGGAGGTGCCGCGCATCGGTGAGCTGCGCGCGGAGCTGTTCTCGCGCATGCGCAAGGCCGACAAGGGCGAGAACGACCCGAGCTGAGCAGGCCGCGTCCTCGCCTGCCACTGCCTTGAAAAACAAGACGCGCGCCTCTGATAGCTGGCCATTCGGGCCTTCAGGGCGCGCGTCTTTCGTGAGTCATCTCACCTTCGATGGTTTCAGCCTTCGCTGGCGATGCCGGCCTCCAGCCACTTCATCACGCGCAGCGCCTCATGGGGTGAAGTCGGATTGCCGCCCTGGCCACGAATGCAGTCGCGCAGCCCCGCATACCAGGCCGGATAGTCGCCATCGCGGCCCTGATGGGTGCCACCCACCAGCACCTGCTCGCCTTCGGCGCCATCCGGGTCGGCCTCCAGCACGGTCAGCATTCCGGGACGCGCATCCCGCCCCCACTGGCGCGCCTGGCGCTCCAGCGGGTCACGCGAGGGCCAGTCACCGGCCTTGAGGCAATCCTCCTGAGGGTCGAGCCCGAATACCACGTAGCTGCCACGGGTACCGTGTGCGGCAAAGCGTGCCGTCGGCGCCGCCGTCAGTGCACTGGCGTGCAGCTCCACTACCAGACCCGGGTGCCTTGGATGGTGGGCGTAATCGAGCACGGCGTGGAAGAAATCATCGGTCACCGCGCCCTCGCGCTGGGCGCGACGCGTGAGCTGGATGGTGCTCGGTTCGCCGAAAAGGCACAGCGCCTGATCCAGCAGATGCGGACCGAGGTCATACCACAGGCCGCTGCCGGGCAGTGCCTGCTCACGCCAGCGGTTCGGCACCGTCGGACGGAAGCGGTCGAAGTGGGATTCCAGATGCGCGATACGGCCCAGCGTGCCGTCGTTGATCAATTCCGCCAGCGTCAGGAAGTCGGCATCGAAGCGCCGATTGTGAAATACCGCCAGCACCCGTCCGGCCTGCTCGACCTGGCGGGTCAGGGCCTTACCTTCTTCAAACGTCACCGTGAAGGGCTTGTCGACGACCACATGCTTGCCTGCCGCCAGCGCCGCAGAGGCCAGCGGAGCGTGGGTCTCGTTGGGCGTCGCGATGATGATCAGGTCGATGTCGTCACGCGCAAGCAAGGCCTCAGGGGTGGCCTCCACCTCCAGCTGCGGACGCTCGGCCCTGACGATCTCGGGCCGCGAGGTGGACAGTGCCACCAGCGCCAGCCCGTCCGTGGCCTCGATCAAGGGCGCGTGGAAGGTGCGCACCGCCATGCCATAACCGATCAGCCCGACCCGGATCGCGCTCTCGGAGGGGAAGGCGGCGCCGTGCCATGCGGCAGTGTCGCTGTGCTCATCATTATCGGGGTGGGCTATGCGGCTCATCGGGCATCCTTGTCGTTGGCGCAATCTTTGGGGAGTCGTACCTGGCAGCGCCATCCTAGCAAGGCTCCCGTGCCACAGACAGAGATGACAGCCGCCTTTAATGCTTGACCATCGCAGACTTCATCCCGCGAGCGAGGCGCCGCGTAATGCCCGCGATTGAACGGCCCCCTTGAAGTCTCGTGATTCAGCCCGCAGACCTTGCTCTACAAGGAGGGGCGTGGCAGTGAGTGGGAATACCACTCGCAAGCCACCTCGCCATTTGATTCGCGAAGGAGCAGACAGCATGCGCAAGACGCTCATCATCGGTGCCAACGGCAAGATCGGTCGTCAACTCTGCGAGAAGGCTCAGGCCGCCGGCGAACCCATCGTGGCGATGATCCGCTCGACCGAGCAGCAGAGCTGGTTCCATGATCGCAGCATCCCGACGGTACTGGGCGACCTGGAAGGCGAGATGCGCCAGGCCTTCTATGGCTGCGATCAGGCGGTGTTCGTCGCGGGCTCCGGCCCGAACACCGGCCCGGACAAGACGCTGACCATCGACCTGCATGGTGCGATGCGCACCGCAGAGCTGGCCGCCGAATTCGGGCTGTCGCGCGTGATCCAGGTCAGCTCGATCCGCTCCGAGACACCACTGGCCGGCCCGGCAGCGATGCGCCCCTACTTCGCGGCCAAGAAGGCGGCCGACCTGTGCCTCGCCGAGAGCGGCCTGCGTCATGTCATCGTCAAGCCCGGCCGTCTCACCAACGACAGCGGCAGCGGCAAGCTGACCCAGAACGCCGATGACTCCGACGAGATGCAGGTCTCGCGCGCCAATGTCGCCGAGTTCCTGCTCGGCTTGATCAAGGCTCGCGAGATCGGTGGCCGTCATCGCAAGGCGCCCATCTTCACCCTGTTCGACGGTGATACCCCGGTTTCGCGTCTGATCAACGCCACGGCGACCGCCGACTGAGCGCGCGCCTGAGCCTGTGACAAGGTACGCAGGCAGGCCGCTTTCACCTGGGTTGCCCGCGGTTGTCCCACCGCTCATCCACGCCTGCGCGCAGCCCGCGCGGGCGTTGGGCCATCTGGCCGCTTTCCCCCCATGCTCCATGTCCGTATAGTGAGCCACTGACCCCGCCAACAGAACTTCCGAAATGCTGCAGAACAATTCGCTGCTGGCGCAGCTGAAAGATCAAATCCGCCAGGAAATTCCCCGTGTCACGGGGGTGATCAAAGGCACCGACAAGGGCTTCGGCTTCCTCGAATGCGAGGACGGCGAGTCTTACTTCGTGCCGCCACCCGCCATGAAGCAGGTACTGCACGGCGATACTGTCGAAGCGACCGTCAAGGTGGAAGGTGAGAAGAAGTCCGTACAGCCGGAAGTGCTGATTGAGACGGGTGTCGATCGCTTCGTCGCTCGTGTCGGCAAACGTGATGGCCGCCTGAACGTGATGCCGGATCACCCGTCCATCAACACGCGCATGAAAGCGCGCGTGAAGCGTGGCATCAATGAGGAAGCCCTCAATGATGGCGACTGGGTCGTGGCACGTCTGCTGCGTCACCCGATGCGCAAGGATGACCGCAGCTTCTTCGCCCAGATAGAGGAAGTCATCGCCGAGGTGGACAACCCGCGCGTGCCATGGCGTGTCACCCTGGCGCGCCATGCGCTGGAACAGGCCTCACCGGAGGGCGGCAACGACTGGCCGCTGCTGGATGAGGGCCTGACCCGCGAAGACATGACCCACGTGCCCTTCTTCACCATCGATGGTGAGAAGACGCGTGACATGGATGACGCCCTGCACATCGTCGAGCGCCCGGAAGGCGGCTGGACCCTGAGCATCGCCATCGCGGACCCGACCGCCTACGTGCCGGAAGGCAGCCCTGTCGACGAAGAGGCGCGCACGCGCTCCTTCACCGTCTACCTGCCGAGCCAGAACGTCACCATGCTGCCGGAAATCCTGGCCGATGACCTGTGCTCGCTGAAGGAAGGTGAAGACCGTCCGACGCTGATGTGCATCGTCGACATCGATACCGATGGCGTGATCGGTGAGCCGAAATTCTTCGCGGCCACCATGCGCTCCCACCACCGCCTGACCTACGACAACGTCTCCGATTGGATCGAAGGCCAGGAAGGCAGCTGGAAGCCGGAAACCGAAGAGCTGGCCGAAGGACTGCGTCAGCTGGAAGCCTTCACCCAGGCGCGTATCGCCTGGCGTGCACGCAATTCCCAGGTCTTCCGCGAGCGTCCGGATTTCGAGTTCGAACTGGATGAGGAAGGCAACGTGCTCAACGTACGTGCCGACCACCGCCGCATCAGCAATCGCATGATCGAAGAATCCATGATCACCGCGAACCTGAGCTGCGCACGTCTGCTCTCCAAGCATATCGGTCACGGTATCTTCAACGTGCACCAGGGCTTCGCGCCGGAGAAGTACGACGACACCATCGAGTTCCTGGCTGGCCAGAACATCACCGCCACGCCGGAACAGCTGGGCAGCCTGGAAGGCTACCGCCTGATCCGTCAGGAGCTGGACAGTCGCGAAGACACTTGGCTGGACGTGCGCATGCGTCGCTTCCAGGGTTACACCGTGATGTCCGCACAGCCGGGGCCGCACTTCGGTCTGGGTCTGGAAGCCTACGCGACCTGGACCTCGCCGATCCGCAAGTACGGCGACATGGTCAACCACCGCTTGATCAAGCGTGTGATTCTCGGCCAGGACGTGCCGGCGGAAGCCACCGAGCAGCTGACCGAGCACCTCAGCGAACGTCGTCGTCTCAACCGCATGGCCGAGCGTGATGTGAAGGACTGGCTCTACGTGCGCTACCTGACCAAGGCCGCCGAAGAACAGCAGGTCTTCACTGGCGAGATCATCGACATCCGTCGTGGCGGCATGCGCGTGCGTCTGGAAGAGAATGGCGCCAGCGTCTTCATTCCGGCACCGCTGATCCACAGCGATCGCAAGAAGGTCGCGATCGATGACAAGGAAGGCCGCGTGCGCATCGAAGACGAGCTGCGTTACTCACTGGGCGACATCATCAAGGTCTCCTTGACCGAAGCCCGTGAAGAGCGTCGTTCACTGGTAGGTCGTCCGGCCGAATAAGCCGCGACCCACCACTGCCGTATGTAACTGACTTGTGATCATGGGCAATTGCCCCGGCCATCTACGCCCCGGAGCGCTCTGCGCCCGGGGCGTTTTTCGTTCTCGTGTATTGCGTATACTGCGCGTGTACCAAGCGTGAGAAATTGTAATTTTGTGAAACAGAAGCTCACGCTATACTCCTCACATCGACACACGACATCTGCTTTCACTGCTGCAGCGTTACTGGATTGACCAAGCGCGAATGACTGAAGCCTGTCCCTGATGAAGTTCGTCCATGCGAGGACCCGGAAATGAAAACTCATCGCTCCACTGCAGCTACCTCACTGCGTCACCTGGCCGAGCATGCCGCCATCGTTCGTCACCCGGCCATGAGCTATGCCCGTGTCGACTCCGGAGCAGACAGCAGCTCAGGCAGAAACTCGGATGGCAGCTCCACCTCTCCGGAGCGCCAGCGTGAGATTCAACGTGAAGCGATGGAACATGTCGCGATGCTGCTGGAACGTGATCGTCGCCGGACCCGCAACCGTCTGCTGCTGGCCGCCGGCCTGCTGCTGAGCCTTGTGCTGCTCGCCAGCCAGCGCCCAGCCGAGCCGGAAGCCGCCTTCTCGCAGGAGCTTGGCCAGGCCATGCCCAGCGCCCTGCACCTGTCCCAGCATGGACTGGCGTGATGACGCCCGATCTCCATCCATCAGGACAGATAACGATGCCAGGACCCCATGCAACACCAGGCACGGATGCCAGACATGACTGAGTCGATCCACTGCTAGATCCTGCAATGCCCGCTCCGGCGACCCTCCCCCTGTCGCCCCCTGTATTCCTGTAGTGCACGCACTTGCCCTGTCCGGTGGCTCCGGACAGGGTCTTTTTTTGCCTGTCGTAGGGCTTTTCTTGCCCGGCGCAGCTGAGAGGCCAGCTGCCGCACTCCCTCCTGAACCATCGCCAGCATGGCGAAACATCTTTCTTCCCCTCGCAGTGAACCGGATGCCAGAAGCCTGATGTCAGGGGCCTTATGCCAAGAGACTGAGCGCAGGAGCGCATCGCACCAACCTTGTTCCCTGTTGTCACACAGTCCAGTCATCTCCTGATGTAACGTCACTGCCAGGCGCAGTGTGGAATATCGCGTGGCGAGGCGTCTCGTCACGCGCGACACCGCATGTCATGCCTCGTACCCTTGGTTTCACGTCGGGTTCCCCCCATGACTGACCAGAGGCTCGTTCGTCAATGCCACTGGCTAGCTGGAATCCGTGTGTTCGATTGCGTCTTTCTCTAGCCCTCTGAAGCACGACAAGGCAGCCATGGCAGGCAGTGACGTCGGGATTCATCTTCATCGCGCACGACCGGTAAAGCGGTCTTGAGGAGTCCGTGTGCATATCGCTGACATGACCATGTTCCATGCCCCCTCCAGTGGCGGGGTCAGAACCTACCTGGAAGCCAAGCGACGACGTCTGCGGAAGCGACCTGATGTACGTCACAGCCTGCTGGTCCCCGGTGAGACCACCAGCGTCAGTGATGACCTCTACAGCGTGCCGGCACCGCCCATTCCCTTCGGCAACGGCTATCGCTTCCCCCTGCGCCGGGGCGGCTGGGTCAGCACGCTGCTGGCACTGCAGCCGGATGTCATCGAGGCTGGCGACCCCTACGTCACGGCGTGGGCAGCACTCGATGCCGGTCGCAAGCTCGATGTCCCGGTGCTGGGCTTCTATCACTCGGACCTGCCACGCCTGATCACCAATCGTCTGGGTGAATGGTCAGGGGCCAATGTCGATCGCTACGTCAAACGCCTCTATCGCCACTTCGATCGCGTACTGGCCCCCAGCCAGGTGATGGCCGACCGACTCGACCGGCTCGGTGTCGACAATGTCCATATCCAGCCACTCGGTGTCGATCTTTCCACCTTCCACCCTGACTGCCGCGATGAGGGTCTGCGTGGTGAGCTTGGTCTGGAAGACCACGTGCGACTGCTGGCCTTCGCCGGGCGCGGCTCACGGGAGAAGAATCTGGATGAGCTGCTGGAAGCCGCTCGCCTGCTCGGCCCCGACTACCATCTGCTGTTGATCGGCTCGGGCATGCCGCGACATCTACCCGACAATGTCAGCGTGACCGGGCATTTCTGCAGCAGCACCGAAGTGGCGCGTCTGGTGGCCTCGGTGGATGTGCTGCTGCATGCCGGCACCCAAGAAACCTTTGGCCTGGTGGTGCTGGAAGCCATGGCCTGTGGTACGCCGGTGGTGGCGGCACGCGCAGGCGCCTTGGCCGAGAATGTGCCACTGGGCTGCGGTCAGCTCTGCAACCCGCACTCGCCGCATGCCATGGCGCGTGCCGTACAGGAAGTCTTCGCCAATGACCCCGTGGCACTGGGCCGCCAGGCGCGTCGTCATGTCGAGAAGCATCACGCCTGGGACCGTGTCGTGGATGGTCTGCTCGGGCATTATCACGCGGTCACCGGGACTCGCATGCAACCGGTACTGGAAGAGGTGACCCATGGCTGAGTCGCCACCTGCCAAGCAGCACTTTCTGCTGGTCCTGCATGATGTCGCGCCCGAGACATGGTCCGACTACCGGGACTTCGTCGCCGAGGTGGATGCCCTCTGCCAGGCACGCCTGAATCATCCCTGTCCGATCACCTGGCTGGTGGTACCTGATTTCCATCATCGCAGCGCCCTGGAAGACGCTCCCGAATTCATCGCGCTGCTGGACTCTCGCCGCCAACAGGGAGACGAGCTTGCCCTGCATGGCTTTTATCACTGCGATGACGCGCCAGCCCCCCGCACCCCGCGCGATTACCTGATGCGCCGCGTGCTGACCTGGGAGGGTGAGTTCTACCCCCTCGATGAGGCCGAAGCCAGACGACGCCTGTTGGAAGGCGCCGCACTCTTCAAGCGTCTTGGTTGGCCGCTGGAGGGCTTCGTGGCTCCCGCCTGGCTGATGAGCGACGGCACTCGTCAGGCGCTGAAGTCCCTCGACTTCCGCTACACCAGCGACCCCCAGCATCTCTATCGACTACCTGACTTCACGGTCATCGATGCGCCCGGACTGGTCTGGAGCGCACGCTCAGCGCCCCGCCGTCTGATGTCGCAGTGGGTGACGCAGCGCAAGCTGAGCCGCGAGCAACAGGCGCCAGTGTTGCGTCTGGGCCTGCATCCGGTCGATATGCGCCATGCACGCTCACGCCAGTATTGGCTGACGCTGGTCGAGCGCCTGCTCGATGAGGGGCGCCTGCCGATGACCAAGATCGGGTGGCTGACCCAGCAGGGGCTGCTCACCCCCGCCACGCCTGACATGACGCAACTGAACTCGCACCAGGCGGAACACAGTGCTGCCTGAGACCCACCCACCCGATGAGTCCCGTTGTATGGGCCTTGTATCAACCCGCTGCGGGAATCTGCCATGAATCGTGCCCTCTGGTTACTGGGTGCTGGCCTTGTGATGGTCATCGCGATACCGCTGGTGCTGGGTGGCAGTGGACTGGGCGGCCAGTTGCGCCAGTTCCCCCTCGACACCTTCCTCCTGATGCTCTGCATGATCGTCATGTGCTGGAACCTGAACGCCGGCCGGCTGCGTCTACTGCTGGCCGGACGTGGCGGTCATCTGGGGCAACGGCGCGCCGTCGGCATGGTGATGGCGACCGAATTCGCCATCAGCGCCACCCCCGGCGGCAGCGGCGGCCCGCTTACTCTGATGGGGCTGCTGTCACGTCAGGGGGTGCGCCCGGCGCAGGCCACGGCAGTATTCGCGGTCGATCAGATCACCGACATGCTGTTCTTCCTCTCGGCACTGGCCAGCATCGGGCTCTACGCCCTCTCGCATACCATCGACCTGCGCCTGGGGTGGATGCTGGCCGTGCCGGCGCTGCTGCTGATCATCGGCTTTGGCCTGCTGGCTGCGCTGGGCAAGCACCATCGGCGCCTGCTCAAGACCAGCGGACGCCTGCTGCGCTGGCTCAAGGTACGCCATCGCTCACGCGTCAAGCTGGCGAGGGGTCTGATCCACTTTCGCCATGCGCTGGTCGAGACGCTCGCCCTGCCGCGCCTGACACTGAGCCTGATCTTCCTGCTCTGCTGCGCGCATTGGCTGCTGCGCTACTCGATCCTCTATCTGGCCGTGTCCGGGCTGGGGCAGGACATCGACTGGAGCTGGACCTTCATCGTGCAGATGCTCTCGCTGGCAGCGGGCCAGCTGACGCTGTTGCCCGGCGGTGCCGGAGGCGCGGAGCTGTCCTCCACCGCCCTGCTCAGCCCGATGATCGGCGCCGCCAGTGCCGCGGCGGCCGTGGTGATATGGCGGGCCGTGACCTTCTATTTCTACCTGATCGCCGGCGCTCCGGTGTTCTTCGTGATGGCGGGACGCAGCATGCTGGGAAGCTTGCTCAAGCGTCGCTCGGCGACCACATGACCGAACGACCGAGCAGCGGCTCTTGCTCATCATGAAAAACACTTGATCATCGCCTTATGAATAAGAATTTGTTATGTTGGCAGACGGCTTTATTGAACGGCCATACAATAACCACAGCTCAAGGTGATCTCACATGCCGCATCCTTCCCAGTGTCACCCGACTTCCGCCCGCATTCGTCGCCCGCTGGCCATGATGGGCGTGGTCGGCTCTCTGCTGGCCACCTCGACCTCAGCGGCACTCGCTGATGACAGGCCTCTGCGCAGCATCGACCCCGGCCATGGCACCGACAAGGTCGTGGTCGCCCACCGGGGGGCCTCGGGCTACCTGCCCGAGCACACACTCGCCGCCAAGGCGATGGCCTACGCCCAGGGCGCCGACTTCCTCGAGCAGGACGTGGTGATGAGCAAGGACGACCAGCTGGTGGTACTGCACGACCGCTTCCTGGATCGCGTGACCAATGTCGCCGAGGTCTTCCCCGAGCGTGCGCGCGACGATGGCCGCTACTACGCCATCGACTTCACGCTGGATGAGCTGCGCAAGCTGTCGTTCAGCGAGGGCTTCACCGTCAAGGATGGCGAGCAGGTCGCCGACTACCCTGAGCGCTTCCCGCTGGGCAAGTCGCACTTCGGCCTGCATACCCTGAGTGAAGAAATCGAGATGATCCAGGGCCTGAATCACTCCACCGGACGCGATGTCGGCCTGTACGTGGAGATCAAGGCACCCTGGTTCCACCAGTCGGAAGGCAAGCAGGTCTCCCGAGCCGTGCTCGAGACCCTCAAGCAGTACGGCTACGTCGCGCACGATGACAACGCTGTAGTACAGGTCTTCGACCCCAATGGCCTCAAGCGCATCCACGACACGCTGCAGCCTGAGCTGGAGATGGACCTGCGCCTGGTACAGCTGATGGGCGAGACCAGCTGGGACATGACCTTCCAGCCGGATGCGGATGGCAAGCTTGAGCCCTACGACTATGACTGGATGTATCAGGAAGGCGGCATGCAGCGCATCGCCACCTACGCCGATGGCATCGGGCCATGGAAACCGATGGTGATCGAAGACAGCTCGACCCGGGACGACATCAAGGTCACTCCGATGGTCGAGGAAGCCCATGCGCAGGGCCTGATCGTGATGCCCTACACCTTCCGCCTCGATGAAGGGCGCATCCCCGACTGGGCCAGCGATTACGATGACATGCTGCGCGCCTTCTTCATCGACGCCAAGGTAGATGGTGTCTTCACGGACTACCCGGACCGCGCCGTGCAGTGGCTGAAGCAGCACGGTGATGCTCTGTAAGCAGCTCTGAAAGCAAACCCTGCAAGCCCTGTCTACAAGCCCTGTCTGCAATCCCTCCCTGCAAGACAGGTGGTTCCTGACAGGGGGCCATCAAAAAGCCGGACTCCATGAGGAGTCCGGCTTTCTCGTCCTGCTTGATTGGCAGCGATCGATCGTCAGTTCCCGTTGTCAGTTCACGATATCAGTATCGACACGTGATGAGCGCTGCCTTCATTGACCCGCCGCTTCGGCGGCCAGCCCCTTGAGCAGCCCGGCGATCTTGTCCAGCGGTAGCTTGCAGTCGCCCAGATCATGACGATTGGCCATGTACTGCGGGTCATTCCACTCGATCACGCTGCCGCCCTCCACGGCACGAATCAACATCTTCTGCGGCAGGTCCAGGGCGGCCGCTCCATCGCACTGCATCAACAGAGTGCCCACCTTGGGATTGCCGAAGATGACGGTATGCGTCGCAGGCAGCCCCATGCCGACCTTCTTGGCTCCCGCTTCATGATCGATGACGCTGAACAGCGTCAGCCCCTTGGCCTCGAGCGCCGTCTCGAGACGCGCCTGGACGGAGGCGACATCATCACGACTGGTCACCGACTCGATGCTCTTGGCAGGCACCTGCATGCTCGCTGAAGCTTCAGGGGCGGAGGCTGCCGCCGCGCCGGAATCTGCACTGGCAGCCAGCGGTACGCCAGCAGCCAACGGCAGGGACAGCAGCGCCAGCAGGCGCGCGGAACGCGTGAGGGCGGGGAATGACTTGAGCATGGAACATCCTTATCAGTGAGTCGTGTTGCGCCGTGGGGCATCTGCACGTGTCGCTTGGTCAGGTGCCAATGAACAGTCATCAGATTATCAACTGCTTGATATGAACGCACCTGTCGCGCCTGTACCTGTGAAACACCTCGCCCTCGCGCACGTCACCGGCTGCAGGTAGAACCGCCGGCATGCACTCGGGAGAGACTGTTGAGGGCCAGAAACGAAAAAAGGGCAGGCCCTGTGGGCCTGCCCTTTCGGTGACATGCGATCCGCTTGGCGCCGATCGCTGTCAGGAGATCAATGGCTTACCAGCCAGTGACTTCCTTGATGGCATCGCCGATCTGCGCGAGTGAACGCACAGTCTTGACGCCAGCCGCTTCCAGAGCCGCGAACTTCTCGTCGGCAGTACCCTTGCCGCCGGAGATGATGGCGCCTGCATGGCCCATGCGCTTGCCCGGAGGCGCAGTCACACCAGCGATGTAGGAGACGACCGGCTTGGTGACGTTCGCCTTGATGTAGGCAGCCGCTTCTTCTTCAGCAGAACCGCCGATCTCGCCGATCATGACGATGGCTTCGGTCTTCGGGTCCTTCTCGAACATCTCGAGGATATCGATGAAGTTGGAACCCGGGATCGGGTCGCCGCCGATACCGACACAGCTGGACTGACCGAAACCGTGGTCAGTGGTCTGCTTGACGGCTTCGTAGGTCAGGGTGCCGGAACGGGACACGATACCGACCTTGCCCGGCTGGTGGATGTGACCCGGCATGATACCGATCTTGCACTCACCCGGAGTGATAACACCCGGGCAGTTCGGACCGATGACGCGCGCGCCCAGCTCGTCGCACTTGACCTTGACTTCCAGCATGTCGAGAGTCGGCACGCCTTCGGTGATGCAGACGATCAGCTTGATGCCTGCATTGGCCGCTTCAAGGATGGAATCCTTGCAGAACGGTGCCGGCACGTAGATGACGGACGCTTCAGCGCCAGTCTCGGCAACGGCTTCGGCGACGGTGTTGAACACCGGCAGGCCCAGGTGAGTCTGACCACCCTTGCCCGGCGTCACGCCACCGACCATCTTGGTGCCGTAGGCGATGGCTTGTTCAGAGTGGAAGGTACCCTGGCCGCCAGTGAAGCCCTGGCAGATCACCTTGGTGTTCTTGTCGATCAAAATGCTCATTACTTGCCCTCCGCAGCTTTGACAACCTGCTGCGCCGCGTCAGTCAGGCTGGTAGCAGCGATGATGTTCAGACCGCTTTCGGCCAGCTTCTTGGCGCCGAGTTCAGCGTTGTTACCTTCCAGACGCACCACGACCGGCACGTTGACACCGACCTGCTCGACGGCACCGATGATGCCTTCGGCGATCATGTCACAACGTACGATGCCGCCGAAGATGTTCACCAGAACAGCTTTGACGTTGTCGTCGGACAGGATGATCTTGAAGGCTTCTGCAACGCGTTCCTTGGTAGCACCGCCACCCACGTCGAGGAAGTTGGCCGGCTTGCCGCCAGACAGGTTGACGATGTCCATGGTGCCCATCGCCAGGCCTGCGCCGTTGACCATGCAGCCGATGTTGCCGTCGAGGGCAACGTAGTTCAGTTCGAACTGGGCAGCATGCGCTTCACGCTCGTCTTCCTGGGACGGATCGTGCATCGCCTGCAGATCCGGGTGACGGTAGACGGCGTTGGCGTCGATGTTGATCTTGCCGTCGAGGCAGTGGAGGTTGCCTTCGTCGGTGATGACCAGCGGGTTGATTTCCAGCAGCGCGAAATCCTTGTCGGCGAACATCTTCGCCAGACCCAGGAAGATCTTGGTGAACTGCTTGATCTGGGTCGGGTTCAGACCCAGCTTGAAGGCCAGTTCACGCGCCTGGTACGGCTGTGCGCCGACCAGCGGATCGATCTCGGCTTTCAAGATCTTTTCCGGCGTCTCTTCAGCAACCTTCTCGATTTCCACGCCGCCTTCGGTGGAAGCCATGAAGACGATGCGACGAGTGGTGCGGTCAACGACGGCGCCCAGGTACAGCTCTTCGGCGATGTCGGTGCAGTTCTCGACGAGAATCTTGGTGACCGGCTGACCATTTTCGTCAGTCTGGTAGGTCACCAGGTTCTTGCCCAGCCACTGGGTCGCGAAGTCGGAAGCGGCTTGTGCGCTGTCGACCAGCTTGACGCCGCCAGCCTTGCCGCGGCCACCAGCGTGGACCTGTGCCTTGACGACCCACTTGTCGCCGCCAATCTTCTTGCACGCTTCAGCAGCGTCTTCCGGGGTGTCAACGGCAAAGCCCTTGGACACCGGCAGGCCATAGTCGGCAAAAAGTTGTTTTGCCTGATATTCGTGAAGGTTCATCGTGTCATGCCATTGGTTGCATTAGACTCGAACGGCAGTCGCAAGATGCCACTGCCACCGTTCGCCCCGGCCTGGCCGGGGCGACGCGCCTCTTGTTCGGAAGGACGCTTACTTGCGCTTCTTGCGGTTTGCGATGTGAATCGCATGCCCGTCAACGGCCAGCGCGGCTTCGTGCACGGCTTCCGACAGCGTCGGGTGAGCCGTGCAGATCAGTGCGAGGTCTTCGGCGCTTGCGCCGAACTCGAGGGCAGTCACACCCTGTGCGATCAGCTCACCGGCATGCTGGCCGATGATGTGAACGCCCAGGACGCGATCAGTCTCAGCGTCGGCAATGATCTTGGCCAGACCTTCAGTGGCATTGTTGGCCATGGCACGACCGCTTGCCGCGAACGGGAAGCTGCCGGTCTTGACTTCGATGCCTTCGGACTTGGCTTGCTGTTCGGTCTTGCCGACCCACGCCACTTCCGGGAAGGTGTAGATGATGCTCGGGATGGCGTCGTAGTTCATCTCGGCCTTGTGGCCGGCGATGATGTCGGCAACCATCACGCCCTCTTCAGAGGCCTTGTGCGCCAGCATCGGGCCACGCACCACGTCGCCGATGGCGTAGACGCCCGGCACGCTGGTCGCGCACTGGTCATCAACGTGGATGAAGCCACGCTCGTCCAGATTGATGCCGACATCGCTGTCGAGCAGGCTCTGGGTGTACGGACGACGGCCAACCGCGACGATGACCTTGTCGAAGGTCTGTTCCTGTTCGCCGTTGGCGTCGGTGTACTTGACGACGACTTCGCTGTCCTTGATGTCGGAACCGGTCACACGGGCGCCGAGCTTGATGTCCAGACCCTGCTTCTTGAGCAGCTTCTGGGCTTCCTTGGCGACGGCCGCATCGACCATCGGCAGGAAGCTGTCGACCGCTTCCAGCACGGTGACTTCAGAACCGCAACGGCTCCAGACACTGCCAAGCTCGAGGCCGATGACACCGGCGCCGATGACGCCCAGGCGCTTCGGCGCTTCCTCGAACTCGAGCGCGCCGGTGGAGTCGACGATCAGACCTTCGGTCAGCGGCGTCGGCGGAATCTCGACCGGCACGGAACCGGACGCGATGACGATGTTCTCGGCTTCGTAGGTCGTCTTGCCACCGTCGTGGTCGGTCACTTCGACCTGCTTGTTCGGCAGCACCTTGCCGGTACCTTCCAGCGCGGTGACACCGTTGGCCTTGAACAGACCGGAGATACCGCCGGTCAGGTTCTTCACGATCTGCGCCTTGCGCTCGATCATCTTGGCCACGTCGATCTCGACGCCGTCGGCCTTGATGCCCAGTTCGGCGAACTCATCACGCGCTTCGACGTACTTGTGCGAGGTTTCCAGCAATGCCTTGGACGGAATGCAGCCGACGTTCAGGCAGGTACCGCCGTGAACGACCTTGCCTTCCTTGTTGACCCACTTCTCGACGCAGGCGGTCTTCAGACCCAGCTGAGCAGCGCGGATGGCGGCGACATAGCCACCAGGGCCAGCGCCAATGACGATCACATCAAATTTATCGGCCATGTCTCTTCCTGTTGGTGCAGTTCGATTCGGGTTGGCAACCCGGCGCGTGTCAGTGCCACCCGCCGGGGCCGCTCACGCCCTCGAGATCCTCAAGGCCGTGAGACATTGCGGTCTCAGACGTCGAGCAGGAAACGAGCCGGATCTTCCAGCAGGTCCTTGATGGCGACGAGGAACTGGACTGCATCCTTGCCATCGATCATGCGGTGATCGTAGGACAGCGCCAGATACATCATCGGACGGATGACGACCTGACCGTTCACGGCCATCGGACGCTCCTGGATCTTGTGCATGCCCAGAATGGCGGTCTGCGGCGGATTCAGGATCGGGGTGGACATCAGGGAACCGAAAATGCCGCCGTTGGTGATCGTGAAGGTACCGCCCTGCATCTCATCGATGCCCAGCTTGCCGGCACGGGCACGCTGACCGAAGTCGACGATGGTCTTTTCGACATCGGCGAGCTTCATGCTGTCGGTATCACGCAGCACCGGCACGACCAGACCGCGGTCGGAAGACACGGCAACACCGATGTCCTGGTAACCGTGGTAGACGATGTCGGTGCCGTCGATGGAGGCATTGACGTCCGGGAAGCGCTTGAGCGCTTCGGTGGCCGCCTTGACGAAGAAGCCCATGAAGCCGAGCTTGGTGTCGTGCACCTTCTGGAAGGTGTCCTTGTACTGCTTGCGCAGCTCCATCACCGCACTCATGTCCACTTCGTTGTAAGTGGTGAGCATGGCGGCAGTCTGCTGGGCATTGACCAGACGCTTGGCGATGGTCTGACGCATGCGGCTCATCGGCACGCGCTTCTCTGGACGCTCGCCCTCGAAGGTCGGTGCAGACTTCGACGCGGCCTTGGCATCAGACTTGGAAGCCGGCTTGGCAGCGGTCTTGGCCGCAGTGCCTTCCTTGACGGCCTTGGCCACGTCTTCCTTCAGCACGCGTCCGCCCTTGCCGGTACCGACCAGCTTGCTGACGTCCAGATCGTGCTCGGCCACCATCTTGCGCGCTGCCGGGGCGAGGATCTTGTCGCCGACCTTCTCGTCCTGACCTTCGTCAGACTCGGACTTGTCGTCGCTTGCCTCAGCGGCCGGCACGGCGCCACCGGAAGCACCAGCGCTGAACAGTGCCAGCACGGCTTCGGTCTCGCAGGTATCGCCTTCCTCGACCTTGATCTCGCTCAGGGCGCCGTCGGCCGGAGCCACGACTTCCAGCACCACCTTGTCGGTCTCGATCTCGACGATCAGCTCGTCACGCTCGCAGGCCTCACCGACCTTCTTGTGCCAGGTGGCAACGGTGCCTTCGGCAACGGATTCCGGGAAGCTCGGCGCCTTGACTTCCAGCGTCTTGCCTTCGCCACCGGCGGCCGGCTTGCTCTCGGCCTTGGCGTCGTCCTTGCTTTCGGACTTGCTCTCAGCGGCGGAGTCGTCCTTGGCGTCAGAAGACGCAGCGGCGTCTGCATCACCGATGGAGCCCAGCACTTGCTCGGACTCGCAGGTGTCGCCTTCCTGAACCTTGATCTCGCCCAGGGTGCCGTCCTGCGGTGCGACGACTTCCAGCACGACCTTGTCGGTCTCGATCTCGACGATCAGCTCGTCACGCTCGACGCTGTCGCCGGGCTGCTTGTGCCAGGTCGCCACAGTGCCTTCGGCGACGGATTCCGGAAAAGACGGCGCTTTGATATCGATAGCCATTGGAGTTCCTTAACTCGATTCTCTCTCGGTGCCCTTGCGGGTCGCGAGCCTTTACTTGTTGAAGGCGTCGTCGACCAGCTGGCGCTGCTGCTCGTTATGAACGGACATGTAGCCCGCGGCAGGTGCCGCAGAGGCCGGGCGTCCGGCGAAGTCCAGGCTCATGCCAAGCCCCTGACGGTGCTGCTCAGCGACCTGACGCATGTGATGTTGACTCTGATACCAGGCACCCTGGTTGAGCGGCTCTTCCTGACACCACATCACCTGCTCGAGATTCTCGTAGTCGGCGATGGCGGCCTGGAGCTCTTCCTTCGGGAAGGGATAGAGCTGCTCGACACGGATGATGGCAACGTCTTCACGGCCCTGCTCGGCGCGATAGGCGGCCAGGTCATAGTAGACCTTGCCCGCACACAGCACGACGCGCTTGACCTTGGAAGCTTCCAGGTTGCCCTTGTCGGACAGCACCATCTCGAAGCGGCCATCGGCCAGCTCGTCGAGGGTGGAAGTCGCTTCCTTGTGACGCAGCAGAGACTTGGGTGACAGCACGACCAGCGGCTTGCGCAGCGAGCGGATGACCTGACGACGCAGCAGATGATAGATCTGCGCCGGCGTGGTCGGCATGCATACCTGCATGTTGTGCTCGGCACACAGCTGAAGGTAACGCTCGAGGCGTGCGGAGCTGTGCTCCGGGCCCTGACCTTCGTAGCCGTGCGGCAGCAACATGGTCAGACCACACAGGCGGCCCCACTTGCTCTCGCCGGAAGAGATGAACTGGTCCATCACCACCTGGGCACCGTTGGCGAAGTCACCGAACTGGGCTTCCCACACCACCAGCGCATTCGGCATGGTAGTGGCGTAGCCATATTCGAAGGCCAGCACGGCTTCCTCGGAGAGGTAGGAATCATGGATGGTGAAGGTCGCCTGACCATCCTTGATGTGCTGCAGCGGCACGTAGGTGTTGCCATCCTTCTGGTTGTGCACCACCGCGTGACGGTGGGAGAAGGTACCACGACCCACATCCTGACCGGTGATACGTACCGGATGGTCGGCATCGACCAGGGTGGCGTAGGCCAGTGTCTCGGCGAAGCCCCAGTTCAGCGGCATGCCACCGGCGGCCATCTTGCGACGGTCTTCATAGATCTTGTTGACCTGACGCTGGACCGAGACGCCGTCCGGCACTTCGCACATCTTGTTGGCGAGCGCCTGCAGCTGCTTCATGTCCATCGAGGTATCGGCAACGCCGGTCCACTCGTGACCCAGATACGGCGTCCAGTCGACGAACAGGCCGGTATTCGGCTGTTTCACCAGGGCGTTGGCCACATGATTGCCGGCATCGAGATCCGAGCGGTACTGGTCGACCAGCTGCTTGGTCTCTTCCTCGCTGAGCACACCTTCCTCGACCAGACGCTGCGCATACTTCTCGCGAGCGGTCTTCTGGGACTTGATCTTGGCGTACATCAGCGGCTGGGTACCGGACGGCTCGTCGGCTTCGTTGTGACCGCGCTTGCGGTAACATACGAGGTCGATCACGACGTCACGCTTGAACTGCTGGCGATAGTCGATGGCCACCTGGGCGGCGTGCAGCACGGCGTCCGGATCATCTCCATTGACGTGGATGATCGGCGCCTGAACCATCTTGGCGATGTCGGTGCAGTATTCGGTCGAGCGAGCGTCATCGGCACGCGAGGTGGTGAAGCCCACCTGGTTGTTGATGACGACATGCACGGTACCGCCCGTCTTGTAGGCACGGGTCTGCGACATCTGGAAGGTTTCCATGACCACGCCCTGACCGGCGAAGGCCGCGTCACCGTGGATGGAAATCGGCAGTACGCTGTCACCCTCGGCGTCTTCACGACGGTCCTGACGGGCACGCACGGAGCCTTCCACCACCGGAGAGACGATCTCCAGGTGCGACGGGTTGAACGCCAGCGCCAGGTGGACTTCGCCGCCAGGCGTCATGACGTTCGAGCTGAAGCCCTGGTGGTACTTCACGTCGCCGGAACCCTTGGCGATCTGCTTCTTGCCGTCGAATTCCTCGATCAGCTCGGACGGGCTCTTGCCCAGCAGGTTGACCAGCAGGTTGAGACGGCCACGGTGGGCCATGCCGATCACGACTTCCTTGGTACCGTACTTGCCGCTGCGCTGGATCAGCTCATCCATCATCGGAATGAAGGACTCGCCGCCTTCCAGACCAAAGCGCTTGGTGCCCGGGTACTTGCTGGCGAGATAGCTCTCGAGGCCTTCGGCAGCGGTCAGACGCTCCAGCACGTGATGACGGACATCGCGTGAGAAGTTCGGCTTGGAACGCACGGACTCGAAACGCTGTTGCAGCCAGCGCTTCTCTTCCGTGTTGACGATGTGCATGAACTCGGCGCCGATGCTGCGGCAGTAGGTCTGCTCCAGCGCGGCGTGGATTTCCTTGAGCGGTGCCACATCCTTGCCGAGGAACAGCGAGCCGGTCTGGAACTCGACGTCCATGTCAGCGGCGGACAGCTGATGGAAGGACAGTTCGAGGTCCGGTACCGGTGCCGGCTTGCGCAGACCGAGGGGATCGATATCCGCCTTCTGGTGGCCACGGAAGCGGTAGGCGTTGATCAGCTGGAGAACACGAACCTGCTTCTTGTTCTCGCTGCTTTCGCCCGCAGAGACAGCCACCGGGCGGCGACTGTTGCGACCCATCTCGTAGAACTGATCACGGATCGGCGCTAGCGGAACATCCTGGGAGGGGCTGCCGTCATGACGCGGCAGAGTATCAAAGTAGTTGCGCCACTCGTCGGGAACCTCATTCGGGTCGACAAGATAACGCTCGTAGAGATCTTCTACGTAGTGGACATTCCCCCCGCTCATATGGGAAGTGCGCCACATCAACTCCATTGTGCCTTCTTGCATCTCTCGGTCACCCTGACTGATGGGGTGGGGTAGGCGCCTGACAAGCGCTGTCGGCGTCACTCGATTATGCCCTGTATGGCGAAACCATGGAGGCCTTCACCATCTGAGTCTTCTTTTATCGTCAAAAGCCGGTGCACAAGGCACCGGCTTCAGCAAGCTGTGCGCTGCGGCAAGGTGTGACACCCTGCCGCAGCTGACGTGCATCATAGCAAGCTAAGGCGCGGCTTTTAAGTGGCGTTTGCCAGCAAAAGCTCACGAATCTTGCCGATGGCACGTGTCGGGTTCAGACCCTTGGGGCAAACCGCGACACAATTCATGATTCCGCGACAACGGAATACGGCAAACGGGTCATCCAGCTCGCTCAGACGCTCCTTGGTGGCGGTGTCACGCGAGTCCGCCAGGAAGCGATAGGCCTGCAGCAGACCACTAGGACCGACGAACTTGTCCGGGTTCCACCAGAAGGACGGGCAGGCAGTCGAGCAGCAGGCACACAGGATGCACTCGTAGAGACCGTCGAGCTTGTCACGGTCTTCCGGCGACTGCAGACGCTCGATGGCCGGCGCCGGCGTGTCGTTGAGCAGGTACGGCTGGATGCGCTCGTACTGCTTGTAGAAGATGCTCATGTCGACGACCAGGTCACGCACGACCGGCAGACCCGGCAGCGGACGCAGCACCAGCTTGTTGTCCTTGACGACTTCGGACAGCGCAGTGACACAGGTCAGGCCGTTCTTGCCGTTCATGTTCATGCCGTCCGAACCACAGACGCCTTCACGACAGCTGCGACGATAGGCCAGCGAGCTGTCCTGTTCCTTGAGCATTTCCATCACGTTCAACACCATCAGGTCACGACCCTGGGTGTCGACCTGAAACTCCTGCATGTACGGCGCAGTATCGGTTTCAGGGTTGTAGCGGTATATGGATACCTGAAGCATGGTTTCCCCTCCGGGCAAACGGGTCAGGTGCGTGCGGTGACCTGCACGCACCTCGATCACGGCGAACTCAAGCGAGAGTGAACTCGAGCGAGTGCGAACTTGGTCTGAAGAAAGGCGCGGCGCCCCAACGGGCCGTGACGCGCGCCTTGGGTTCAGACTCAGTAGGTACGAATCTTCGGCTCGAAACGCTCGACGGTCTTCGGCGCGAAGTTCACATCACGCTTGCCGACACGCTTCTCGTTCGGGAAGAACAGAGAATGCTTGAGCCAGTTCTCGTCATCACGATCCGGGAAGTCGTAACGGGAGTGAGCACCACGGCTTTCCTTGCGGGTCAGGGCCGCAATGGCAGTGGCTTCCGCCACTTCCATCAGGTTGTCCAGCTCGAGTGCTTCGATACGCGCAGTATTGAAGACCTGAGACTTGTCGGACAGACCCGCCTTGGCGATACGCTCACGCAGCTCGGACAGCTGCTTGACGCCCTCTTCCATCTTGTCTTCCTGACGGAAGACACCAAAGGAGTTCTGCATGATCTGCTGCAGTTCACGCTTGAGTTCCGGCACGGACTCACCGCTCTCGGACTCGTTCCAGCGGTTCAGGCGCACCAGGGCAGCATCGATGTCGCTCTGCGTCGGCTCGAGGTACTCGACACCTTCGTTGAGCGCGCTTTCGATGTACTTGCCCGCGGCGCGGCCGAAGACGACCAGATCCAGCAGCGAGTTGCCACCCAGACGGTTGGCACCGTGAACGGAGACACAGGCCACTTCACCCACGGCATAGAGGCCGTTGACGATGCGGTCGCTGCCGTCTTCGTTCTGTGCGATGGCCTGGCCGTGCACGTTGGTGGCGATGCCGCCCATCATGTAGTGGCAGGTCGGCACGACCGGGATCGGTGCATTGACCGGATCGACGTGCGCGAAGGTCTTGGACAGCTCGGAGATACCCGGCAGGCGCTTGTTCAGCACTTCCTCGCCCAGGTGATCCAGCTTCAGGAAGACGTGGTCGCCATTCTCGCCACAGCCACGGCCTTCGAGGATTTCCAGCACCATGGAGCGCGCGACGACGTCACGGCCCGCGAGGTCCTTGGCGTTCGGCGCATAACGCTCCATGAAGCGCTCGCCGTCCTTGTTGACCAGGTAGCCACCTTCACCACGGCAGCCTTCGGTGACCAGCACGCCCGCACCGTGGATGCCGGTCGGGTGGAACTGCCACATTTCCATGTCCTGGACCGGCAGGCCGGCGCGCAGCGCCATGCCGATACCGTCGCCGGTGTTGATCAGGGCATTGGTGGTGGAGGCGTAGATACGTCCCGCACCGCCGGTGGCCAGAACGGTCGCCTTGGACTTCACGACCACGGTCTCGCCGGTCTCGATGCACAGGGCAATCACGCCGACGATATCGCCGTTGGCATTCTTGACCAGGTCGATGGCGTACCACTCGTCGAGGAAGACGGTGCCATTCTTCAGGTTGGCCTGATAGAGGGTGTGCAGCAGAGCGTGACCGGTACGGTCAGCCGCGGCGCAGGTGCGTGCCGCCTGGCCGCCCTTGCCGAAGTCCTTGGACTGACCACCGAACGGGCGCTGATAGATGCGGCCGTTGTCGAAGCGAGAGAACGGCAGACCCATGTGCTCGAGCTCGAAGACCGCTTTCGGGCCTTCAGTACACATGTATTCGGCGGCGTCCTGGTCGGCGATGTAGTCGCCGCCCTTGACGGTGTCATACATGTGCCAGCGCCAATCATCATTCGGATCAGCAGAAGCGATGGCACAGGTGATACCGCCCTGGGCAGAGACAGTGTGCGAACGGGTCGGGAAGACCTTGGACAGCACGGCGGTCTTCTTGCCGGACTGGGACAGCTCGAGGCCGGCACGCAGGCCAGAGCCGCCACCGCCGATGATGATCGCGTCGAATGTCAGGCTACGCATGGTGGACATGTATCAGGCTCCCCACAGGACTTGAACGCCCCAGACCAAGAAGATGAACAACGCAAGGATGACGAAGACCTGGAAACCGAAACGCAGTGCGGTCGGCTTCATGTAATCGGTCGCCACGGTCCACAGACCGATCCAGGCGTGTGCGGCAATCGAGATGAATGCCATCAAAGAGAAGATACGCATTGCCGTGTTCTCGAACAGACCACTCCAGGTGGTGTAGTCGAGGTTCGGATGGAGCAGCAGGTAGCCGACCATGAACACGGAATAGACTGCCAGAATCACGGCAGAGACACGCTGCAGCACCCAGTCGGACAGACCGCTGCGGCTGAAATTGGTGATGTTGTTTACCATACCCAGACTCCCGCCAGGACCACGAGAACAGCACTGATCACGACAGTGACCTGCGCCTTGCGATTAGCACTTTCCAGTTCGACACCAATATCCATGTCCATCAGCAGGTGCTTGATGCCAGCCACGAAGTGGAAACCGAGGGCAGACAGCAGGCCCCAGGCCACGATCTTGGCAAGGAAGTTGGTTGCCAGGGTGTCGCGCACTGCCTCGAACCCTTCCGGGGAGGACAGCGAGGCATCGAGTGCCCACAGCGCAAATACCAGGCCCACGAACAGAATCACGCCGGTAATACGGTGGGTGATTGAAGTCAGCGCAGGGAGAGGGAACTTTATCGTCGTCAGATCGAGATTTACGGGTCGTTTGCTATTCACGGCTCTTACACACTCTCTTGGCCCAACACGGACGCAAGCCCGCAGGGGCGGTGGTTTGAGGAAGGGTCTCGGGCGCAGGCCATCCACGGTACCGAGCCGAATTTCCCGCCAGTCGCGCGACGGTGGATTATAGGGGTTGGCCATTGGCATGACAAATGGCATGACGTCGCAGGGCCGCAACCACGGATTGCACAAAATGCAGTGAACAGGACGCGACCTGACGCCACGGGATACGTAAACGTCGGGGAACTGACGCACAACAGCATGGCGCGCGTCTCTACGCCGTGTGGCGAATTGACAATCCTTGGCGGGCTTCTATAGTGGGCGGGATTGATGCAAGCCCGGCATGGCAAGCAAGTCAAAGAGTTACGCGAATAATGAGGAGGTCGGCATGACTGACAAGAAAGCGACATTGACAGTAGACGGTATCGACAAGAGCATCGAGTTCCCGGTCTATTCCGGCACGCTCGGCCAGGACGTCATCGACGTTCGCGGCCTGACCGCCGAAGGCATGTTCACGTATGACCCGGGCTTCGTCTCCACTGCCGCCTGCGAATCATCCATCACCTTCATCGATGGTCAGAAAGGCGTGCTTCTGCATCGCGGCTATCCCATCGACCAGCTGGCCAAGAGCTCCAACTACATCGAGCTGTGCTACCTGCTGCTGTTCGGAGAACTGCCGAGCGACGAGGAATACGACAAGTTCGCCCAGCTGATCAGCAACCACACCATGGTGCATGAGCAGATCGTCAACTTCTTCAAGGGCTTCCGTCGCGACGCCCACCCGATGGCGATCCTTTGCGGCGTGGTCGGTGGTCTGGCCGCCTTCTATCACGACAACCTGAACATCACCAACGAGAAGGAACGCTACGTCAGCGCCGTGCGCCTGATCGCCAAGATGCCGACCCTGGCGGCCATGTGCCACAAGTACAACATCGGTCAGCCGTTCATGTACCCGCGCAATGACCTCTCCTATGGCGAGAACTTCCTTTACATGATGTTCGGAAACCCGTGCGAGGAGTACAAGATCAACCCGGTGTTCGCCAAGGCGATGGACACCATCTTCATGCTGCACGCCGACCACGAGCAGAATGCCTCGACCTCTACCGTTCGCCTGGCCGGCTCCACCGGTGCCAACCCGTTCGCCTGCATCAGCGCCGGTATCGCGGCACTGTGGGGCCCGGCACACGGCGGCGCCAACGAAGCCGTGCTGACCATGCTCGACGAGATCGGTGAAGAGTCCGAGGAAAACATCCAGCGCTTCATCGACAAGGCCAAGGACAAGGAAGACCCGTTCAAGCTGATGGGCTTCGGTCACCGCGTCTATCGCAACTTCGATCCGCGCGCCAAGGTCATGAAAGAGACCTGCGACGAAGTACTGGAGCAGCTGGGCATGGCGGACGACCCGCAGCTCAAGATCGCCAAGCGTCTGGAGCAGATCGCGCTGGAAGACGAGTACTTCATCGAGCGCAAGCTGTACCCGAATGTCGACTTCTACTCCGGCATCATCCTCAAGGCGATCGGCATTCCGACCAACATGTTCACGGTCATCTTCGCCATGTCGCGCACCATCGGCTGGATTTCCCACTGGAACGAGATGATCGCCGGCGGCCACCGTATCGGCCGTCCGCGCCAGCTCTATACCGGCCACCCGCAGCGCGACTACCCGACCAAGTAACCAGTTGCCTGGCAACCAGGCAATATCGGGTCATCGGCCTGCAGGACAGACCGCCTCTTCGGAGGCGGTTTTTTTTGGCCTGTCGCCTCTCATGCGTGCAACCCCTGTCGAGATGCAAGTCATAAAGCCGCCCCGCCCCGAACGTGCTAGCGTGCTGATGTACCGGCTTCGTCACGCCCTGCACGCGCCGGCACGCCATGCGCCCCACCGCGAGCGGCGCAACCTCACACCTGATCGATGGCAAGGAGCCTCCCAGCATGTCAGAGACACACACCACGCCACATACCGCCGCCTTCATCGGACTCGGGGTCATGGGTTACCCCATGGCCGGCCATCTGAAACGCGCAGGCCTTCAGGTGCGGGTCTACAACCGCACACGTGCACGCGCCGAGCTGTGGAGCGAGGAGTACGGCGGCAGCCATCACGCCACCCCGCGAGAAGCCGCCGAGGGCGCCGATATCGTGCTGATGTGCGTGGGCAATGATGATGACGTGCGCAGCGTCACCTACGGCGACGACGGCGTGCTGGCCGGCATGGCGAGCGGCAGTCTGCTGGTGGACCACACCACCGCCAGTGCCGACCTGGCACGCGAGATGGCCGCCGCCGCGGGCGAGGCCGGTATCGGCTTCGTCGACGCGCCGATCTCCGGCGGCCAGCAAGGCGCCGTGAATGGCGTGCTGACCATCATGTGTGGCGGCAGCGAGGCGGATTACGCGCGTGCCGAGCCGGTGCTGACGCACTACGGTCGCATGGTGAAGCGCATCGGCGAGACCGGTGCCGGCCAGACCACCAAGATGGTCAACCAGATCTGCATTGCCGGGCTGGTGCAGGCACTTTCCGAGGGCCTGCACTTCGCCGAGCAGGCAGGACTGGATCGCGAGGCGGTGATCGAGGTGATCTCCAAGGGCGCCGCTGGCTCCTGGCAGATGGAAAATCGTCACGCCACCATGATCAAGGACGAGTACGATCACGGCTTTGCCGTCGACTGGATGCGCAAGGACCTCGACATCTGTCTGGCGGAAGCACGCCGCATCGATGCCAGCCTGCCGGTGACGGCGCTGGTCGATCAGTTCTATGCCGACGTGCAGGCCATGGGCGGCAATCGCTGGGACACCTCCTCGCTGCTCAAGCGCCTCTCCAGATGAAGCGGCCTTGAACTCGAGCGAGTGAGCCGAACCGCATCACACGGCCTCGCACTGAAAACGCCTCATTCCAACGCCATATGGACGCGGGAATGAGGCGTTTTTCGTGCCGCATCGCAACATCCCAGACAGCAGCAGCGCTCGGCATGCTTTTCCACACTATCTGTGGATAACCTCGTTGATAACCCCTAGACAAGCGCGGCGAACCAGCATGACAGCGGGCTTACCAACAGATTGCACAAAATTTAACCAGCGCATAAGCCATTGATATAAAAGAAATTTTTGGCAACACGAAGTGAGCGCCAGCCACAGGGGCCGCACTTTGGGAGGAGATGCAGGGGGAGATGTGACAGCGCGCGAACAGTGGACAAGACACGAGGTCTGTCAAGGGCGACTTGGGGATAACATGCTTTCTGCCGACACACAGGCTGTGCATAAGCCAGAATCAGGGACAAAAAAAACACACCCCGCAAGGTGTGCTTTTTTGTTGACTTCACGAGACCTGAAAGGTGACTCGAGATGTCTGAAGAGTGGCGTCCCATAGGGGGTTCGAACCCCTGTTACCGCCGTGAAAGGGCGGTGTCCTGGACCACTAGACGAATGGGACGCAGTCGCTTGAGAAACTTGGTGGAGCCTAGCGGGATCGAACCGCTGACCTCAACACTGCCAGTGTTGCGCTCTCCCAGCTGAGCTAAGGCCCCGTCTCTCAGGAACGAGGCGTATCTTACTGATAACCCTCGGGGTCGTCAACTTCTTTCTCACACAATTCTCATCGTGCTGCTGCAAGGCATGGCCCCCATGACGACAGACGTCACAGGGGCCGGCATCCGCACACCGCAGACACCTTGCCGGTCGCGATATTCTTACAGGTCGCGATATTCCTTCTCGAAGCGCTTGGCAGCCTTCTTGGAAACACCACCCAGCACGGCCACGGCGTGGCGCAGACGCGCGCGCGTCATGTCGGAGCCCAGAATGACCATCGCGTCCATCACCGAGGTGGAGGTCGCCGAGCCGGTCACCGCCACGAATACCGGCGCCAGGAAGTCCTTCATCTTGAGCCCGAAGTGCTCGGAGAGCAGCTTCACCTCCGCCAGCAGATGCTCCTTGTCCCAGCGGCTCACGGCTTCAAGCTTCCAGGTCAGGAACTGCATCTGACGCACCAGGTCTTCGCCTTCCAGCTTCGCCTTGGCGAAGTCGTCCGGCGTGATGGCCGGCAGGCCGGAGAAGAAGTGCCCGGCCAGCGGAATCGCCTCGGACAGCGTCTCGATGCGCGGCTTCACTTCCGGCAGGATCTGCTTGACGTAGGACTCGTTGAAGGCCCACTGACGCAGTTCGCTCAGCAGCTCATCCTCGGACAGATCGCGGATGTAGAGACCGTTCAGCCAGCTGAGCTTCTCGACATCGAACACCGGGCCACCCAGCGAGACACGCTGGATATCGAAATGCTCCTGCATCTCGCTCAGGGTGAACTTCTCGCGTTCGTCCGGCATGGACCAGCCCAGACGACCGAGATAGTTGATCACCGCCGCCGGCAGGTAACCCATGCGACGGTAGTAGAGGATCGACGTCGGGTTCTTGCGCTTGGACAGCTTGGTCTTGTCCGGGTTGCGCAGCAGCGGCATGTGGCACAGTTCCGGCATCTGCCAGCCGAAGTATTCATACAGCAGCTGATGCTTGGGCGCCGAGTTGATCCACTCCTCGCCACGCATCACGTGGGTGATCTCCATCAGGTGATCATCCACCACGTTGGCCAGGTGGTAGGTCGGCATGCCGTCGGACTTGAGCAGGATCTGCGCATCGACCTGGGCCCAATCGACCTCGATCTCGCCACGCAGCATGTCCTTGACCACACAGGTGCCGCTTTCCGGCACGTTCATGCGGATGACGAAGGGCGCGCCCGCCGCTTCACGACGAGCCACTTCTTCTGCCGGCAGCGCGAGGTCGGATGGCTTGAGCGCCATGTGCAGACCTTCGGCCTTGCGCGACTCGCGCAGCTCGTCCAGCTCTTCACTGGTGCGATAGCACTTGAAGGCATGGCCGGCATCGATCAGCTGCTGGCAGTGCCTGGCGTAGATATCGCCACGCTCACTCTGACGGTACGGGCCGTGCGGACCGCCGACATCCGGGCCTTCGGCCCATTCGATGCCCAGCCAGCGCAGCGAGTCGAGGATCATCTGCTCGGATTCACCGGTGGAACGCGTCTGATCGGTATCCTCGATGCGCAGAATGAACTCGCCACCGTGCTGACGAGCGAAGCACTGGTTGAACAGGGCGATGTAGGCGGTGCCGACGTGGGGATCACCAGTCGGCGACGGTGCGATGCGCGTACGAACGGTCATGTGGAGTCCAGTAGTTCGAGAAGAGAGGGCAACAAGCGTCTCGGCAATGACTGACTGCCGGGGCGTGAAATCACGCTGCTGTCTCAGCAGCAAGTGCTGGGGCATATTATACGCAAGGTGAAGATGTGCGACAGTGCGTCGCCGTGTACCAACGCTCTCTCGGCGGTAAGCTTGCGCCAGATGCGTCATTCTCTGCCTTGAGACATGACGCCAGCGCTTCCCTGCAACTATCTCTGCCACCACCGGCAGGAGCATGAATGCCCCGAACTGCCGCTGTACCCGATGTTTCACCCTCCCCCACCGATGCCACTGCCTCGGCAGAATTCGTGCCACGCCGCTGGCTGGAGACACTGGCACGTGCCGGTGGCCGCTGGCCCCAGCTCGCCATCCTGTGCGCCCTGCTCTCGACACTGGTCCTGCTCGCCCAGGCCTGGGCCATCGCCCGCCTGGCCCAGGGCGTCGCGATCGACCGCGAAGGCCTGGCGACACTGTGGCCGGCCATCGCGGTACTCGCCGCCAGTCTCTCGCTGCGCGGCGCGCTCACTGGCCTGCGTGGCTATGCCGGCACGCGCGCCAGCCAGCAGATCCGTCGTGGCCTGCGCGAACGCCTGCTGCAGCGCTTCGCCGAACTCGGCCCGCTGTGGGTGCGTCGCCAGCATCGCGCCAGTCTCGCCAACCGCGCCTGGGACCAGGTCGAGTCACTGCACGGCTACTATGCCGACTTCCGCCCGCAGACACGCCTCGCGGGGCTGATTCCGCTGATGCTGCTGTGTGTGGTGTTTCCGCTCAACTGGGCGGCCGGCCTGATTCTCGCCACCACCGCACCACTGGTACCGATATTCATGATTCTTGTCGGCATCGCGGCGCGCAAGCGCTCGCAGGAGCAGTTCCGGGAGATGGACCGCATGGGCCGTCACTTCATGGACCTGCTCACCGGTCTCAAGACCCTGAAGCTGTTCGGCAGCGCCAGACGCGGCCCCCAGGTCGAGGCAGTCAGCCATGCCTTTCGCAAGCGCACCATGCGCGTACTGCGCCTGGCCTTCCTGTCCTCCACGGTGCTGGAATTCTTCACCGCGGTGTCCATCGCGCTGCTGGCGGTCTACCTCGGCTTCCATTTCCTCGGCCACCTGCAATTCGGCACCTGGGGCGACTCACCGCTGACCCTGCAGACCGCACTCTTCATTCTGGTACTGGCGCCCGAGTTCTATCAGCCGCTGCGCGAGTTGGGCGTGCACTATCACGCCAAGGCCGAGGCCGAGGCTGCCGCCAGTGACCTCGCCCCCATCGTCGGCAGCGCTCCATTTATCCAAGAGTCGGATGGTGAAGCGGGCGCACTGACGCGCAACCCCGACAGCGACTTGCCCGCAGCACGCCCTAAGTCCCGCAAGTTGCACTCGCTGATGCTGGAAGAGGTCTGTGTGCGCTATCCCAATCAGTGGAACCGCCAGACCAGCACGTTGACTCCACCGGCACTCGGGCCACTGACCCTGCGGATCACCCAGGGCGAGCGTGTCGCGCTGACCGGCGCCTCCGGTTCCGGCAAGTCGACGCTGCTCAATCTGCTGCTCGGCTTCGTCGAGGCCAGCGACGGCCTGCTGTATCTCAATGGCCATCCGCTGAGCCACGGCCTGCCGCCGGGCATGGCGGCCTGGGTCGGTCAGGAGACGGTGGTGCTTTCCGGCACGCTGGCCGACAACCTGCGTCTTGCCAGGCCTCACGCCAGTGACGCACAGCTCGAAGCGGCGCTGGACAATGCCGACCTGCTCGACTGGTACCAGCACCTGCCGCGAGGGCTTGAGACGCGCCTTGGCGAGGGCGGTCAGGCGCTGTCCGGCGGTCAGGCACGCCGTCTGTCACTGGCCCGCGCATTCTTGCATGACGCGCCACTGGTGCTGCTGGATGAACCCACCGCCAGCCTGGACGCCGACAGCGAAGCGCGCGTGATTGCCGCGCTCAAGCGTCTCGGCGAGGGTCGCACCCTGCTGCTGCTGACCCATCGACCAGAGCTGCTGACGCTATGCCAGCGCCTGATTCATCTGGACGATGGCCAACTGGTGCAGGACCGCCCGCTCCCCCGCCCGACGCCGCGAGGTGACGCATGAACCGCGCCATCCGCAAGCCCGCGTCTGACACGCCCATGCCTGTCACGGCCAGTGAGCCAGCACTGGCCGAGCCACACGTCGAACAGCGCCCACGTCTGCGCGAACTGACGCCGTATCTGGCCTTGATGCGCGAGCATCGCGGCTGGCTGGGTATCGGTGCCCTGCTGGCACTGATCACCCTGCTGGCCGCCACCGGTCTGCTGGCGCTGTCGGGCTGGTTCCTCTCCGCCACCGCCGTGGCCGGCTTGAGCGTCGTCACCACCCAGGCCTTCAACTTCTTCACCCCGGCGGCAGGTGTGCGCGGTCTGGCGCTGGCGCGCACCGCCGGGCGCTATGGCGAGCGGGTCACCACCCATGAGGGCACGCTGCGTCTGTTGGCGAGCCTGCGCCGCCGCCTGTTCGAAGCCATCGAGCCGCTCTCCCCCACCGCCCTGCAGCATGCCGGACAGGGAGAATTGATGACCCGCCTGGGCGCTGATGTCGACGCCCTCGACAGCCTCTACGTGCGCGTATTGATTCCCTCGCTGGTGGCGGTCTGCGCCATCCTCGCCGCCGGCACGCTGATCGGCATCTTTGCGCCGACACTGGCGCTGGTGGCGGTGATCGGGCTGGTGCTGACCGGCGGACTGGTGCCGTGGCTGGCATGGTGGCGGGGTAGCCGTGACGCCATGCGTCATCAGTCCTCGGCCAGCCGCCTGCGCGCACGCCTGCTTGAGCGCCTGCAGGGACTGGGCGAGCTGGTGATCTATGATCGCTGGAATGAAGAGCTTGAGCGCCTGGCCGAGCAACAGGCCGAGCGGGACCGCATCGAGCGCACCCAGGCACGCCGTCAGGCACTGGCCAGCTGGCTGAGTCACAGTCTGCTGGGGCTGACGCTGGCCGGGGTCGCCCTGCTCGGCGTCATGCAGATGGCGCCATATGCGAACGACGACATCACGACGCATTCTGGCGAGCTGCTCGATGGTCGTCTGCTGGCGCTGTTCCTGCTGGCGGTACTCGGCGCCTTCGAGGCACTGGCGCCACTGCCGCTGGCCTGGCAGGGGCTCGGTCGCTGTCTGTCGGCGGCCGCGCGCCTCAACGGCGTGCAGGCCAATACGCCGGCGGCCCAGTTCCCCAGTGGCTCTGAGGCTGCCACGCCGGTGGGACACGCCTTGGAGATCGAGCAGCTGAGCGTCACCCACGGCGACACGCCGGTGCTTGAAGAGCTGTCGCTGACACTGGCCGCAGGCGAGCATCTGGCACTGCTCGGCCCGTCCGGCAGCGGCAAGAGCACCCTGCTGGACGTGCTCAGTCGCTTCCATGTCCCCAGCGCCGGACGCATCACGCTGGGCGGCGTGGCGCTGGATTCACTCGACGAGGCCACGCTGCGTGCAAGCTTCGCGGTCTGCCCGCAGGACACGCATCTCTTCTGTGCCAGCTACACCGACAACCTGCGCCTGGCCGCTCCCGAGGCCAGCGATGAGGCACTGACGCGCATGCTGGAAAGCCTTGGCCTTGGCGACTGGCTGGCCCGCCAGCCACAGGGGCTTGCCGGCTTCCCGGATGAAGGGGGGCGTTCATTGTCCGGTGGCCAGCTGCGCCGCTTCGGTGTGGCGCGTGCGCTGCTGTCACCAGCGCCGATCGTGCTGCTCGATGAGCCCTGCGAAGGACTGGACCGCACCAGCGCCGAGCAGGTGATGAGCGCGATTCTCGCCGCCTGCGAGGGCCGCAGCCTGATCATGATCACCCACCAGCCGCTGGGGCTGGAGCGCTTCGCGCGTCTGGCGCTGCTGGAAGCGGGCCGCCTGCAGGAAGACACCACCCCGACCACACTGAGCCGCGATTCCCGCCTCGCCAGGCTGATGGAGCGCACTGCCTGACGACAGTCACATTCGGCCACTACAGAGGGAGACATGCATGGCAGATAGCAGACTGGAAGATCAGCCATTGGCGGCGGACACCTTCGCGCGCCTGCCACAGGGCTTCTGCGCACTGGTCACCGGCGCCAGCGGCGGGATCGGGCGGGCGCTGATCGCTGAGCTGCTCGCCCATCCGCACTGCGGAAAAGTGCTGGCGGTGAGTCGCGATGTCTCATGCCTTTCGGCGCATCCCGAGCTCGAGACGCTGGAGGCCGACCTGACCACCGAGCAAGGCACCGCGCGCCTCGAGGAGTGGCTGACACAGCAACTGGATGGGGAGAGCGAGACGGGGCAGCCACCGGCGCTGATACTCAACGCGCTGGGCCTGCTGCATGACGAGCGCGAGCAGCTATGGCCGGAGAAACGCCTGGAGGATTTGAGCCTGGCGGCCCTGACGCATCTGCATCAGGTCAATGCCTTCGCCCCGGCCCTGCTGCTGGGGATGCTGGCGCCACGTCTGCGCCGACGCACGCCAGTGATCTTCGCCTCGCTGTCGGCGCGGGTCGGCTCGATCTCCGACAACCGCAGCGGCGGCTGGTATGCCTATCGCGCCAGCAAGGCAAGCCACAACATGCTGCTCAAGACCGCCGCCATCGAGATCGCACGGCGCAATCCCGAGGCGCTGCTGGTCGCGCTGCATCCCGGCACCACCGACACCGGCCTGTCGACGCCCTTCCAGGCCCGCGTGCCCGAGGGCAAACTTTTCACGACGGGGTTCGTGGCGCGCCGTCTGCTGCGCGTCGCCTGCGAACTCTCGCCCACCGCCAGCGGCGGCTTCTACGACTGGGCCGGCCAGGCCATCGATTGGTAACCCTCTCGGTAGAGGCGACTCAGAGCTGCAGATGCTCCTGAAACCACTCGGTGATGAAGTCGAGGTAGGCGCGGGTCTTGTCGGGCAGGTACTTGCGTGAACGGAACAGCACCACCATCGAGCCATGCTCGTTCCAGTAGGGCTGCAGCAGCGGCACCAGTTCACCACTTTCCACTGCCGCGCGGGCCGAGAAGGTCGGCAGGTAGGCGAGACCGAAGCCGGCCTTGGCCGCCTCCACCACGCCGAGCAGATTGTTGATCACCAGCCGCGACTCCGGCTCCACATCGAAGGGCTGACCATTGAGCGTGAAGCGCCAATGCGCCCCCAGGTCGTAATTGCCGTAGAAGATGGTATCGAAGGCGCGGATATCCTGGGGCTGCACCGGCGGTGCATTGACACGCGCCAGATAGTCCGGCGCCGCATACAGGCCATAGACCACCTTGCACAGCGGCCGCGAGACCATCGAGGAATCCGGCAGCGGCCCCATGCGAATCGCCAGGTCCACTGACTCATCGATGGGCTCGAAGCGCTGATCCTCGAGCAGAATCTCGACGCTGACATCCGGGTAGCGACGCATGAAGGCGGTGGTCGGCGCGGCCAGATACATGAAGCCGAACGACACCTGTGCCGAGACCTTGAGCTGGCCTATCGGCTGCGAGGTCACGGACTGTACGCGGGCCTCGGCGGATTCCAGCTCCTCGCGGATGCGCAGGCCGTGCTCGTAGTAGATGCGCCCCGCCTCGGTGAGATGCAGCTTGCGGGTCGATCGATTGATCAGGCTGACGCCCAGCTGCTCTTCCAGTGCCGCCACCCGCTTGGACGCCAGCGACTTGGAAATTCCCAGTCGGCGCGCCGCCGCCGTGAAACTGGCCGCGCGCACGACTTCGACGAAGACGCGCAATGCATCAAGTGTCGCCATGTTTCTCCCTTTCCCTCGCTCTGCAACCGCCATGGCCTCTGGACACGGCCAGACACCCCATCTATCTCTCAGGTTTCCATATTGGAAACCCTAGTTTTCAATTGTACGCGCTTATTCTCCAAAGCGCGGCACCCTATACTGTGCGCCACGAACATGCGGGAGCAGGCGCGTCGCGGCATCGGCCGCCTGCTCCCGGACTAGACCGACGACGGCCGGGCCTGCGTGGCGCAGCCCGACCGTCCAGGTTCGCGCTCAGGTAGTTGCACTGCTCATCCCACCGATTCCCGGTGACTGGTCTGCATGGCGACGCCCCCACGCGCGGTTTCGCTGTCGGCCCATCCCGGGCCTCGGTGGCGATCTTCAGTGTTGTAATGCAAGTTTCTTGTGCGCTTGGCTGTCTCACGACGCCAGGCGCTTTTTTTATGTCTGTCTTCAGTGACTTACAGCCACTTCTTCCACTTGAAGAACAGATAGGTCGAGAGCGCCGATACCCCCATCAGGCACAGCGCGAAGGGATAGCCCCAGTCCTCGTCCAGCTCCGGCATCCAGTGGAAGTTCATGCCGTAGATGCTGGCGATCAAGGTCGGCGGCATGAAGACTACCGCCGCCACCGAGAAGATCTTGATGATGCGGCTCTGATCGAGATTGGTGAAACCGATCGAGGCATCGAGCAGGAAGTTGACCTTGTCGAAGATGAAGGTGGTGTGCGGATTGAGCGAGTCGATGTCGCGCAGCATGTCGCGAATCTCCTGCCGTCGCGATTTCTGACGTGGCGCCGAGGGCAGATGGCGCGTCAGCTGACGCAGCAGGCGCTGACTGTCCAGCAGCGACTGGCGCACCTTGTCGTTGTAGCGCTCCTGCAACAGGATGCCGTGCAGGGTGTCTTCCAGCGCCTCGGGGTGCACCGCCTGCTTGCCCAACGCCTCCAGGGCCCGGTAGATATCCTCGATCTCATCGGCCAGGTAATCGACCTTCATCGCCAGCAGCGCCAACAGCACTTCCCAGCCATCCTCCGGGCTCAGTCGCTGGCGACGCAGGTGATTGCGGAACAGCCGCAGCAGGCCGATATCCTCGTGGCGCATGCTGATCAACTGGCGCCCATGCAGATGAAAGGCGACGTTGGCCGTCTGCGGCTCGCGCCCCTTGCGATGCGGAAACAGCGAGACGACGTGGATGCCATCGCCTTCCAGATAGAAGCGCGACGACGACTCGATCTCCTCCAGCTCCTCGACATCAGGCAGCTCCACCGTGAACTGTTCGCTCACCCAGCGCTTTTCCTGCTCATCCGGCTCGCAGAGATCGATCCACAGCACATCGCTACGCACCAGAATCGGTGGCGCCAGCTCGTCATCGGCCAGCAAGCTGGCATGCAGGACTGCCGCCTCTTCAGCGCTGTCCGCCAGGCGCGGCGGCGCATCGGGCTGACCGGGCTGCGGGTCAGGCAACACGATATGTTCGCCGCGCAGGCGGCCATCATCGTGCAGTCGATAGAGTGTGATCATGATGACTTCCTCGAAAGGCCCCGCAGGTCTCGCCTGTGCACTGAGCGATGGCGATGGCTGACGACCAAGGCCAACCGTCTGAAAAGGCAGCGAAACCCGGGCACCTTGGCGGCGTACGAATAGAGTGTCGTCATTCTAAACGAGATGGCGAGCCAGCGGAGGCCGAGCGACGGGGCGCAACAGGCGTGAGCGGGGAGGCAAGCGGGGAGCGGCCGAAGGGAGACCGAGATCGAGCGCCAGAATAGAGCGCCAGAGAAAAGCGCCAGACAGGAATAAAGAAGCACCAGACACGAAAAAAGGCGACCCGTGAGAGTCGCCCTAAGACCGTGACTAGCTTGATGAGGAGAAACCCGAACAGGGGCCTGACTCCGCTGTTCTGGCTACCGCATTCCATGGCGGGAAGCGATGAATCCAGATTATGCTCTCCAGTAGACGCCGTCAATACTAATGAGAAATATTTTCATTAACATTGAGTCAGCGTTTATCTCACGCGTCGCTGGCCTCCCCTCACCGGCTGACGTATCATGGCGCCAGAATATCAAGGTCGTGACTGGCCTGATGAGACGCTTACCAGGGACCTGACATCCAAATCTGGTGAGCACGAAGCACCGCTCGACTCGCAAGCCTTCCTCCCTGTCATTGGCAGACGGAAAGTGAGTGAACCGAAAAGCGCTTCCGGACGCCTCCCTCGTGCAAGCGAAGGAGGCGTCTTTTTTTGCGCATAAAAAAGCGGCCCACCCCGTAGGATGAGCCGCTGGCAAGGACCGTAAAACTGTCTGATGAGAAGCCTCCCGGACAGGGGCCTGACTCCACTGGCCGGGACACCGCTACCCATGGCGGGGAAGCGATGACCCCAGAATATGACCCGCGGGCTCAGACGTCAACACTAATGAGAAATATTTTCATTAGCATTGAAGAGTCAGGCACTTGCCGCCGCCTCTCGCCTCGGCTTCAGCCCTGCTTGTGCCACTCGAACTTCTTGAACGGCTCGTCGATCGGCGTCTCGGCCAGGTGATTGGTGTAGTTGCTCATCACCTTCTGGGACAGGCCCAGAATCACTTCCAGCACATTGCGCTTGGTATAACCGGCATCGAGGAAGGTCTGCACGGTAGCGTCATCGACGAAGCCACGCTCACGCACCACGGCCAGCGTGAAGGTGCGCAGGGCTTCCAGACGCTCGGTCGGCAGCGGCGTCTCGTTGCGCAGTGCTTCGGTGATGGCGTCATCCACCTTCATCGACTTGGCGATGCCGGTATGCGCCGGTACACAGTAGTGGCAGTTATGCTCGACGTTGATGGTCTGCCACACGACGGTGGTCTCTTCATCATCGAAGCTGCTGTCGAGGAATAGCTGGTGCAGCACCTGGTAGCCTTTCAGCAGACCCGGTGCTTCCGCCATCACGGCGTGCAGGCCCGGTACCATGCCGAAGGCTTCGACGGACTTGCCAAGCAGCGGCTTGCTGTCCTGCGGGGCATTGTCGGCGGTATACAGCGTGAAATCAGTCATGAGAACTCCTTCGGGATGAGGGGCGAGATGCGCGGTGTCTCAGGGGCGGGCTGCCAGTCAGTGGCATGAAGCCTCGAGCAGCGCCCCTGAAGATGCAGGGCAACACATGAGCGAACGCTCAAAATCAAGCCTGGAAACCGCTGCACTGCGTTGTCGGGGAACACACTAGCTGGATTTGAGCGATCATTCAAGTTAAAATTGAGTACTCACTCAACACCTTGCTCCTTGTAGACTGCCCACTTCGCCGAGCCGCGCGAAGACAGGCGTCACTCGTGAGCCCCATCGTCAGGACAGCCATGCCACGCGCGACCTTGCACAACCGCCAGGATTCCCTCGAACGGGCGCTCAATCTCTTCTGGCAGAAGGGCTTTCATGCCACGTCGCTGAAGGACATCGAGCGCGCGCTCGACATGCGTCCCGGCAGCATCTACGCCACCTTCGGCAGCAAGGACGGCCTCTTCCAGGAAGCGCTGGACTGCTACTCCGCGCGCAGTCTGCGTGAGATGGAAAGCCTGATGGCCAGCCACGACTCGCCATTGACCGCCCTCGCCACCTATATCCGCAAGCTCGGCGGATTGCGCGACTGCGAGGTGCCGTCCCGCGCCTGCATGCTGGCAAAGAGCCTGCTGGAACTCGGCGAGCGTGAACAGGCCGCCCGTGACAAGGTCGAGATGCTGCTCGCCAACATGGAAGCCCGCTTCCGCCAGGCCTTCGCGGACGCCCGCGACGCCGGTGAACTCATCGACCCCGAGCGCCCCGCTCACCAGCCGGAACGCCTCGGCCGTCGCCTGCAGGCCGAAGTCATGGGCCTGCGCGCCTACGCCCAGCGTGAAGGCGAAAGCGAAGCCGTCCGCCAGCTCGCCGAAGACATCGCCCAGGATATCGAGGCGCTGCGCTTAACTTAACCACAAAAATATTGGGTGCCAATATCACAGGCATCCATATAACCTAACTAACATACTCTTTCATAGAGAGCCTTCCACCATTTAGTACTTTAAGTACCGATGGTCTATCTATTTCACTTCCTATACCGCCTGCTGTATCGATCGCGTAATTTACAAAATCAAGCATTAAATCGGTAGGACTCTTTCCACGCGAGCGATAGTATTCAAATACTATTTTGGCATTATTTTCGAACTGAGACCGCATACCCAAGACGACTATATCATCCTCAGGCACTTCCCCTTTATTTACTTCTATCTCATAAAGACCGGTGAATCCCCTAACAAGCGACATGCTGTATTTAAAAAGTCGATATTTCCTTTCAACTGGGCAATATACACCTAGAGCAAATTCAGTATAGAGTGATCGAAAGCCTTCTTCATCAATCTTATATTTTTTTGCAGAAGAAACTGCGGACTTTATAGAGTGGAGAACATTGTCAGAAATGACATCTGCTGTTAACAATCCTTCATAGTCTGTAGGTAGAAACATATCTTCACCCCACACATCCCCACCCGGCATTCTTTCTAAAGGGTTATCCTGACAATGCCTGACCACTTTATAGGCACCCGCACCACCATCTGATTCTATATAGGTAATTCTAAGCTTGCCCAAATGCTCTGTTATACTATTCATTATGTGTTGTGCTGTCAGAATCCGGCTCTTCGACGTTTCATGTGGATTTGGCTTCATCCAGCATGCGCCCCACGGGGCTGCCGATCAGGTAGATCATCGCAATGAAATTGCTTTCGTTTCGGTAGCCGCGAGCGCGAGATCTGGCAGCCT
>NZ_JAKUMF010000012.1:0-104166 GCF_029991385.1 Cobetia sp. BMC6
TTCGACCTGCCGGAGATAGTGCATCTGAATCCGGAGCGGGATCCGGTACCGCAGGCAGTAGGGCTTTAAAAAGCCAGAACCACTTCATGTGCCAACTATGTTGACAGATTCCGCTCTTTACCCGCAATAGCTTCATCTTTCCAGAATTGCTTTTGGCTCCGTGACTCTTCGCGCGCTGCTTTTTCGATAGACCTCTGATTTTCTTTCTCTTGGCGTAATTTATCTCGCGTAATACGTGCAAGATCACGCTCGTGCTGCTGGCGTGCACGCTCTTCTTCGCGAGCTATCCGTGCTCGCTCCAGTTCAGCCCTACGCTCCTCTTGCTCTATCTGTCGGTGATAGCGTTCCCTCGCCCGATTGGCAGCCTGCTCTTGACGACTCTGCTCTCGCTGCTGCCGTTGGCGATCTTTTTCTATTTGCTTTGAAATTCGATTGAGAGTTTTAGCTGTCTTGACAACAGCCCTCAGTCCACTTGATCTTCTCGCCACACGATCCCCCCAATATTTCCCTCAACCATTATTCAACTATTACGCCCCCACTTCCCATAAACTTTAACACTAACAGGAATATAATCTCAGCAGATAAGCGATGTATGTCATCGATAGTTTATGCGATAGGCACCTATGTAATTCAAGTTCATGATGAGCACAGCGATTGCACTTCATACTAAGCTCTGAAACACACTACCCCCAGAGATAGGCAAGACAGAGAAGCTATTGGCATATAGGCATATCCTGTTCAGTAGAACCCAATGCTTCTGCACTTGATTTTGCCTAACCGCAATCGACACCTTATCGAGACAATCGGCCAAGCCGAAATCTCCCATGAGAAGCTAGGTAGAGTCGATAACAAGACCCGCCCCTCAGTCGTGAAACGGGAGAACTGAGCGAGCCACGGCCCGTAGACTCTCATGGCTTAAGGAAGTGCCCCGTCTGGATTGTTGCACCTACAGCAAAGGTGTTTTACGCCAGTGCCGCTTTATCAATGACTTGCGAACGCTCATGCTGTGCGCCATTGCTGAAAAGCCAACAGTTTTGGAGTACCCGGCATGAAGATTCTACTGATCAACGGCGGCAAGGCCTTTGCCCATTCCAATGGCGAGCTGAACGCGACGCTGCATGAACTGGCGCGCGGTGAGCTGGCCGAGCTGGGTCATGAGGTGCGTGAAACCGTCATCGAGGAAGGTTTCGAGGCCAAGGCGGAAATCGAGAAGCAGCTGTGGGCGGACCTGATCATCTATCAGACCCCAGGTTGGTGGATGGGTCTGCCGTGGACCGTGAAGAAGTATCTCGATGACATCCTGACTGAGGGCCACGGCTCGCTGTATGCCAGCGATGGGCGTCATCGCACCAGCCCGACCCAGGGCTACGGCACTGGCGGCTTGATGCAGGGCCGCCAGTACATGCTGTCACTGACCTGGAATGCGCCACTTGAAGCCTTTGATGAAGAAGGCAACTTCTTCGAGGGCAAGGGCATCGATGGCGTCTACTTCCCAGTGCACAAGGCGATGGAATTCCTCGGCATGACGGCCCTGCCGACCTACCTGGCCACTGATGTGATCAAGAACCCTGACCTGGCAGCCTACACCCAGGCCTACCGCACGCACCTGCGCGAGCACGTCGGCCGCGCCTGAAGGCTCGAGAGATGAGTTGCGAGCGCTGAAAGCATTCGAGCCCGCTCGTAATACAAGAAGCCCGCCACCGGTGACATGACCGATGGCGGGCTTCTTGCGTTCTAACGGTTAGCGGCGACCAGCGCTCACTATTGAGAGGGTGCGAGTCTTAGAAGCTCCAGCTGGCGTGCGTCCAGAAGATACGCCCCGGCTCATTGACCTGTACATCGCCCTGCAACGGATCGTCGTAGAAGCGATTGACGTGGTAGGCGTAGACCTTGTCGAACAGGTTGGAGATGCCGGCGCTCAACTCGATGTCGTCGGTAACACGATAGCCGCCCTCCAGGCCGACGATGCCGAAGCCTGCCGTCGCGTCTTCACTGTCGGAAATACGCGACTGACGTGCGGCCGCATCGAATCGGGCACCTGCCCACCAACGATCCGCGTCATAGCGTGTCGCCAGATAGCCATTGAAGGGGGCGACCTGTGACAGGGGCGTCCCATCGCTCAGGTTGGTGCCGTGCGTGGCGGCAACGCCTGCGGAATGCCGCCAGCCGTGTTGCCGCCAACTGGCTTCCAGCTCGATACCGTAGATCTCGGCCTCGACATTGTCGTAGGTGGTCAGCGAGTCGCCTTCAGTCAGTTCTATCCAGTCATGCACCCGGTTGTAGTAGGTGTCCGCCGAATAACGCCAGGCGCCCTGCCTGACCGCCACCCCAAGCTCGAGCTGCTGATGGATCTCGGGATCAAGCTCTGGATTACCCAACCAACCATCGGAGTCGGACTGGCGGTTGTAATAGCGCTCACTGGCCGTCGGGAAGCGTACGCTGCGACTGAGCGCCGCATAGCCTTTCACCGCCTCATTGACGCGATGCTCCAGACGCGCCAGTGCACTGAGTTCGCCATCACGCTGTTTGGCGTCAACATCATCGCCATACTGGGCACGCCAGGCGGAGATGGCCGAGGCATTGCTACCCACCACCTCATCGGCATCTCGCGCATCACTGATGGAGACGTCATAGCGCGCACCGGTCACGAGTCGGTTGTTGGCATCAAGGGTGGTATCCAGTTCCGCGAATACCCCACCGCGCGTCCGCACGACATCCGGCCAGGTCTGGCTATCCGACAGGCTATCCAGTGACATGCCCATCCGGGAGTTGGTATTGCTCTCGAGCCGTTCGGCGTCGGCACCCAGCGTCAATATCGCGTCATGTCCGCCGACAGTCAGCGGAATATCGCCCTGGGTGCTGGCATACCAGGTCTCGGTGGTCGCGCTGGAGAACATGGCCATGTCGCTCATGTCCATATCTGAGCTCATATCCATACCCGAGCTCATATCCATGCCCGAGCTCATGTCCATGCCCGAGCTCATGTCCATGCTCATCGAGTTGGCGCTGGAATCATCAAAGTCACGCAGGGTGACGTTATCCATGTCGTGCACGACGCGAGCATGGTTGACCTGTGTCTCGGTGTGCGAGAACGGCCCGACGTTGTCGATGGTCAGCTTGAGATACTGGCGGTCCATATCGCTGCGTGGCGCATCCATGGTGGGATACAGGGCATCATCGATGCGCACCACGGCGACACCCGCCTCGATGGCGACATCCTCGGTGGCGAAGGCGCCAATGCGGATACTGCCATTGTCGCTGCGATACGCGCCTGACTGGGTATCGCCATTGCCATCCTCGTAGTTGTTGCGCTCGGAATGCTCGAAGTCCAGCGCGGTCCAGAAATCGCCCTGCTTGGCGGTCAGTGACAGAGTCTCGCTGGTGGCGTCATCATTGCTGCGCCAGCCAGCCCCCAAGGTACCCTGGACGCCATCATCATCGGTGCGCGAAGGCGTCTGACGCGTCACCTCGATGCTGCCCGCGGCAAAGTTGGGGCCGCGACTGACGGTCTGCGCGCCCTTGTAGAGCGTGAGGTCCGACTGACTGCCGGCAGTGGCGTAACCCAGTGTGGTGTCCATGCCCCCTGGACAGGCGGGATAAAGCGATGCGCCATCCACCTCCTGGATCATACGCTCACCGCCCTGCGCACGGAAGATGGCCGAAACACCGTGACTACCCAAGCGCGAGCCACTGACACCATTGACCTCGCGCAGCTGTTCGCCAAGGTCCATGTCGCCCTTGGCATGCCCCGCATGCACGTCATGGACGGGGCTGGCCATGGGCGCCTGAGCCTCGATACGGATCAACGGCAATACGCTGGTGGTGTCAGCATCGGCGTAAACCGGCAGCGTGCCACTACCCGCGATCGCGGCAGCAATGGCCAAGGGCAGACGACCACGCGATGCGCTCACTGGCGATGACAAGCGACGCGCACGGATCGGGAAATTGACGAGAGACAGTGTCATGCGCTGGCCTCCTGCAGGTCATCCCCTCGCTTGTGCGTGGCGCGAATCCACAGCCAATCCAGCAGCCCCATCACGACCAGCGAGAGGCCGACCAGCGGGAAGATGACACCGATGATCATCATCAAGCCCCAGACACCGGCGATACGCTTGCGCTCCTTGGGCAGCGGCGGGATACCGATACCGCCCACCGGACGACGCTTCCACCACATCACGCCCGCACCGACGCTCATCATCACCATCGCGATACAGGCCAGTACCAGCACCAGCTGGTTGATCAGCCCGTACTGCTGCCCTAGGTGGACATTGATACCCCACTCCAACGCTCGGCCCAGCGGGCCATAATCGGCGTAATGCATGTCCAGCAGCACATCGCCGGAATAGCGATCCACATGCACCACCTGCTGGCGCTCCAGCGCATCCGGATAGATGGAGCCGGTGTAGACGCCCTGCGGCGAGCCCGGCAGATTGATGGCATAGCCCGGCGCCAGGCCTTCGCGAGCGAAGATGCGCTCAGCCTGATCGAGGCCGATATCGGCATGGGCAATCGCGGCGGCACTCAGCGGCACGGCCGCGGCGGCGGAGGCCTGCTCGGCACCAGACTTGGTGCCCCCACCGCCATGCCCGGCATGCTCCCCCTCGTCCACGACGTGGCTTGTCGCTGTAGCCGGCAAGGAAGATAACGGGATAATGGCTTGTTCGAGCGACCAGGTCGTCCGCTCCTGGTCCACCAGCCGCGTATCGGACATCGGCGTATTCACGCGCACGCCATCGGGATACCCGAAGTTATGCCCGTTGGCCAACTCGTTGACCTTGGCACCCCACACCATTGACCACGGCATGCCGGTCACGGCGAGAAACAGGATGAAACCAGCGGCAAAGATGCCACACACGGCATGCAAATCACGCCACCACAGTCGACGCGCAGGCGTGGTACGCAGCGTGACGACACCACCCTTCTGACCCCGTGGCCACCACAGATAAAGGCCGCTGAGTACCAGCAGAATGCTCCAGCCGGCAGCGATCTCGATCGCGGCATTGCCGATGGGGCCGGTGATGGCGAGGCTGTGCAGATTGCGCACCGTCCACATGATGCTGTCACGGTAGGCCATCTGCCCCTGTACTTCACCGCTGTAAGGGTTGACGTAGACCGCCTGCTTGCCACTGCCATCGGCTGCCACGATATCGACTTCCGTGGTCAAGTCACTGGCCGCAGGCGGCACGACACGCACGGCCTTGCCGGGCAGACTTTCCACGGCGACACGCACCTGATCGCTCAGCGGGACACTCGCCTGTGCCTGGCCATTGACCTGTTGCACCACTGGCGTGTTGACCTTCATCAGGTCGGCATGCACGAAGTGGTCGATCTCTTCACGGAACAGATAAAGACCGCCGGTGACGGCCAGCAAGGTCAGGAAAGGCAGCACCAGCAGGCCAGCATAGAAATGCCAGCGCCACACGGCGCGGTAGATATCGCTGAAACCGCGAGCGGCGCGACCCGCGGAGTCGGTATTGGTTGTTGAACTCATCTCGATTACCCATCGACAGGTGCCACGACGCGCGACGGATGCTTTGTCCGCCGGTCAACGTGAGGTCACCGAACACTATGGAGAGCCACCGCGAGGTGGCCCAGCAATTCATGGCGCGAGGGAATCGTGGGGTGGCGCCCGCCCGGGCGGACGCAGATAGACATTGATGTCGCGAAACGCGACAAGGCAGGGACGCGGGACCGTGTCTCGAGACAACCGCCCCAACGCCAGCAACAGGGCAACGGCGACCAATGCCAGCGTGAAGGCCGCCATGCTGGCCAATGGACAATCCGAGGCAGCGGAACTATGGGTGATCTGCGCCTGCGAACCGCTTTCGCGAGCGGCACGCATTATCCAGTCGCTATCGGCACTCACCCAACGCCCGGTACCAACGCTCTCGAAGACGGCATGGTCGTTGACCATCACCACACGCGGGGCCGCCAGCGGCATGACCAGCATGGCAGCCAACGCGATCAGCATCACGAAGACGACATGCCCATTGGCCGCAGTCAGGCGCGACAGGGCGCGATGATAGGAGACGGATTCACGCCTGGCGTGGCGAGTCGAGGGACAAGTCACTGTCATGCGTCCCCCGTGGCCGGCACGTTCGCGTTTTCGCTCGTGTTGACGGTCGCAACACTGTCAGAAGACGTCGCTGCGGCCACGGTCTGGAGCAGGAACGTCAGTCGATCGGCAAGTTGCGCAGGCGTCTGACTGAGCGGCAGGGTGTCACGCAGCCTTCCCTGCTCGTCGATCACGAAGATCGCCACGCTGTGGTCGATCATGTAATCGGTCTCACCGGCCGACGCCTGCGCTTGCGCGTGTTCAGGGGGATGACTCTGCTCAGGTTCTCGCCGCTGAAACTGGATACCGAGGCGCTGGGTGAATTCCTCCAGACGCGTGTCGTCCTGTGACGGGAGGCGAAGGCCGGTCACCGGCAGGCTGAAGGCAGACAGATAACGTGACAGCACGGGCAGGGTGTCGCGCGCCGGATCCAGCGTCAGAAACATCGGATGCAGATGCGCGCGTGAAGTCTCGTCAAGGCGTTGCCAGGCCATCTGCAGCCGGGCAAGCGACAACGGACAGATATCCGGACAATGCGTAAAGCCGGGAATCAGCACGCTCAGGTGACCCGCTTCCCCCCGAGACAGGGTGTCCGCGTGCAGCAGTCCACGCGTGGAAGGCAGCTCGAGCGTCGTCGGCCACGCATCACGCGGTTGATGCGAGGCAGAAAGCCCCGTGATCAACGCGATAATGACGAGGGCAAAAGCACTGAGTCCCATCAGGATCAGCTTGCGCGGCGACATGAACACTCCAGCGTGGCGTGCAGAGAAGGTAAAGGCAGCAGGGTCGATGACAGGGATGCTAACCATTCACACCCGCGAAACCACTAATGCGACAAGTTGCCACAGCGATTGCCCCGGGCCTTCGCGAGCGCGACAAGGCCCCAGATAGCGTAAAGCCATCACCACCATCATCAGATTCAAAGTGCGTCTCACCCGGACGGACACGACACTGTCTCCATGCTCCTGCAATTGAGCCAGTCCCCCATCCCCTTCTTCCCCTCACGCCATGAGGCTTCGCCATGATTCAGCGCCTTTCCCTGCACCCAGCCATCCTTGAAGTGCGCGACCTCGATGCCGCTTGCCGTTTCTTCACCGAAACACTCGCCCTGCCCATCCTGCTGCGCAACGCCACCAGCGCGACCCTGGAGCTGAACCATCGCCGAGACAAGCAGACCAGCGTATTGCTGTTGCAGCGCAGTGCCGAGCAACCCGACAGCCGCCAGCTGACGCTTGAGATCGAGCGAACGGACTTTGCCCGCTTCCGCGAACAATGGCAGGCCCAGGGAGCGCATCTGATCGAGAGTCACGGCAGCAGCGCCCCCGGCTGTGCCTGGCAGGTGCTCGATTGCGTGCTCCCCGATGGGCATCGCCTACGCGTGGTCAGCATCAACCCCGAGCGCTGCGCCCCGACGATCAGCCGTGGCATGGGCATGGCACCCTGAGATTCCAGCACACCAGATGGATCGAAAGTCTCCGCTGGGCCGGCACATGACACAAGCGCCGGCCCGCTATCAAGTGCGCCATCATGGTGAGAGATGACGTACCGGTGAGGCGTGCAAGGAAAAGGCTTGGATGCCCATCACGGCTGAGGCGTCAGTAATTGACGAGCAAGTCATCGATGACCGGGTTCATCTTGGTTTCGACCCCGGCAAACTTGGAGAACGTCAGGCCGCCCCCTGCGACAAGATGATATTGCGCATAGGCGATTTCATCGCCATACGGATCATTGAGCCAGAGTTCTGCGTGTGACAGATAGGTCGTGACGTCCCAGGAGCGCAAAGCGGTATACGTCAATATCACTTCACAATGGCCGGGGACCGGAGCGTCATAGACTCGCGTATTCAAGCCATTGCGACTGAAGCCCCGTTTGATCACACTCAGGAAGCCCGGCACGATCACGGCTTCATTGCGCTCGATGCACACGGTATCCAGATAGGACATGCGTTCCAGAGGCTGAACCTGCACCGAGGTACAGCCGGCCATCACGAAGGTGATGGAAGCTGCCAATAACACCTTCGTCATCCCTGTCATTCTTGACTCCCTGTCATTGAACAAGAGGCTTTTCGCGATATATGCCATGGAAGGCATGCTTGCCCGCAGGGTATTAGTGAAAGCAAATAAATGCGAGGAATCTGCCCGTGATCAGGCGTAATTCCCCCCATGCAAGCGCGAGTCTCCTACAGCGACACCGACAAATGATGACAGGCGTGGCAAACATGAGTCCCCTTTATCACGCCGAGCCAATAATGACCCACTGACAGAGTGCGCGGATGTCCGCATTGCCGCACTCTTGCCCGACGCAGCATTAAGTATTGCTCAGCGACAGAATCGCCAGCCCCGCGTGCCGAGGTGGAAGTGATCACGATGGGCGGCGTTGTAATCCGGCCCCAGCACGGTACCGAAACTCTCACAGGCGGCGTCCTGCACGGCACGCAGGAAGCGGCCCGGGGCATCTTCATCCTCGGGCGCCGTCCAGTCGCGCGGCAGGCGAACCTGACGGCCGTCCGCCAGCGTGAAGCCTGTGACATCCAGCGCATCCGCAGTGGCATGTTCACTGCGACGTGCGTTCTCTCGTCCGTAGATGTTGCGGCAGGCGTAGCTGCCCACATGGGACACTTGCGTCACCTCGCTCCCCATGACTTCCTGCGCCGCAGACTTGAGCCCATGGCGCTCGAAGCGCAACCAGCTCACCGCCAGCGGGCAGCTGGCAATGAAGGACTGGTTGAAGCGAACGCCCTGCTCACCACTCACGCCTGACGCCGAATGCATGCGTACGCTGTTTATGAGGTCACAGCCGTTGTCGCTGGGGCGGTCCGGCAGGAAGGAAACCCGTTGCGGGGCTTCCCGCTCGAGAAATGCGCGACAGGCGGCCGGGTTCTCGTTCAAGCGTGAGAGCTTCCAGCCGGTCACCATGCCGGGCGGGTCCTCCAATTGCAGTGGCTCCCACGGGAGATAGTGAGCGGGTATCCAGCGCTCCAGCACGATGATGTCGCGCTGGATCGCAACGCCCAGGCCGATGAGCACCAGGCATATCAACGTGAGCCCCATGCCTTTGCGGCGTTGCTTGTACTGCAAACCGTTCATGTTCGCCTCCTGTGCGCGATGCAGGCCCTTACCTGCCCCGGGCTTCGCCTGCATTGGACTTCACCTGCCCTGGGCTTCACCTGCCCCAGGGTGACTGACCACCGTGAATGGCATGACGTATCGACCGCCTCATATATGCCATATCAGAAACAGTGAAATGAAGGGGCGAGGCGCTGTCAGAGACGCGGCTGTCCACTATGCTGGACGCCATTCAGCAGACCAGCCACACACCCTTGAGGGGCCACGCCCCGGCTGCTCTCTGCACGCCAATCCGCTATCAGGAGCGCACATGACGACAGCCCCTACCTCACGCCTGGGCACGATCCCACTCTCGGTGCTGGACCTTGCCCCCATCCGCGATACCGGCAGTGTTGCTGAAACCTTCCACAATAGCGTCAGTCTCGCCCAGCATGTCGAAGCGCTGGGCTTTCATCGCCTGTGGCTGGCCGAGCATCACAACATCGATGGCATCGCCAGTGCCGCCACCTCGGTGCTGATCGGCCATGTGGCGGGCAAGACCTCCCGCCTGCGGGTCGGCTCGGGCGGCATCATGCTACCCAATCATCCCCCGCTGGTGGTGGCGGAGCAGTTCGGCACCCTGGCCACACTCTACCCCGACAGGATCGATCTCGGGCTTGGCCGCGCGCCGGGCTCCGATGGCATCACCATGCAGGCGATGCGCCGCGACCCTTCCGCCGGCGTGAATGACTTCCCCCAGCGGCTGGCCGAACTCGAGCAGTATCTGGGCGAGGCCTCACCCGGTCAGCGCGTCAAGGCCATGCCGGGGCAAGGCACTCATGTCCCCCTGTGGCTATTGGGTTCCAGCGACTACAGCGCACGCCTGGCAGCGAAAAAAGGCCTGCCCTTCGCCTTCGCCGGTCAGTTCGCCCCCGGCTACATGCTGGAGGCCATCAAGCTCTATCGCGAGAACTTCACGCCCTCCGAGGTGCTGGACGCGCCCTACGTGATGCTCGGCCTACCGCTGATCGCCGCCGACAGCGATGAACGCGCCCACTTCCTGGCCAGCACCCAGCAACAGAAATTCCTCAACCTGATCCGCGGCAAGAGCACGCGCACCCTGCCCCCACGCGAGACACTGGACTGGTCAGCACGCGAGGAAGCCATGGTCGGCCAGAATCTGGCCGCTGCCATTATCGGCGGCCCAGAGCGCATTCGCAGCGAGCTCGAGCATCTGCTGGAAGTTACGCAGGCCGACGAATTGATGTTCAACTCGGACTTCTATGAGCATGCCGACCGCCTGAAGAGCTACGAGATACTCGCCGAGGTCGCCGGCCGCCAGTCAATGACGTGAGCCCCTTCACGCTGACTGGCTTGCCAAGACAAGACGCCGCTCACATCTCCTGTGAGCGGCGTCTTGTCGTTCTGAGCCTGCCGTGAAGGCACGCATTGACGTCATGAGCTGAAGGCGATGAGCTTAAAACGATAAGCTCAAGGCGATGAGTTCATGACGATAAGTTCATGTCACGACTCGGCTCAATGATGGTCGCGCGGGTTCACGCGACGATTCTTGACGTCCGGTGCACGGCGGATGCGGTCTTCCTCGGCCAGGCTGTCAGCTTCGAAGATATCCGCACCGACCGGTGTCTCACCATGACGACGATACAGCTGACTGAGCATCTGGCGACGATCAGCCCGCAGCTCCTTCACCAGCACCACGATCATCCCGTAGATGATAAAGGTGAACGGCAAGGCCGAGAGTACCGAGGCTGACTGCAAGCCCTTGAGACCGCCCGTCGAGATCAGCGTCAGGCAGATGGCCGCGATCAGCACACCCCAGGCGATACGCTTGTAGAGCGGCGGATTGATCGAGCCACCATCAGTCATCTGCGCCACGATGTAGGACGCCGAATCGGCAGAAGTCACCAGGAAGATGAAGATCAGCATGATCGCGACCACTGACAGCACGCTGCTGAAGGGCATCAGATCGAACATCTCGAACAAGGCAGACGTGATGTTGGCATCCGTCGCGGCAGCCAGACCGACATCACTGGCCAACTCCATGTTGATCGCCGCGCCACCGAAGACACCGATCCACAGGCACGCCAGCAGCGGCGGCACGATCAGCACGCCCACCACATACTCTTTGATGGTGCGGCCACGCGAGACACGCGCGACGAAGGTGCCGACGAACGGCGACCAGGCGATGACCCATGCCCAGTAGAAGACAGTCCAGGAGCTGTTCCAGTCATTGCCGTCATAGGGCGACATGCGCAGGCTCATGCCGATGAAATTCTGCAGATAATCACCGATACCCAGGGTGATCGTCTTGAGGATCTCCAGCGTCGGGCCAGTGAACAGCACATACAGCATCAGCGCGATGCAGATGCTCATGTTGAGGTTGGACAGGCGCTTGATGCCCTTGTCGAGCCCGGACCAAGTCGAGGCCATGTAGGCACAGAACATCACGCCCATGATGATGAACTGCCATTGCCAGCCCTCTTCCACGCCGAAGACGAAGTGCAGCCCCCCATTCATCTGCAACACGCCCAGACCCAGCGATGTCGCAACCCCCATCACGGTCGCCACCACTGCAAAGACATCCAGCACCGAGCCGAAGCGGCGTGCCTTGGGGTGCTTGGCCGTCACGGAAGACAGCACCGAGGACACCAGCCCCGCCTGTCCCTTTCGGAACTGGAAATAGGCAATGATCAGACCGACCACCGAGAAGGCAGCCCACTGATGGACGCCCCAGTTGAAGAAGGCATATTGAATGGCATAGCGCGCAGATTCGGGTGTCTCGCCTGGCATATCGGCGAACGGCGGCTTCAGATAGTGCTGCATGGGTTCCGCCATGCCATAGAACACCAGGCCGACGCCGAACCCTGCTGCCAACAACATGCTGACCCAGGAAAAGAAGGTATAGGAAGGCCGGCTATCCTGCGGGCCGAGCCGGATCTTGCCGTACTTGCTCAACGCGAGGCTGATGAGAAAGATCACGAAACCAAAGACGGATATCAGATAGAACCAGCCGAACATGCTGGTCACGGCGCCGAGCGCCTGATCTGCCAATTCACCGAAACGGGTGGGGAATCCTGCCCCCAATGCGACCAGCCCCAGAATGATGATGACCGACGCGCTGAATACGCGTTTTCCTCCAGATGTCATAAATCGCTACTCCCTGTGAGCTGTGACAGCGGTGAGGTGGATCGCGCACCAGCGAGAAACGAGTAGCGCTATCGCCAACGAATATTCGCAGTGCCTTGTAGATATGACTCTGATTTCCCAGAACTTCAAGGGCCAGCGATGGAAAACTTGCGTCTGGCCGGCGCTGGGTGCGCCAAGGGGCAGGCAGATGACGGGTATCATCCTGATATCGGAAAGCGGTGTGAGAATTCATGGCAGGCGAAGCTTGCCAGATGACTCCTGGCAGGCAGCTCCTAACAGGCATTGGCGAGCACGCCGAAAGACTTCTACATTACTTGTACACAAGTGATAGAAAGATGACCTGCCACGGAGAGAATCCCCGATGCCTGTTCAAGCCTCCACCTCGCGCCACACGGCGAATACCGAGACTGCCACCCTCCCTACAACGCCCCCCCTGACACGCTGCATGTCAGCTCACCCGCCGAGCAGCAGGCTGAGGCCAGCATGACGCTCGACTCTCTGTCGCGCGCCCTGCAACAGGGCATGGTGCCGGTCGTCGAGGTCATGTCATTGGATGGCATCTACAAGGTGCACATTCACCACTGCCACAGCATTTCCGATCTGACTCGCCTTGATGGCAAGGCCCTGTGGTTCAAGGGCACGGGAGAGATACGCGACCTCATGAGATCGCGGGGCATCAGTCACGGCGTGCTGACCTGGGCGGATCAGTGGGGGGATGAGATGATCGGCATGGTGTCGCGCTCCCTCACTCAGGAGGAATTGCTGGCCTGGGGAACACGGATCTGCTTTCGCTAGCGATGACACGCCCAACGCCTCGCAGGCTCTGTGGGGCTCTCCGGCAAGCACGCCCTTCTGCCAGCTCCCACTGCTACGTCCCACGACAAGACAGGCCCCCGGAGAGACTCCGGGGGCCTGTCTTGTCGTCTTGCTTTCTTGCGTCACTCTCGCGTCACTCTTGCATCACCCTCGCGTCACCCTCCCGCCGACGCCGCTGACCTCATCTGTCGACACCCAAGGATAGACACCGAGGAATGGACACTGGCCAGGCTCAGACCTCGGCCGCTTCTGGCGCTGTCTCGGGATGCCTTTCCAGCAGCGCCAGCAGGTGGGCCTTGCGTGCCTTGAACAACTCACGGTGCTCGTAGTCTCGCTTGTAAGTCTGCTTGGAGACCACGGCCGTCTCGAACACCTCGAACGGTGCACCATTGCTGGCGAAGCGATTGTCCAGCGCCATGAACGCCTCGATCAGAGAGGGCGTGTAGTGCTGACGCAGGCTCTCGTTGAAGAAGTAGCCCACCGAGAAATACGGCATGAAACCGTGGCGCTCGGCGTCCCGAACGAAATCGGCATACAGCAGCGTGGGATGCTGACGCCCGATCCCCAGCTTCGCGTGATTCTTGGCACGATTGGACACGAACACGGCCGTCTGGCGTGGCTGGAACAGATGCTCCACGAACAGTGCCAGAACCCGCGTGACCACCGGGGATCCTTGCCGGGCGGCGATGAACCAGGCTTCCACGGGCCGGCTGGGCGCCTTGTGCTGACGGAAGGTGAAGACGCCATGTCTGGCGGTGGCGCCGGGCAACCATGTCGCGAGCGGCGCCAGGCAGAACGTCGTGGCATCCGCCCAGATGCCACCGAAGCGACTCAACAGATAGAGTCTGAGAACATCTGTCTTCATCGCCATCGACAGCCTGACGGTGGATAGCTCGAACGCCGCCATGAGGTCCACGCCCAGCACCTGCTCGAGATTGTCAGCGTTCAACAGGCGCACTTCGTGGTCCGGATTCTGTCTCTGCCAGGATGCCACGCTCAACTGCACCACTTCCGGCGCCTCTTGAAGCGGGGCATGCCAATACATCCAGATGATCTTCTCGACGCCCTGCTGCTCTTCGCTCGCCTGATGTCCGCTCGTCTGGCATTCGCACGCGGCGCGCAGATGCTCAAGCGCCGCAGAGGCTTGCTGATGCCGAGGGGTGCCGGGCTCAAGCTGGTCAATGCCGTAATGGGCGTCGTAACGACGACTGAACCAGGGGACACGCTTGCGCAGCCAATAGCCCTTGTTTTCAAAGGTATCACTGGCAATGAAGGCGTTGATCATCACGATTTCCGAAAGACGAAGAGGTAGCTCCAGAAGCCACGAGGGAGCGATGAATAGACAGGACTGCCGGCATCTCAACACGCGACGGTATCAGGCACAGCGGCTTGCGACGCTGTGGCGACACCCTTGTGACGCTTTTTCGATGACGGCACTCCTGCGATGTTACAACAGCCGGCCAGTGCCGTCCTGCAGGTTCACAATGTCAGTCGTTCACCTCGGACGGCATCGTGTCATGCCGGCTCCTGCACCTGGTGGCCTGCCTCCCGGCAGCGTTCGGGGAATTCCTCCCAATGCTTGATGAGCTGCCAGGCGCCGGTATCCCGCAGCACCTCGGCGTGGCCCGGCGGAATGTGGCTGGCCCCCAGATGCCCCAAGACCTTGAGACCCGCAGCCACGGCTGCCTGCACTCCCGTGCGGCTATCCTCCACCACCAGGCATTCCTCTGCGGAACGCCCCAGCGTCTTGAGGGCGAGCAGATAGAGATCGGGCGCCGGCTTGGGGTTGATGACGTCATCGGAGGTGAAGATCGGCAGTTCGCGGTCGCCATTGGCCGCGGCGATCTCGTCCAGAATGCCACGCAGTCCCGAGCTCTCGAGGTTGATCTTCATGCGTGAGGCGGAGCTGTTGGACACCACCGCCAGAGGCAGGCGCTGACCGCGAATCCACTCGAGCGTCTTCACCACGCCCGGCATGGCCTCGAGGCCATTGGCGAGACGCTGATCCACCTCCACACGAACCTGCTCCAGGGCATCGGCCGGGAGGCGATGCTGACTGCGGCCTTCCAGGTCCACCAGGATGTCACGCGTCATCATCCCCAGGCAGCGATCCAGCTCATGCTCGATCTGCTCGCTCGTACCGAGATCCGGCAGCCACAGCGGCAGCTTCTCCTTGAGCACGCCGTCAGCAATGATCTCGCTATCGACCAGGACTCCATCACAATCAAATATCAGCTGTTTCATTCAATCTCCAGGCAATCAAAGGGAGGTGCATGGCATCGGCCTGTCACTCAGGGGGGCTTGTCAGGGCAACGATGACGCCATGACAGTCATCATTTCCCTCATTCATGAGGGCGGAGGCGACACAAGGCAATCCTTGAGCACGAATTGCCGTGTTCCGAACGTCACCATCGCGCACCCCTTGACCTCGCCAAGCAAGATGCACCGCAATGAGAAGGTGTGACAGGGATTCTCACTTACTCGAGACGACCACGCAGGAGGAAGTATGCATCATCGTACGTCCACCCCATGCCATCACGCCTCACACTCCACGCGCGGCTTCGGCACTGGCCTGCTCGCTGGTGCGGCAGCGGCGACCGCCTTCTTTCTGGGACGCCGTCTCAACCGTGCTCGCAAGGTCAGCAGCGGCCATCCGCTCAAGCACCAGGTGCTGGACGCGGCCTCGCAGGTCATGCAACGCAAGTACCCGATGGAAGCGATGAGCACCTACCTCAACGGCTTCCACCATTACGCCGATGACATGGGCCGCCAGGTGGAAGCCAGTCATTTCTGCATCCACCTGGAACATGATCTCCACCAGTGCGTCATCTTCGATTCCAACCGCAACGACGCACGTCTGATCGGGATCGAGTACATCATCAGCGCCGAACGTTACGAGCGACTCCCCGAAGAAGAGAAGCCGCTCTGGCACAGCCATCACTATGAGGTGAAGTCCGGCATCCTGGTGGCTCCGGGCATCCCGGAACTGGCCGAGCGCAGTTACTTCGAGAATCTGGTCACGACCTACGGCAAGACCTTCCACACTTGGCAGATCGACCGCGACGACTTCCCCTATGGGATTCCGCAACTGATGATGGCCTTCACCCGTGACGGCCAGATCGACGAGGAGCTGATGAAGCGCCGCGATGAACGCCTGGGCATCAGCACCGAGGAGCGGCGCAGCAAGCGTGCGGATATCGCGATGCCCAAGGTCAGTCCGAAGGCCAATGGCGGCCCGACACCGCCTGACAACGAGTCGCATCAGCCGCCTCACGAGAGCCTGGACGACCAGCGCTGACCCTCTCTCGACAGCGAATGACGCGACTCATGACAGGGCGCCCGGCAATTGCCGGGCGCCCTGTCATTTGAGCAAACCACTCAGGGTGGCTTCTTCTCGGCACCACCTCGATCGTGGCGGTCGTGCTGGTTGTCGTTCTGGTCGTCGTGCTAATCGTCGCTCTGGTTGTCGTGCCGCGGTTTCCCCTCGCGTGAGGTGGAGGCCATCTTCTCGAGTTCCTCCTCGCTCATGGAATCGTACATCGAACGCGCCGCGCCCACCAGCTCGCTCGCCTTCTGCTCTCCCCGGCGCGCGGCCAACGCCGCTCCTGCTGCCATCTGCTGTGCCCTGGACTTGGCTGGCATGACTCTCCTCCCGTCACTCTGAATGACTTTCATGCGCCATGATCGGCGCCAGCGAGCCTGACGCGGTGACTAGCTGTCATGCTCATTCACCGCCATGCGGCTCTCCCGCGAGCTTTTCAAGCCTCGACAAGCCTTGAGTTTCGCCCCGCTGACCCAAGGCCATGAACAACAGGCCACGTCTTGTCAGCGATGCGTCAGCCACAGCGTACCGCTCGTCCATGCAAGCGCCATATGCCATCCATCGATAGGCCCCGTTCACCCGTAGGAGAGCCGCCATGCCCGACGCCGAATTTCCCCACGACCTGACGCCACATTCCGCCCAGGATGACCTGACCACCCTGGACGCCGAGCAGCTGTCGCGCGGCTACCAACGTGGCGAGTTCGACCCGCTGCAAGTGACACAGGCAGTGCTCGCCCGTATCGAGCGACTCAATCCGGCGGTCAACGCCTACGTGCATGTCGCGCATGACACGGCGCTGGAGGCGGCGCATCACGCCAGACAGCGCTGGCAGGCGGGCCAGCCCCTGAGCCCGCTCGATGGCATCCCGACCTCGCTGAAGGATCTCACCGATGTCGCCGGCATGCCGGCGCGCGAGGGCTCGCTCACCACGGCGGCCACGCCCTGTCAGCAGGACGCCCCTCCGGTGCGGCGCCTGCGCGAGGCAGGCGCGATTCTGCTGGGCAAGACCAATACCCCCGAGTTCGGCTGGAAGGCCGTCACCGACAATCGCGTGCATGGCGCCACCGGCAATGCCTGGAATACCGCGCTGACCCCGGGCGGCTCTTCAGGGGGTGCGGCCACCGCCGCCGCCCTGAACCTGGGAGTCCTGCATCAGGGCGGGGATTCCGGCGGGTCAATTCGCATTCCCGCCGCCTTCAGCGGTGTCTTCGGCTTCAAGCCTACCTTCGGCTGGACAGCCCAGTGGCCTCCCGCCCAGGCCGCATCCCTGTCCAGTATCGGGCCGCTCACCCGCAGCCCGCGCGACGCCGCCGCCATGCTCAATGTCCTCGGCCGTCATGATGCACAGGACCCCTACGCCACCCGCGGACAACCCGAGGATTGGGGCGTGGAGATCGGCACGCCACTGACAGGCCTGCGAATCGCCTACTCCCCGCGCCTCGGGCAGGCCGATGTCGACCCCGAGATCGCCAGTCGGGTAGCACGCGCCGCAGAGCGTCTGGCGGGGCTTGGCGCCGAAATCGTGGAGGTCGATCCCCCCATCGACTCAAGCCTCGAGATGTTTCGCAAGATCTGGTTCACCGCGTCGCTAGGGGTCTGGAAAGGCTGTGATGCCCGCCAGCGCGAACAGCTCGACCCCGGCCTGGTCGAGAATGCCATGCGTGCCCGCGACTGGACCTCGCTTGAGTTGTTCGAGGCCTTCGAGGCCAGGCACCGGCTCACCCAACAGCTTGAGCGCTTCCATCAGGACTACCCTCTGCTGCTGACGCCAAGCGTCGCCGTCCTCCCCTTCGCACTGAATCATCAGGTGCCGCCCGCCAGCCAATGGCACGACTGGGAGGAATGGACGCCGTTCTCGTACCCCTTCAATCTGAGCGGCCAACCCGCCGCCTCGGTCCCCTGCGGATTCACTTCGCAGGGACTGCCGGTCGGCTTTCAACTGGCAGGCGCCAGGCACGCTGACGTCCATCTCCTGAAAGCAGCCACCGCCTATATGGACGCCTACCAGACCGCTCATCCGGCCGAGCCCTACCGCCCGAGGTGAGATCGCGCGGCCGCACTGGGTGATCGGCGACCTTCACAGACGACAACGCCCGCCACTGCCCCTTCATCAGGGGCGGTGGCGGGCGTTGGCATGTGATGCCTGTCACCCAGGCAAGAGGCAATTTCCAGGGCTATTTCAATATGCCATGCAAAAGGCGATTCACATAACGGCGGCCCCGCGAACTCACCCGATTACTTGAGCGAATCCTGATTGCCGATGCGGGCCATCATCTCGGTGAACATCTGGATGTCCAGCAGCAGATTGTCGACACGCTTGAACTCTTCAGAGGTATGCCCGGTATAGGTCTCGCCCGGCATCGACGGCCCGAAGTTGATCGCATTGGGCAGCAGCTTGGCGGTCGTGCTCCCCGCCGAGGAACGCGGTTCGGCATCGAGTCCCGTGGTATCGCCGAAGATGTTGAGCAGCGTCTGGAGCCAGGCACCGCTGGGGTCACGCAGCATCCAGTCGCGAATCTCGACGTTCAGCGCCACATCCATGCCCTGCTCCCTGGCATAGGCTGTGAGCTTTTCCTTAATCACCTGGCTGAGTTCCTCAGGCGACTTCTCGCCCGCCGGAGCCCGCACGTTGACCGCGACACGCAGCGCGTCGTCCTCTTTCTCCAGATAGGTCGGCGTCACCTTGAGCGGCCCCATGAATTCATGGGAGTAGGCAATGCCCAGCAGCTTGCCGTGATAATCCAGCCCGTAATTGTCATTCAGGTAGTGCACGGCATCTTCATAGGCACTGTCCTGGAAATCGATACCGGAGGTGGCCAGCAGTCCCGCCAGTCGTGTCACCGGATTCACGCCATTGGCCGGTGCCGATGAGTGGGCCGACTTGCCCGTCACCGTGACGATGACATCCTCGCCCTTCACTTCACTGGCGACGCTGAAATCCTTGCCGTGCTCGTTGACGTAACGGCTGCCAAGCGCTTCCAGCTTGTGGTTGAGCGCCTTGGCGCCCGCGGCATCACTGGCGTGCAGGGTGGCGACGGAGCGCTCGGGAATCTGGTTGGTCGCAAGTCCCCCCTTGAAGGAAGTGATCGCCGGCAGGGCATCCGCCGCCTGCCCCGTCTGTGTCTCGCGTGCCAGCGGGAAACGCGCATCGATGGTGCCGAAGCCATTCTCGGCAGTGATTGCCGGATAGCCGCTGTCCAGCACGATGTTGTATTCGGGCAGCGCGTTGTGCGTCTTGTAATAGGCGAAGCCCTCACCGCCGGTCTCTTCCGTCGTCTCGATCATCAGACGAATGGTGCGCTTGACCGGCACCGCATTCTCCTTGAGAGACTTCATGGCATACAGCGCCGCGGCGATGGAGGCCTTGTCATCTTCGGTGCCACGCCCGTACAGCTTGCCATCGATCTCGGTGACCTCGAACGGATCCAGGTGGGTGCCATCCTCAAGCGTCCAGCCCTCCTGGTCCGCCGGCACCACATCCCCGTGGGTGAGAATGCCGAAAACATCCTCCCCCGTCCCCTTGAGCTCCACCTCGAAGACACGGTCATCCACGTTGCGGAACGTCAAGCCGAATGCCTCGGCCTTGTCCTTGATCAACTCACCGAAACGCGAGATCTCGGGGTTTTCATGCTGGGGTTTCTCACCGACCTTGAAGGTCGGGATCGCGACCATTTCCTTGAGCAGCTCCTGGACGTCATCGCCATACTGCAGTCGGTTGTAGACCCCCAGCAGGCGATAGACGTTGACGAAGTCATCCCCCTCCAGCGACTCGCCGGCCTGATACTGCTCGATGGCGGCCCTAACGGCTGTGTCCTGCGAATTGCGTTCGGCAACCTGTGTCAGAAAGCCATTGAAGTCCGGTGCCAGCTCCTGCCGGCCCTGTTCGATCAAGCTGACCAGCTGGGCACGCTTGAGCGTATGTTCACCCTGCGGTGCGCGCTTGCCCGTGTCATCGGCAGCCATCGGCTCGTCTGCGCTGACAGGCAGCGCGCTGCCGAGCCCGAGTGCCAGACCCAGCGCGAGGGCCGTCTGACGAGAGGTAGCGTGAGTGGCTGTGCGGGTACTCATGGGCATGTACATCCTTTTGTTAGGCAAGACGCCACGTCATCAATGGCCGCAGGGACAAGCGATGAGAAGAAGAACCTCACCGGCGCCCGACGGCAGCTGACCACGCGACATCAAGACGGTTTCATCGGCCTTGCCGTGAAACATGAATGTCTTATACACAACCATCTTATGTACTGGGGAAACGATGATCAATTCGGTTCTGCGCGTTTACAGCGCTCAGACTGGTGCTTCAACCGCAACAGCGGTCGCTTTCTGACCGGTATAGATGGCCTATTTCCCCTACCAGCCGGTTTATCCGGCTGGTAGGGGAAATTCAAGACGCACTGACCCCGTCAATGCGTCCTTCGCATCGCGTCGCCAGCACGAGGTTGGCTAGCCCGAACAGGCTGAATAGCTGCGCCTGGTTCTTGGCCAGCCCCTTGTAGCGCACCTTCCGGTAGCCGAAGAGATTCTTGATGACATGAAACGGATGCTCGACCTTGGCGCGGATACTGGCCTTGGTCCACTCGATCTTCAGCAGCAGTTCTTTCATCGGACTCTCTTCCATCTTCTTGATACCGCCTCGCTTGGCCGCGATACAGCAACGGGAATCCCTGCATCCTTCTCTTCGTCCAGGCGTTTGCCCATACCGATGTAGCCCGCATCAGCGTGGACTCGATTGTCATCATCCCGCACCAGGTGCTCTACCATGGTGACATCAGCCACGTTAGCCGGGGTGGCAACCACGGTATGCGTCAGGCCGGTCACTGCGTCGACGCCAATATGGGCCTTCATGCCGAAGTACCATTGGTTGCCCTTGCGGGTCTGTTTCATCTCGGGGTCGCGCTGTTTGGCCTTGTTCTTGGTGGAGGGCGCAGCCGAGACGATAGTGGCGTCAACAATAGTGCCCTCACGCATAAACAGTCCCTTCTCGGCCAAGTGAGCATTGATCTCCTAGAAGATCCGCTGCGTCAGGGCATGCTTTTCCAGTAGGTGGCGGAAGCGCAGTAGTGTGGTCGCATCCGGCACGCTCTCAATGGCCAGGTCGATCCCCACGAAGTCGCGCATTGCCTGGCTGCCGTAGATGGCATCTTCGAGCGCCTCATCAGCCAGTGCATACCACTGTTGCAGGAAGTAGATTCGCAGCATGCGCTCAAGCCCGATGGGCGGCCGGCCTCGCTTGCCCGCGGCATTCGGGAAGTAGGCTGGCGACAGTGCATCGATCAACTGGTGCCAAGGGAGCATTGCCTCCATCTGGGCCAGGAATCGCTCTCGGCGAGTCACTTTCTTCTTGTTCTGATGCTCTGCTTGGGCGAATGAGATCTGCTTCATCGGAGGGCTCTATCAGGCGGTAGCGGTATTGCCAGATTCTACCTCGCCGGTGGCGATCAGGCACCAACGGCAGGATTTGTGCAGTGTTTCCCTAGGCCACGCCACGCCAACCCTAGCGAGAGGTGCCTGCCACTCTGCTCTCAATTATGGCTCTGTCCATTGCGACCCTGTCCACCGCACTCCTGCCTACCCTGACCTTAGCCCTCTTCGCCCCAGACGAGCGACTCAGTTCCAGCGCTTGAGCAGAATCTCGATGAACAGTTCCGCGATCGGCGACAGGGACTCACCGCGCCGCCGCAGCAGGCCAATGGTGCGATCGATGCGCGGTTCGGGCAATTCACGCTGACACAGTACCTCGTGTTCCGGCCCCGGCATGGCCATCGACGGCAGAATGGCGACGCCCAGCCCGCTCTCGACCAAACCCAGTGACGTCGAGAGATGCTGTACCTCGTAGAAGCCATCCAGATGCAGGCCGGCGGACAGCAGGGTGTTGTCGAGCAGAATGCGGTTGCCGCTGTCACGCGAGACCGTGATCAGGCGCACATCATCCAGGTCGCTCCATTCCACGCGCTGTTTCTGTGCAAGAGGATGGTCTCGACGCAGGGCCAGCACAAAGGGATCACGATAGATGGAGGTGAAATCCACCGCCGGATGGTGGGCACTGACCATGTTGATACCAAAGTCGGCCTCCCCCGAGACCACCCTTTCGACCCCTTCATTGGCGCTGACATCCAAGATGCGAATCCGGATACCGGGATAGGCGGTATTGAATTCGCGCACCACGCTGGGCAGGAAGTAGAAGGCTGCTGTGGGCAGGCAGGCGATGGTCAGCACCCCCTTGCGGTGGGTGGCAAGCTCGCGGACGCCGACCAGAGACGACTCATAATCTTCGAGCAACTTGCGGGCTTTGGGCAGGAAATCACGACCAACGGGCGTCAAACGACTTCTTCGCGTGGTGCGCTCGAGCACCTTGGCGCCCAGAATCTCCTCCAGTTTCTGGATGCGGCGCGACAACGCCGGCTGCGAAATATGCAGCCGTTCTGCCGCCTCATTAAAAGAATGATTCTCGGCGACCTCGACGAACGCCGACAGATCCAGAAACTCCAATCTATGCATGCAACTACCTTATTGTTTCAGTTTTCGGATTAATGTGCACAATGAAGGCAGTATAGGTTTTATTTGCATTTGATGCATAGATCATCGGCTGTGATGCTTCACGAAGGCGCAAACAGACAGGAGCGCGTTCCAACATGATGCATTCACTTCCTTGCATGATCCTACGTGGCGGTACCTCTCGGGGTCCCTTCCTGCGTCTGGATCACCTCCCCGCCGATGACGAAGGCCGTCGCGAAGTTCTGCGTCAGGTCATGGGCTCCGGCCACGTACTGCAGATCGATGGCCTGGGCGGCGGCAATTCGTTGACCAGCAAGGTCGCCCTCGTCGGGCCGCCCAGTCATCCTGAAGCTGATGTCGATTACCTGTTCGCTCAGATCGACGTAGAAGGCGACAAGGTCGACTTCTCGCCCAACTGCGGCAACATGCTGGCCGCCGTCGGCCCCTACGCCATCGAAACCGGCATGATTGCGCTGCAGGGCGACCTGACGCGTCTGCGGATTCACAACCTCAACACCCGCACGCTGATCGACAGCCAGGTGCCGACGCCCGGCGGCACGGTGGCCTACCAGGGTGACACGCGCATTAGTGGTGTGCCCGGCGCCGGCAGCGCCATCAAGCTGGGCTTCCTCGGCGCGGTGGGCGCCAAGACCGGCAAGATGCTGCCCAGCGGCCAGGTCATCGACGTGATTGATGGCGTCGAGGTGACCTGTCTCGACTCCGCCACGCCGGTAGTGCTGATCGAAGCGGCAAGTCTGGGCTGGGCGGGCAACGAAGCGCCGGCCGAGATGGACGCCAACCGCGAGGCGATGGCACGTCTCGAGCAGATTCGCCTCAAGGCGGGGGAATTGATGGGCATGGGCGACGTCAGCGGCTCGGTGCTGCCCAAGCCGGTGATTCTCTCCGCCCCGCGCACACAGGACGGCACTCTATGCGCCCGCTACTTCGTGCCGCATCGCTGCCATGGCGCCCTGGCCGTCACGGGAGCCATCACGCTGGCCGTTGCGATCAGCATCCCGGGTACCCTGGCCAATCGTGTGGCACTCGCGGCCGGCACTCTGGCACCGGATAGCCTGGCGGCAAACGTCCACCTGGAACATCCCGCCGGATTTCTGGATGTCGAGGTCGAGCATGCCAATGCCGACCCGATGACCCCCAGCCGCGTGTCTCTGCTGCGCACGGCACGCAAGATCATGAGTGGCGAGGTGTTCTTGAACCTCCCCGACTCGGTGGAGATGCCTGGGCGTGCATGACACGCCAGACGACCGCACTGGCAAGCGCCAGAGGCGAAGAGTTCGTCGACAGGCAACGAGCAGGTACTGCAGTATATTGATTTACAATGAATTTTCGCTAAACGAAATAGCCTGACTGCGCCGCCATGCAGATAGCGCATCACTGATCGACAACGCATTCCAACAATAATCAGGAGTCAGACCATGTCCATCATCGTGTCTACCCCCAAGCGCCAGACCCTCAAGCGTCATGCCCGCACCACCGCATTGGCCTTCATGCTGCCCGTCATGGGCCTGATGCCACTGTCCTCAGCCGTTCACGCCGCGGCGGAAGTCCCTGACACCCTGACCTGGACCGTCCCGTTCGGTGTCGGGGGCGGCACGGACGTCTGGGCACGCTTCATGTCCAACTGGATGACCAAGGACCTGCCGGGCAACCCGGCTGTCGTCATCGACAACGTCCCGGGCGGTGGTTCTATCACCGGCGTCAACCTGTTCAGCAAGCGTGCCGGCGATGACGGCGACGAGATGGTCGTCACCTCGGCCTCTACCCAGTATCCGGCCATGCTGCGCGACCGTCGCGTGCGCTATGACTATGCCGACTGGGAGCCGATCTTCGCCGCACCGACAGGGGGTGTCGTCTACGCCTCAAGCTCGCTGGGCAAGGACAGCGCCAGTGCGCTCGAGGCCCTCGCCTCCCAGGAAGTGAAGTTCGCCGGCCAGAACCCGACCGGGCTCGAGATGCCGGTGCTGATGACCTTCGATCTGCTCGACTTCCAGGTCGACCCGGTCTTCGGCATGAAGAGCCGTGGTGAAGGCCGCCTGGCCTTCGAGCGTGGCGAAGTCGCCCTCGACTTCCAGACCACTTCCGCCTACAAGAGCAACGTCACGCCGCTGGTCGACGCCAACCAGGCCGTACCGCTGTTCAGCCTTGGCGTGATGGATGACGAAGGCCATATCGAGCGCGATCCGTCCTTCCCGGACCTGCCGACCTTCTCCGAGCTGTATCTGGCCCAGGAAGGCCATTCACGTGACGACGAGGCCTACCAGATCTTCCATAAGTTCTTCGCCTCCGGTTACGCCATGCAGAAGATGCTGCTGGTGCCGAAGGACGTGGATCCGGAGCTGCTGGAGCTTTACCGCCAGGCTGCACGTGATCTGGCCAAGGACCCCGAGTTCCTCAAGGAGGCCGCCGAGAAGGTCGGGCCCTATGGCCTGATGGTCGGCAAGGCCGCCGCGACCCAGCTTCAGGAAGCCATGCAGCTGAGCGAAGCCGAGCACGAATGGGTCACGAACTGGCTGATGGAACGCCACAATATCCGCCTGCAATCTCGTTGAGGCGCGCAATCACACCCGTAACGGTCTGCCCCCGGGTGTGATGGGGACCCACTCACGGGGCTGCCGACCAGCAGCCCCGTGAGCCTTTCACTCCCTGCCTCACCATGCTCTCCCCGGCACCGCCTCTGAGTGTTAGAGAAGCATCTAGAGAAGAACAAGAGGTTGAGTAACGCCATGATCGACACTCTCCTGTCCAGCATTGGACACGTCTTCACGCTGACGCATCTGCTGTTCATGATGATCGGCATCTTCGTCGGCCTGCTAGTCGGTATCATTCCCGGCCTGGGCGGCATCGCCGGCATGGCCCTGCTGCTGCCCTTCCTCTATGGACTGGACCCGGGCTACGCCCTGGGCATGCTGATGGGCATGGTCGCGGTCATTCCTACCGGCGATACCTTCGCCTCCGTCCTGATGGGCATTCCCGGTTCCAGCGCGTCGCAAGCCACGGTGCTGGATGGCTTCCCGCTGGCCAAGAAGGGCCAGGCAGCCCGCGCGCTCACCAGCGCCTTCCTGTCTTCCCTGTGTGGTGGCGTGATCGGCGCCATCATCCTGACCGGCTTCATCCTCGTCGCACGCCCCCTCGTACTGGCCTTCTCGTCAGCCGAATTGTTCGTGTTGACCTTGCTGGGCCTGACGATGGTGGCGGTGTTGTCGGGCAAGAACCTGTTCAAGGGCACCGCAGCCTGCGGCCTCGGCCTGCTGGTCGGTGCCATCGGCGCCGCACCGGTGACCGGCGAGTACCGCATGAACCTGGATATCGACTACCTGTACGACGGCGTGCCGCTGATCGTGCTGGGTCTGGGCATCTTCGCCCTGCCGGAAATCGTCGAGCTGCTGCTGGGACGTGGCAGTATCGCCAAGAACGGCAACACCGACCTGGGCAAGGGCTGGTCTGCCGGCATCAAGGATGTGGTCAAGAACAAGTGGCTGGTCGCGCGCTGTGCCGGTATCGGCAGCCTGATCGGGACCATTCCGGGCCTGGCAGGCTCCGTGGTCGACTGGATCACCTACGGTTTCGCGGTCAAGACCGCCAAGGACCCGAGCCAGTTCGGCAAGGGCGATATCCGCGGCGTCATCGCGCCCGAATCCGCCAACAATGCCTGCGCCTGCGGTGCCATGGTGCCAACATTGCTGTTCGGGGTGCCAGGCTCCGGCACGGCGGCGGTCTTCCTGGGTGGGCTGTTGCTACTGGGTCTGGAACCCGGTGTGTCGATGATCACCACCAATCTGGACATGACCTACACCATCATCTGGTCATTGGCGCTGGCCAACATCCTGGGCGCGGGCCTATGCCTGATGCTGGCGCGTCCGGTCGCGCAGCTGACGCGTGTGCCCTTCGCCATTCTGGCCCCTGCCATCACCGTACTGATCCTGTTCGCTGCCTATCAGGCCAGTCGCTCGCTGGGTGACTGGGCCGCGCTGGGCATGATCGGCATGATCGGTGTGCTGTTCAAGAGTGCTGGCTGGTCGCGTCCCGCCTTCCTGATCGGCTTCGTGCTGGCACCGGGCGCCGAAAACTACTTCTATCAGAGCATGCAGTTCCACGGCGCCGAAGCCTTCTTGCGGCCGGGGGTACTGATCATTCTCGGCCTGATCCTGCTGGCCTTCTTCCTGCCGGTGATTCGCAAGGCGATCATGCGTCGCCGCCAGACCCATGAAGTGGTCGAGAGCGCGCCGTCCCCGGAAGAAGATGTCCTGGAATCGCGTGGCTTCGGTGGCGTCGACTTCCTGCTGCTGTTGATGATGGGCGCGGCCGCCCTGTGGGCGCTCTACGACGTCAAGGACTTGATGCCACTCGGCAAGGCCTTCCCGACGCTGGCCGCCTTCATCACGCTGCTCTCGGTGATCGCCGTGGTCTTCAACGGCTGGCGTCGCGGCATGATTCGCGTCCAGCAACCAGCCTTCAAGGCAGTGGGTGTGGTACTCGGCTTCTTCGTGCTGATTGGTGTCAGTGCGCTGCTGGGCTTCGTCTCCACCGCCGTGCTGTTCTGCCTGGGCTTCCAGCTCACCATCGCGCGCAAGTCGCCGCTGTTCGCAGGGCTCTTCGCGCTGGGCGTGGCAGTCTTCCTGCTCGGCATGCAGGCGGCGATGAACCTGCACTACCCGACGGGCCTGCTGGATGACGTGGTGCTGCCGATGATTCCCTTCCTGTAAGACCAGCTCGCATCACCAGCACGACGCAGCACTGAACCTTCGAGTACGACATACGCAAGCGGGCACCCATGAGGTGCCCGCTTGCGTATTGTGACAACCCCAAGCCGATTGTCAGGTGCTCGCCGCCAGTGCGGCTCAATCGACGCGATGAAACCTGGCGCGCGCCTCCTGTGGCGACACCCCGAAATGACGCCGATAGGCCGTGGCGAAGTTACAGGCATGTGCATACCCCGTCTGATGCGCCACCTGCTGAATGCTCACCCCGCGCCGCAAGGCCTGCTCGGCACACCGCATGCGACATTCACGCTGATAACTGCCCAGCGACTGCCCGAAGGCCTGGCGAAACTTCTGGCGCAAGCTGGAGGGGCTCATGCAGGCCACCCGTGCCAGCTCCTCCAGCGAGTACGCGCCATGCGGCACGGCAGCAAGGCGCTGGCGTACCGCCTCCAGGTGTCGACAGACACTGTGGGGTCGCGATGGGGACACTAATGACGATGCGGGAGACGCGGGGGACGCCGGTACGTCCTGTGCCTCATCAGCACGGCGCTTGAGTGCCGCCCCCAGCAACTGCAGCGCTATTCCCTGCCATTCCAGCATATCCCCTTCGCAGGCGGTGATCGCTGACCTCTCGCACTCTCCTCGTGAGCCCTCACCATCAGGGACTCTGACACGCTCATCCAATTGTTGATGAAGCCAGCGCCCCGGCGTCCACTCCAACGGGCTGGAATGACGCGCGCAAGGCAAAGCATCCCAGTTCGCCAGACCCCGTCGCACCTGCAGGGACTGGCTAACCTCGCCCTCAAGATGCAAACTGATACAGCGCAGGCGGCCTTGAGGGTGATAGCTTTTCAGCGTCGGCGGCGAAGACTGCGTCCTTGCCGGGCGAAAGCTACCGCCTTGCCCCGCTGACAAGTCAATTCCCGCGCCATCCACGCCTGATAGCGTCAGCCTCCCTTCCAGCACCAGGCAGAGATAGAGCCCCTCGTGAAACTGATGCTGGCCGTGATAGGCGCGTGACACCTCAAGATCACACAGCGTCAGATGCGCATCCCGCCAGGGATGCAGATCATGCACCTGCCCCTCACAATGCGGGTACTTCACCGCTCGCCAGCCTCGCCGCTCGCTGAGCGATGAAGGGCTCTGTTGTGATGACGCCATGATGCGGCGAGCAACTGAACTGTCGGCAATGGCTCCAAGCGGCTGTGACATGTCGCTGCAAATCCCTGCAATGTGAATCCTGATGAAGGCTTGCCGCCTGCTGCGGGTCGCACTGACAGCTGAAGAGGCTTACGGTGCCACTCAGCGGCAATGCCAGGCCGTGGCTTGCGACTACGGCTGGCGCCACAAAATATAATGATTGACGAAAGCAAAACAATCTCATTATCAAACAAGTATTGCACCTTGTCTCTTGTAAAGCCCAGCTCTCTTTTGCAGCCCCCTTGCATCCCTCGAGTCAACGGCACTTTACGGCACAGGCTGGCAAGCTTGGCCAGCAGGCTGAAAACTCTGCGAGAATTCACGGGTTTGACAGTGCTGCGCCTTATGTCACTAATGGATGCCTTACTCCCAAGGAGCACGCCTCATGTTTCTGTTGATCCTGTTTGCCGCCATCGCGATTGGCATCTCATTCATCTGCTCCGTGCTCGAGGCGGCGCTGCTGTCGCTCTCCCCCAGCTATGTGGCCAGCCTGAGAGACCAGCACCCCAAGCGCCACGCCGCTCTGGCCAAGCTCAAGGACAATATCGACAAGCCACTGGCCGCCATCCTGACGCTCAATACCATCGCGCATACCGTCGGTGCCACGGGGGTGGGCGCGCAGGTATCAGTCGTCTTCGGGGAAGCCTGGGTGGGCGTGGCCTCAGCGGTGATGACGCTGCTGATCCTGGTGGCCTCGGAAATCATCCCCAAGACCATCGGTGCCACCTATTGGCGTCAGCTGTCGCCGATGCTGCCCGGCGTGCTCAATGCCATGGTCATCGCGCTCAAGCCGCTGATCTGGCTGTCGGAGTTGATCACCTCGCGCATCGGCAAGGATGCCCATGACATCGATGTACGTGGCGAGATCAAGGCACTGGCCCAGATGGGGCTCGACAAGAAAGCCCTGGAAAACGATGAACAGCGCGTCATCACCAACATCCTCAATCTGCATGAGATGAAGGTGCGTGACGTGCTGACGCCGCGCCCTGTCTGCCAGACGGTCAGTCCCGAGATGAGCGTGGCCGAATTCAATGACCAGCTGACGGTCTGGCCCTTCAGCCGCTACCCGGTGATGACCACCGATGAACGAACACTGGGCATGATCCACCGGGCAGATGCCCATCAGGCAGAGCCCACTACGCCGCTCAAGGACCTGATGCGCCCGATCAGCGAGCTGCACGCCGAAGACAACGTCGAACATGCCTTTGGACTCATGCAGCGCGAACGCCAGCATCTGTGCGTGGTCTACGACAACCTCGGCAACTGGTTGGGTGTCATCACGCTGGAAGACGTGATGGAGACGATCCTGGGTGAAGACATCATCGACGAGACGGACAACGTGGCCAATCTGCGCCGCTTTGCCCGCCAGCGATGGACCAAGCGTATCGGTGCCAACACCTCAAACGCTCAGCCTTCCGCTGCAACGGCTACAGGTGAGGACACTGCCCCGGGTGATGAAGCCGGCCCTGAAGAAGGTGCTTTACCCGTCCACGAGCGGTCCGATAAAGACGCGAGCTCTGCCAAAGGGCCTGCCAAAAGTGCCGACGACAGCAAGGGCTAGGCTCATCCCTTCACGCTTGTGACCCTCTCGTAGGCAAAAGTCCCGTGAAAGTCGTGGCCAGACACGACTATCGCGGGACTTTTTTTATTGTCGCTTGTTGAAGCTGCCCGATAACTACTTGATTCCTGATCTTGCCCAGTGGCAGTGGACATCAGCGAATACGGCGGCTGGAAGGCGTGGGTCGAGCGGGAGTGAGCGCGCCGTAACCCCTGATTCGTAACCCCAGATCCATAACCCTCAGCCGCCCTGCACCACGAGACAAAGAGCAACAGTTCGGAAACGAAACGCCCCGCGACCGGATGAACGGTCGCGGGGCGTTTCAGTATGACACTTGCGTGCGTGGCCTGAATGTATCGAACGCGCGGCCCGAATATGAGGCTCGTACATGTCAGCGGGTAGCGGTTCTGTCCTACCACATGACCAACCCCATCGCCCGATGGCACCACGCCGGGCTCATGAAGTTCCCCGAATTTTTCATTCTTGGCATCCCGCAAAGAAAGTCTGGCATTTCGCAAAACAAAAGTGCCGCTAGCGGGTAAATAATAATGATTACTATAAACATTCAGGGAACATAATCTTGGCTCACTCACTCCGCCGTCCAGGTTTTACACGCTCGCCTCTCGCTATCTCCATCGCCCTCGCGACGTCCTCACTCCTCAGCACCACCGCCTTCGCGGACGAGACGCAAAAACTGGAGTCGATGACCATCGTCGGCGAAGCACAAACCGGCACTACAGAAGAGACACAGGCGTACACGGTCGGCTCCAGCACCAGTGCCAATGGCCTGACGCTGTCGCCGCGCGAGACACCGCAGTCTGTCAGCTTTCTGACCCGCCAGCAGATGGAGGATGAGGCGCTGACCAGCACCACGGAAGCCGTCAATCGTCTGCCGGGGGTGTCCTCCAATCGTCTCGATGGCACGCGCACCAACTTCCAGTCGCGTGGCTACTCGATCCGCAATTTCCAGTTCGATGGTCAGCAGAGCAACACCAGCAGCTTCTGGCCCTTCGGCGACGCCGAGTGGGATACCGCCATCTATGATCGTGTCGAGGTTGTCCGCGGCGCCACCGGCCTGATGACTGGCGTGGGCGACCCGTCCGCCACCGTCAACTTCGTGCGCAAGAAGCCGCTGGACGAAGCCGCCGCCAACGTGACCGGTGCCGTCGGTAGCTGGGACCGTCGCCGTGGCGTGGTGGATGTCAGCACGCCACTGGATGACGCCGGCAAGGTCGGCGTGCGCTTCGTGGCCGCCAAGGACCGCTCCGACAGCTTCATGGATGATGTCGAGAATGACCGCGAGACCCTCTACGGGGTGATTGCCGCCGAACTGACGCAAGACACCGAGCTGAACGTCGGCGTCGAGTATCAGCGCTACGACCAGGACGGCGCCTATCTGGGCGTGCCGCTTTACTACACCGACGGCACGCGCACCGACTTCGATCAGTCGACCGCCAACAACACCGAGTGGGCGCACTTCTTCACCGAGAATACGCGCGGCTTCGCCGATCTGACCCACTACTTCTCCAACGGCTGGAAGGCGACCGCCGCCTACAGTCATGGCGATGCCAACTACGGCCTGACCTACAACTACCGTGGCGGCTATGTGGATCGTGACAACGGCATCCTCTACTACGACACCAATCGCCAGGTGCCAACGTCCTCCTATCTGGTCGACTACCGCGGGGACCGCACCCAGAAAAATCTCAACCTGAGTGCCGAGGGCCCCTTCGAGCTGTTTGGCCGTGAGCACCAGCTGGGCTTCGGCTACATGCAGCTCAAGGAAGAGTACGAGATCTGGAGCCGCACCCCGGCGGGCAGTGTACCGGCGCTGGGCAGCTTCACTGATCGTGACGACCCGGCACTGGCCGAGCCCGAATGGGGCGAGTGGGGCCTGACGGACGACACCGAGACCAAGCAGGAAGGCTTCTACGCCGTCACGCGTTTCTCGCTGGCAGACCCCGTACACTTGATCCTCGGTGCCCGCCTGACCGATTGGGAGATCGACCAAGACTACCGTGGCGAGCGCAGCTATGAATACAACGACGAGTTCACGCCCTATGCCGGCCTGATCGTCGACATTACCGACAACCTCACCGCCTACACCAGCTACACGCAGATCTTCAACACCCAGAGCGAACGTGCCCCCGATGGCGCCCTGCTCGACCCGCTCGAGGGCACCAACTATGAAGCGGGCCTGAAGGCGGCGTTGTTCGAGGACCGTGCTGACGTCTCCTTCGCCGTCTTCCGCAGCGAGCAGGACAATCTGGCCGTCGAGATCCCCGGCGTCTATGTCGCCGGCACCACCGATCAGGCCTACACCGAGTCCGACGGCGCCGTGGTCGAGGGCTTCGAGCTGGAAGTGGCCGGTGAAGTCGCTCCCGGCATCAACCTCTCCGCCAGCTACGCACTGGTGGATGCCGAGGACTCCGATGGCAGCCAGCTCAATACCAGCTATCCGCGCCAGCAGGCCAAGGTCTATGCCACCTGGCAGCTGCCCGGCGACTGGTCACGCCTGACCCTGGGTGCCGGCGGTACCTGGCAGGGCGATACCTATCGCAATACCGACACGCCCACCGGTAGCGAGAAGGTCGGCCAGGGCGATGTCTTCCTCGCCAACGCCATGGCGCGCTATCGCTTCAATGACAACTTCAGCACCCAGCTCAACGTGTCCAACCTCTTCGATGAGGAGTACTACACGCAGCAGGGCTTCTACAGCCAGTACCTGTACGGCGCGCCGCGTAGTGCGTTGCTGAGCATGACCTACGACTTCTGAGTCGAGCATTCCCTGTACAAACATTCTCTGTATCCGACGACCAAACAGGCCCACACCGACAGGGTCTGTCTGGTCTCATCTTGATGGCGGTATCCACCGCGACACGATCACAAAAGGATTCTCCCTTGCGACGCACACGACTTTCCTGCGCCATTGGCCTGGCCGTCATGGCCACTTGTTTCATGCCTGCCGCCCAGGCACACGAGTCACACTCTTCACAGGCTGACACCCACAACACCTCCTCGCTTGTCTCAGATGTCACCGAAACAACGGCTCAGTATCCACTCACCATCCAACATGCCTTCGGTACCACCGTCATCGAGAAGAAACCCCAACGTATCGCCACCGTCGCCTGGGCCAATCATGAAGTGCCGTTGGCACTGGGCGTCGTGCCGGTGGGCTTCCCCCGCCAGGCATTCGGAGATGATGATGGCGACGGCATGATGCCATGGGTCAAGGCACGTCTGGACGAACTGGGTGGTGACGCCGCCAATCTGTATGACGAAGGGGATGGCATCGACTTCGAGGCCGTGGCCGCCAGCGAGCCGGACGTGATTCTCGCTGCCTATTCCGGACTCAGCGAGGCCGACTACAACACCCTGAGCAAGATCGCCCCTGTCGTGGCTCGTCCTGGCCCGCGCTGGTCTTCCAGCTGGCGTGACATGATTCGCCTCGACAGTGCCGGCATGGGCATGGCCGCCGAAGGCGAAGCGCTGATCGAGCGTCTCGAGGCGCAGGTCGCCGAGAATGTCGCAAGTCACCCGGAGATCCAGGGCAAGTCGATCATCGTGATCAGCCATATCGACCCGACCAATCTGAGCCGCATCGCCTTCTACAACGACAACGATGCCCGGGTGCGCTTCTTCCACGAGCTGGGCATGGTCTCGCCGCAGTTCGTCACCGAGACCGCCGTCGATGGCCGCTTTGCCGGTCAGATCAGTGCAGAGCGCCTCGATGAGCTGGCCGATGTCGATATCGTGCTGACCTATGGCGGCCAGGCACTGGTCGACCGCCTCAATGAGCACCTGCTGACCTCACGCCTGCCGGCCATCCAGCAGGACGCCGTGGTGTTGCTGGAAAACGGCCCGATGGGCACGGCCGCCAACCCCACCCCCCTCTCGATTCCCTGGGTACTCGACGATTATGTTGACCTGTTGTCCATCGCCGCCAACAAGGCCGACTGACCTCACCGAGCGCGCCGCTTCCCGCAAGCGGCGCTGGCTGGGGATGCTGGGATTAGTGCTGGCGTTGGGCGCTGTCGTGGTGCTGTCAGTGATGTTCGGCGCACGGGCGACGAGCTGGGCCGATATCATCGGGCTGCTGGATGGCTCTCTCGACACGATGGCGGAGGCGGCTGTCGCCAGTCGTCTGCCGCGCACGCTGCTGGCCATCATGGCTGGAGCGGCGCTGGGCGTTTCAGGGGCAGCCATGCAGGGATTGACCCGCAACCCGCTGGCAGACCCGGGGCTACTTGGCGTGAATGCCGGTGCCGCTCTGGCAGTGGTGATCGGCATCGCCTGGTTCAACATCGAGCAGGCCAGTGACTATCTGTGGCTGGCCATTGTCGGGGCGGGCGCAAGCGCCGTGGTGGTCTATCTGATCGCCAGTCTCGGCCGAGGTGGCGCCACCCCATTGAGATTGGCGCTATCCGGTGCCGTCGTGTCAGCAGCACTGAGTTCCTTGACCTCGGCCATCATCCTGCCGCGCGCCGACATCGGAGGCTTGATCCAGTCGTGGCTGATCGGTGGCGTGGGTGGCGCGACATTGGATCAGGTCACGCCTGCCCTGCCCTTCGTGATCAGCGGCCTGCTGATCTGCGCGCTTTCAGCTCGCAAGCTGAACATGCTCGCGCTCGGTGATGACATGGCCAGTGGGCTCGGCGAGCGGGTCGCGTTCGTGCGATTCATGACGGCGCTGGGGGCGATTCTACTGTGCGGCGGCATCACCGCCGTCTGTGGGCCCATCGCCTTTGTCGGCCTTGTCGTGCCACATGTCTGCCGTCTGGTGGTCGGCAGTGATTACCGCTGGGTGGTTCCGCTGTCGGCGCTGGCCGGGGCGCTGTTGCTGACGTCGGCCGATATCGCGGGCCGGCTGATTGCCCGCCCTGCCGAGCTCGATGTCGGCATCATGACAGCGCTGGTCGGCGCCCCCGTCTTTCTCTGGATCGTACGTCGCCACAAGGTGAAATCACTGTGACTGCCTTTTCTTCTCGTCGCGCATCCCAGCCTGAGGATGAGACGGCGCAGCATGTGATGCACGCATCGCTTGATGACCCTCACCGGGCCCACCCAAGGCCCCTGCGCCCACGCGCCCACTGCGGCCACCGGGATATCCAGGTGCTGCGTAAATCTCGACAGGATGCCAGAAGGCGCAAATCCTGGTGTCTGTTCGCGGTCCTGGTGACAGCCTTCAGCCTCACCCTGGTACAAGGCCAAAGCTTTATCTCCCCACTGACGGTAATGCGTGTGCTGTGGGGCGAGCCGGTCGCAGGTGCAAGCTTCATCGTGGGCGAGCTGCGCCTGCCTCGCGCACTGGTCGCGGTGCTGGCAGGTGGCTGTTTTGGTCTGGGCGGAGCCGCCTTCCAGAGTCTGCTGCGCAACCCGCTGGCGAGCCCGGACATCATCGGCATCAGTGCCGGTGCCAGCGCTGCGGCGGTCTTCGCCATCGTGATGCTGTCGCTGAGTGGCACTGCCGTGTCAGTGATCGCGGTACTGGCAGCGCTGGGCGTCGCGGGCTTGATCTACGCACTGTCATGGCGCAATGGCGTGGCCGGTGCACGCCTGATTCTGGTAGGCATCGGGCTGGGCGCCATGCTGCAGAGCATCACCGCCTATGTATTGACCCAGGCACCCAGCTGGTCACTTCAGGAGGCCCTGCGCTGGATGACGGGCAGTCTCAACAGCGTGACCATGAGCCAGGTTACACCGCTGGGTATCGTGTTCGTCCTGCTGGGGGGCGTCCTGTTGCTGCTGAGCCGGAGCCTGGAAGTCCTGCGCATGGGCGATGACATGGCAGCCGGGCTAGGCGTGCGGCTGTCCATGACTCGCCTGGGCATCATCATTTCCGCTGTCGGTCTGGTGGCCTGCGCCACTGCCGTGGCAGGCCCGGTCGCCTTCGTGGCCTTCCTGAGCGGCCCTGTCGCGACACGACTGTTTCACCATCAGGGTTCCGTGCTGGTGCCAGCAGCGATGATCGGTGCGCTCTTGATGCTGGGCGCAGACTTCATCGGACAATTTCTGCTGCCCGCCCGCTATCCGGTGGGCGTGGTAACCGGTGTGCTCGGTGCGCCCTTCCTGCTCTATCTCGTGATTCGTGAAAACCAGCGCGGAGCATCCTCATGACGCAGCCTTCTTCCTGCACTTCAGGCCTTGGCGTGACAGACCTCGCGGCTGGCTATGCCGAACGTCCGGTCCTTTCCGGTATCGATCTCGACATCGCGTCGGGCAAGACAACGGCCATCGTGGGGGCAAATGCCTGCGGCAAGTCAACATTGCTACGCACGCTCTCACGGCTACTGACACCCGCCCGTGGCGAGGTGCTGCTGGACGGCAAGTCGATCCATCGCTTGCCGGCCCGGCAATTGGCACAGCGATTGGGCTTGCTTTCTCAATCACCGATCGCACCGGAAGGCATCACGGTGCTCGACCTCGTCAGTCGCGGGCGTCACCCCCATCAAAAGCTGTTCCAGCGCTGGCGTCATGAGGACGATAGCGCCGTGCTGGAAGCCCTCAACGCCACGGATACCGCCTCGTTGGCGGAGCGCCCGGTAGATGAGCTCTCCGGCGGGCAGCGCCAACGCGTCTGGATCGCCATGGCCCTCGCGCAACAGACCGACATCCTGTTGCTCGATGAGCCGACCACCTTTCTCGACATCAATCATCAGGTGGAAGTGCTTGACCTGTTGACAGATCTCAACCATGCCAAAGGCACGACCATTGTGATGGTGCTGCACGAACTGAACCTGGCGGCACGCTACGCCGACGAGCTGATCGCACTATCCGAGGGCCGCATCTACGCCCATGGCAGCGCTGAGACAGTCCTGACGCGCGAGATGGTGAAAGACGTTTTCGGCATGCAAAGTCACATCTCGCCCGACCCCGTCACCGGCAAGCCGATGATGACGCCACTAGGCAGGCATGGACTGACACCTCGAGCTCCCGCTCTGGGGTAAATCCAGCCATTCAATACGCAATGGATACGAAAACCCCGCGACCGGTGACCCGGTCGCGGGGTTTTTCATGCTGCCCGACTCGCCCGATCTACTTCTTGAGGCTGTCGACCAGCAGCTCAGCGACACCTTCGGAGGACATCGGATTCTGACCGGTGATGATCAGGCCATCCTGAATCGCGAAGGAGGTGAAATCGGCCTTCTTCTCATAGATGCCGCCTTTCTGCTGCAGGGCATCTTCGACCAGGAACGGCACGACACTGGTGAGACCGACGCTTTCTTCTTCGCCATTGGTGTAGCCGGTGACACGCACACCGTCCACGAAGGGAGTGCCATCCGGCTTGCGGGCGTTCAGCAGCACTGCCGGGGCGTGGCAGACGGAGCTGACCGGCTTGCCAGCCGCGTGGAACTGCTCGATCAGACGGATGGAGTCGGCGTCGTTGGTGAGATCCCACAGCGGACCGTGGCCGCCCGGGTAGAAGATGGCGTCGAAGTCTTCGACCTTCATGTCTGCCAGCACGGCGGTGGTGGCGAGGTCCTGCTGAGCTGCGGCGTCCTTGTCGAAGCGACGCGTGGCATCCGTCTGGAAATCCTCGCCTTGGCTTGCCGGATCCAGTGGCGGCTGACCGCCCTTGGGAGAGGCCAGCGTCACCTCGATGCCGGCGTCTTTCATGACATAGTAGGGGGCCGCCAGCTCTTCGAGCCAGAAGCCCGTCTTCTTGCCCGTGTCACCCAGCGTATCGTGGGAGGTCACTACTACCAGAACCTTGCTCATATTGCTCTCCTCTACGTGCGGGATAGCCCGCAATGGTCACTTCACGAAAGATGTCGGCGACGTGATGGTCACCACGTGATGGTCACTAAATGGTGCTCGCCCTGTGTTGAATCAAGGCTACTGCTCTCACCATCATCGGCATAATCGATAGCCCGGATAGCCACTATAATTGAGATAAATAGTGCGCATGTCGCTCAGCTCAAGATGGCCATGCTCATCCGCTGTAGCAGATCAGCTGTAAAAGGCCTGACTTGCCAGATCAGTAAGTTGGCATCAGATGCACTTCGCGGATATTGGCACGCGGCGAGGCGCTGATGGCGTAGAGCACGGCATCCGCCACATCCTGCGGGTCCAGCTTGTCCGGCTTGGGCTGGTCGAAGAAGGCGGTATTGACCATGCCCGGGGTGATGGTGGTGCAGCGGCCTTGCCACTCGGCCATTTCCATTGCCAGGTTCTGCCCGAAGCCGTAGGCGAACCACTTGCTGGAGCTGTAGATGGAGCCCGCATGGTTGGCGCGGCCGGCCACGGAACTGGTGAGGATGAAGTGACCTTTGCTCTCTCTCAAATGCGGCAGGGTCGCGTGGGCGGTCCACAGCAGCGCATTGATATTGATGTCGACGACTCGCTTCCACTCTTCGGGATCGCCATTCTCGGTACCTGGCTGGCTGACGCCGGTGCCGGCATTGGCGAATGCCACATCCAGACGCCCATGATGAGCGACGGCCTGCTCGACGACCTTGGCGAGCTGATCGTAGTCCGTCGCATCGGCGGCAATCGCCAGCACCTTGTCGCTGCCCAGTTTATCGACCAGCGCATCGAGGCGCTCCTTGCGACGGGCGGTTGCGACGACCTTGTGCCCGGCCTTGACCAGTGTACGTGCGGTGGCCTCACCGATACCGCTGGAGGCACCGGTGATCAGCACGATCTTTTCCCCTTCGACTTGTGTCCGCTTCACATCATTCATGGCTCACTCCTGTGGGTCGCTTGGATCGCTCGACGTGTTCTGATCACTCGTCATGCTGATCACTACCCTACCGCCTGAACTTGCCATCGTGATAATCGATAGTACGGATAGCTGCTATCATCCAGACAAATAGTGCTCACTCGCACGAGTGCAGCCGAGACACTCCGCCTGCTCTGGTAGTCATCATGAAGCTCAACTACGACCTCAACCTTCTGCGCACCTTCCATGCGCTGTATCTGGAGCAGAACGTCACCCGCGCCGGCGAGCGTCTGCACCTGAGTCAGCCCTCGGTGAGCGCGGCGCTTTCCAGGCTGCGCGAGCTGTTCAATGACCCGCTGTTCATCCGCGACCGCCAGCGCATGCGTCCTACCGAGAAGGCCGACCACCTGTTTCCGACCATCGAGGCGGCGCTGACCGACCTCGATGGCCTGATCAACAGCGAGCGGCACTTCGACCACACCACCGAAAGCCGTCATTTCGAGATCGCCGCCAACGACTACTTCGAGGTGCTGATCCTGCCGCAACTGGCGACGATCCTGCGTGAACAGGCGCCGGGCATCACCCTCCAGGTACGCCGCCTCTCGCAGGACATGAGCGAAGCCGGCGTGATGAGCGGCACGACGGACCTCGCCTTCGGCCGTCAGGTCGATCCGCCCGAGAATCTGGTGGTCAGGGAAGTGATCACGGAAGGCATCGACTGCCTGGTCGGCAACGGGCATCCGCTGCTGGAGCGTCTCGATGACGAGGGCCGCATGACAAAGGCGGACTTCGAGCAGCACGCCCATGTGCTGGTGCAACCCCACACCCGCCTGAAAAGCGGCATCTTCAAGCAGCTCGAGGGTCAGGGGCTCAAGCGTGAGGTGGCCCTGGCGGTCACCTACTTCATGGCCGTGCCCTCGCTGCTGGAGCGCTCGCCACTGATCGCGAGCCTGCCCACCGGGCTATGCCAGCACTTCTGTCGTCAGTTCGCCGTCACCCGTGTGGCGCCACCCGTCGCCTTCGCCTCCTTCCCCTTCCACTTGAGCTGGCATCGTCGCTATCAAAAGGACCCCGCGCATCGCTGGATCCGCGAGCAGATCATTGAATGCTGTCAGCGTCTGGCGAAGGGACAGCAGGTCCTGCGCTAAGTCCTGAAGCCCTATGCCCTGTGCCCTGTGCCCTGAGCACAGAAAATAAGCGCCCGGCTACGAAAACGGCCCCTCACCATCCAGTGAGGGGCCGTTCTTTTCATGCCAAAGGTCATGCCACAGGATTCAGCCGGTGGGCATCAGGCCTGTTTGGCCGCCAGCGCAGCGCGATGGGCGTGCAGCTTCTGGTAGCTTTCGATCAGACGCAAGTGGCGATCCAGCCCTTCCAGCTGCATGTTGGTGGGCTCCAGGCCATGGAAGCGCACCTCACCCTGCACGGAGCCGACCACGGCAGCGATGGTGCCTTCGCCGAACATGCGGCGGAAGTTGTAGAGATAGTCCTCGAGCTCCAGCTCATCGTCGAGGGTGATCTCCAGCACCGCCTTCATGGCCTGGTAGTAGAGGCCGCGCACGACGGTGTTGTCGTTGTACTGCAGGAACATCTCGACGCGATCCAGCGCGTCCTCGTGCTGGCCCAGCGCGAGATTGATCATCAGTTTCAGCTCGAGAATCGTCAGCTGACCCCAGATGGTGTTCTCGTCGAACTCGATGCCGATCAGCGTCTTGATGTCCATGTGTTCATCAAGCTGGCTCTCTTCGAGACGCTCGCCCAGGTCCGCCAGCTGCTCATCGTCGAGACGATGCAGATTGAGGATATCCTCGCGGTAATCCAGCGCCATGTTGGTGTTATCCCACACCAGGTCCTCGACCGGATAGACCTCGGAATAGCCCGGCACCAGGATACGACACACCGGCGCGCCAAGATCCTCGTGCACCGCCATGTAGGCCTCCTTGCCGATCTCATCGAGGATGCCGAACAGGTTGGCGACTTCTTCTTCATTGCTGCCGGAGAAGTCCCACTCAACGAACTCGATGTCGATCTTCGAGCTGAAGAAGCGCCAGGAGACCAGACCCGAGGAGTCGATGAAGTGCTCGACGAAGTTGTTCGGCTCGGACACGGCCAGCGAGTTGAAGGTCGGCGGCATGAAGTCGTTGAGACCCTCGAAGCTGCGGCCCTGCATCAGCTCGGTCAGGCTGCGCTCGATGGCGATTTCAAAGCTCGGGTGCGCGCCGAAGGAGGCGAAGACACCGCCGGTCTTCGGGTTCATCAGCGTGACGCAGGCCACCGGGAACTGGCCGCCCAGCGAGGCGTCCTTGACCAGAATCGGGAAGCCCTGGGCTTCCAGCGCCTCGATGCCTTCGACGATCTGCGGGTACTTGGCCAGCACCTCCTGCGGCACGTCCGGCAGGGTCAGTTCCTGCTCGAGAATCTCGCGCTTCACCGCACGCTCGAAGATCTCGGACAGACACTGCACCTGGGCTTCCGGCAGAGTATTGCCGGCGCTCATGCCGTTGCTGAGATACAGGTTCTCGATCAGGTTGGACGGGAAGTAGATCGTCTCACCGTCCGAACGGCGAGTGAACGGCAAGGAAACGATGCCACGATCCGCACGCCCGGAATTGGTATCGATCAGGTTGGAGCCACCCAGCTCGCCGTCCGGATTGAAGATCTCCAGGCAGTAATCATCCAGCACGCCTTCCGGGATCTCGTCATTCGGGCCCGGCTGGAACCATTTCTCGTTCGGGTAGTGCACGAACTCGCTGTCAGCGATGGCTTCGCCGAAGAACTGATCGTTGTAGAAGAAGTTGCAGCTCAGGCGCTCGATGAACTCGCCCAGTGCCGAGCACAGCGCGCTCTCCTTGGTCGAGCCCTTGCCGTTGGTGAAGCACATCGGTGAGGCGGCATCACGAATGTGCAGCGACCAGACGTGCGGCACGATGTTGCGCCAGGAGGCGATCTCGATCTTCATGCCGAGATCATTCAGCAGGCCCGTCATGTTGGCAATGGTCTGCTCCAGCGGCAGGTCCTTGCCTTCGATCCAGGTGCTCTGCCCTTCCGGCGGCTCCGCCATCAGCAATGCCTGGGCGTCCTCGTCGAGATTGTCGACCGTCTCGATCTCGAAGCCCGGGCCGGTCTGGACGACCTTCTTCACCGTGCAACGCTCGATGGAACGCAGGATGCCCTGGCGGTCCTTGTCGGAGAGGTCTTCCGGCAGCTCCACCTGGATCTTGAAGATCTGGTTGTAGCGATTCTCCGGGTCGACGATGTTGTTCTGGGACAGACGGATGTTCTCGGTCGGGATGTCCCGCGCTACGCAGTACACCTTCACGAAGTACGCCGCGCACAGCGCCGACGACGCCAGGAAGTAGTCGAACGGGCTCGGCGCCGACCCATCACCCTTGTAGCGGATGGGCTGATCGGTAATGACCGTGAAGTCGTCGAATTTCGCCTCGAGCCTCAGGTTGTCGAGAAAGTTGACCTTGATTTCCATGAACGATGCACCGCTGTGAAGAGTGTGGGCGTCAGCACGCCAATCTGACGGCTACGCGATGGCCGCCATTATCCAGATTTTGGGGGCGTGCGTCTCGCATGGGTAGCGACTACAGAGAAAGCGCCGGATTCATGAGAACCCTGCCTCATTCAGCCATTGCGTCAGGCATTCGCTGAGATATCGCCGCAGTTCAACAATGGCAGGACTCTGCATGCGTCGCTGGGGCACCAGGAAATGCAAAGGAGCATTTTCACCTTCCAGATGTGGCATGACCCTGATCAGGCGACCACTCGCAAGATCTTCGGCGGTGTCCAACCGCGAACGATAGATGATCCCCCTTCCCGCCAAAGCCCAGTGACGGGCGACCTCGCCGTCATTGGCAATTCGCCGCCCGGTAATGCGCACATCCCTGGGCTTGTCGTTTTCGTAGAGCCGCCAACGATCATGTACCCGCTCCCCCACCATGTAGGGAATGCAATCATGCTCGTGAAGCGCTTCCAGGTGATCGGGAGTTCCATGGCGCGACAGATAATCCGGGGCGGCACATAGTACGCGAGGATTGGATTTCACCAATGGCATGGCGATCAAGGAAGAGTTTTCCAATTCACCATAACGGATGACGGCATCGACATTCTCACGGTGAAGGTCCGTGCGCGCATCACTGAATAGAAGCCGCAGATTCAGTGCGGTGTGGCGCTCCATGAAGGTATCCAGCCAAGGGAGCAACCGATTACGGCCAAGATCCTCGGGTAGCGAGATCATCAGCGTTCCCTCCAACTTTCTCTCGCGATCCTGGATGAGGTGTACGCCCTCCTCTATCAGCGCAAGCGCTTGCTGACAGCGTTCATGAAAGACTGCGCCATTGCTCGTCAGGCGTAGATTACGCGTCGAGCGTACCAACAGAGGTGTCCCAACCTCTTTTTCAAGTCGCTGGAGCGCAGCACTGATAGCGGCAGGTGTGAGATGCAATTGCCGTGCAGCCTGACTCATGCTTCCCAGGCGCACGGTAACGACGAATATTCGAATGTCATGCATTGGTTTCATGAAGAGAGTCTTTTTTACAATTTTTTTTGAAAGTTCATGCGCAATGCTAGGCATTCAAGCAAGTTCTGCCGGCAGCTAGACTACTGTGACTCCCCGTTGTTTCATCGGCAACGGCCTCCCTGAACTTCCTGACGTGGGCTTCTCATGAATGCATCCCTCTCTCTTTCTCGCATGATACGCCGTACATTGCTGGGCACTAGCCTGGTCATCGCGACGACTGGCCTGACGACTCATGCCATGGCTGCAACCCAGGACCTCGCCAAATCACAAGGAGCCGACCACCAGTACGTCAAGGTGGCCCCATACAAAGGGGAGATTCGCAATGTGGCCACGCTTGATATCCGCCCGGGCAATGTCACCGTAACCCCAGAAGGCCGGATATTCTCAAGCATTCACTCAATGGACGGTGATCACGATGTCCAGCTGATCGAGATCACGGGGCAAAACAGCTATCGTGCCTGGCCCTCCGTGGCTCTGCAGACGCATGGCGGCCAGTATGAAGACGACACCATTGATGCGCCTCTCGGCACGATTCACGATGGTAAAGGTGGCCTGTGGGTCATCGATATGGGGGACCACATCGGCAAGACACGCCTGTGGGGGTTTGATATCGACACCGGGAATGTCATCGCGAAGATCACACTGCCCAGTGATATTGCCCCCGCCGGAAGCTTCGTTCAGGACTTGGCGGTGGACCGTGAACGGGGTGTCGCTTACTTGGCCGACCTTGCAAAGCCCGGGATCCTGACGGTACATATCGATAGTGGCAAGGTCACACGCTTCAGCGACCACCCCTCGCTTGACGCTGAGCCGGATGCCGTGATGCGTATTGACGGCAAGAATATCCAATTCAATGGCCAACCTGCGAGTGTCGGCATCAACCCGATCACGTTATCCGCCGATCAAGAGACCGTTTATTTTGGTGCCATGAACGGGCTGCACTGGTACTCCGTTCCTGCCAAGCTGTTAAGAGACGGCGCGGAGCACGACGAGATCGCTGCTGCCATCGAAGTCGTCGGCCCCAAACCTGTTTCAGATGGTGCGGATACTGGCCCCGATGGTAACCACTACTTCACCAACTCCAACGAACACGGCATTGATGTACTGGACTCCAAGGGCAACCTCACCCCACTGGTGAGAGATGAACGTCTGGATTGGCCGGATAGCGTGCGCTTGGCGTCAGATGGATGGTTGTATATCTCGGTCAATCAACTGGACAAGACACCTCCCTTCACCGGGGGAGCTGATGAGGGAAATGCTCCCTATCACATCATGAAAGTCTGGGCCGGCGAACAACCATAATCGTCTATCAATCAGACTCTCACTCCCCACACATGATGCCCCGCTCGAAACATCGAGCGGGGCATCATTGCTTCATCAGGTAGATCGTTGCTTGAGAACTGTCACCGCTATCGATGGATTTATCGAAAGGGTATCTTCACAGACCTCCAGACACGACGCCCCGCCCACGCTGAGAGATCAGTATGAGCGGGGCGTCGACTATAGCCTTACAGCGAATCTCGGCGCGTTTCAGCCAGCCAGAGAGCCGAGCGTCTTATCCATCGTCGCGACCACTTCACGGCACAGCGCATCATCGAGTGCGTCAGCGTGGGGCGGTGCGAAATGCTGGGCGTCGTTGTCGAAGTACTGACCATTGGCGCCGGCGAACTCCTCATCCAGTGCCGCACGTACCAGGATATCGGCACCGATGCCCAGATCCTTGCCCGGTACGCCGAAGCCTTCCTTGACCATCTTGCTGGCCAGCAGAGAGCCCGGGTTGACCGCGATCAGGATCGGCCCCTGGCCTTCCCAGTCCTGGGCAAGCGTGCGAGTCCACATGGTGATCGCGAGCTTGCTCTGGGCATAGGCTGCATAGTGGTCGTTGAACGCGACCTCACCGGTCAGCGCCTTCAGGTCCACGTAGGATTGAGCCGCCGAGGACAGATTGACGACCCGCCCGGCCGGGCGCAGTGCCGGTGCCAGTTTCTAGGGTGAGCAGATAGGGGGCAAGGGTATTGACCACGAAGCGCAGGTCGAGACCATCAGCCGTCACGACGCTGGGCGCCTGGAAGACGCCGGCATTGTTGATCAGCACATCCAGATTGGCGTTGGCTGCCAGCACGTCGCTTGCCAGCGAATCGATGGCGGCCAAGTCGGACAGGTCGGCCACGAAACCGGCGACACGCTCAGCCCCGGCCTGCGCCACGAGTTCAGCGACGACGCCATTGACCTTCTGCTCGCTACGTCCGTGGATCAGCACGCGATGGCCGCGCTCCAGCAGAGCCTTGGCCGTGACCAGGCCGATGCCATCGGTAGAACCGGTGATAAGAATGGTTTTCATGCGCTCTCTCCTTGAAATGTCACACGGCGCTTGAGACGCGAACGACAGGGTGTGCCGTATGGCCACACCCTGTCGTTCATCTGTGCCAGCGAGGTGTCAGGATGATCCTGCCAATGTGGCTTTCGGTCACGGAATCAGACCTCGACGATGACCTTGCCGGTGGCCTGGCCGCTCCCCAGACGGGCATGCGCCTGGCCCACTTCCGCAAGCGGGAAGACCTTGTCGTCGATGATCGGCTTGAGCGCGCCGGCATCGGCGATACGCGCCATGTCGGCCAGAATCTCGTGGTGCTGCTGACGACGGAAGTCATGCAACATCGGGATCAGCATGAAGACGACATGCAGTGACAGGCCCTTGAAGTGCGCGGTGGTCAGGTCGATTTCCATGAAGGACACGGTCGTCGAGACATGGCCGTTGAGTGCCGCAGCCTCGAAGGAGGTCGGCAGGTTGGCGCCACCGACGGAGTCGAGCACGATGTCGAAGCCCTTGCCGTCGGTGTGCTTGGCCACATAGTCGGCGACCTGCTCATTGCGGTAATTGATGGCACTGGCACCCAGCCCTTCGACCAGCGCCTCATGCTCATCACGACCGACGGTAGAGGCCACTTCGGCACCGAAGTGACGAGCCAGCTGGATGGCGATGTGACCCACGCCACCCGCACCACCGTGAACCAGCACCTTCTGACCGGCCTCGAGGTAGAGGTGCTACCCGAGACGCCCTTGATCAGCGAGACGGGCATCTGTGCGGTCTATCCCAGCAACCGCCAGCTGGCCCCCAAGGTGCGCGCCTTCCTGGACTACTTCTCGGAATACTTCGGCAGCCCGCCCTATTGGGATGTCCAACAGGACTGAGATGCCGGAAAGCCTGTCATCCCACCGCCAGCACCCAGCGCTGAAGCATCGGCTTGTAGTGAGCGAAGTCCGGCGTCTGCATGCCGGCCACCTTGGCGGCATCATCCAGGCGCCGCACCTTGAGAATGGCCGCAAGCTGGGGCAGCTGGGCAAAGGCCGCGGCCTCGTGCGGCTCCATCGCCCCGCCCTGCAGGGCCAGGCTATCCAGCGAGGCCTGTGACAGACAGGCGCGATAGCTCGGCTCCACCGCGACCAGATAACGCTTGGCCGCCACGTGCTGGCGTACCGGCTCGACGATCTCGGCCGGGAAGAAGCGCGCCAGCCAGTCGGCACCGCTGACCTGATGACGATTGTCCTGGCCGTTCATCAAGACCTCCGGCGGCAGCCCATTGGCGTAATGCCCCACGTCATGTAGCAAGGCGGCCAGAATCACCGACTCGGATTCCCCCTGCTGCTCGGCCAGATGCGCCGCCTGCAGCATGTGCTCGGCCATGGTCACCTCCTCGCCCAGATAGGAGTCCGCACCGTGCAGGGCGAAGATGTCCTCGATCAAGCCGACGATGCCCTCGGCGTTGGCAGGCTGCGTGATCATCGGGCGTTCTCCAGCAGATTGAGGGTGGAATACAGGCTGTCGAGATCGGCGTAGGCGCCCTGCAGATGACGATTGCCACCGGCCACGAAGGCGGTACGGGCATGCATCACGCGACTGTTGTCGAACAGCAGGCAGTCCCCCGGGGCAAGGCGCAGGCGCGTGGCCTGCTCCGGCTGACCGATCACGCGCGCCCAGTCGTGATAGGCACGATAGAAGGCGCGTTGCGCCTCAAGCGGCAGCGGCAGCGAGGCGATGGAGCGGTTGTTGTAACGCACCTGGCGGATGTTGCCCTTGTGGTCGGTCTCGATGAACGGCACCCAGCTTCTGAGATCGGCATGGTCCGCGTCATGAAAGCGGAACGGCACCCGCGTGCGCGTCAGCAGCGCGAAACTCTCGGGCGCCAGTTCGCGCAGGCGCTCGGCGGCGGCGAAGCCATCCACCAGCAGGGTCTGGCCGCCTTCCACCTCGTTGCTCAGGCAATGCAGCAGCTGGATGCTTGGCGCCGGGTCACGATAGGGGTTGTCGGTATGCGCCCCGAGTCCGAGATTGCTGAAGGCGAGATTGCTCGGCGAAACCTCGGTGCGGACATCGAACAGCTTGCCGTAATTGGTTTCGCGCACATACCCGAACTGCGCGATCACCTCGAGCACCTTGCCCGGCTCGACAGGCACGCCACGCAGGCACACCACCCCGGTGTCACGGACCCAGGCCAGTGCCTCGCGCCGCGCCTCTCCCCCGGCGATGACATCGGCCCACTCGACCCGGGCGACCGAGAACTCGCTGCCCTGCCACAGCGTCTTGTGCGCACTGCTGCGCTCATCGGGAAAGCCGGTACTCAAGGCGGCCAGCTCATCGACGCCGTAGCGAATCTCGCGTGCATTGCTCAGTGTCACTCGCAGGACGTCGCCCTCCTCAAGCGCCGCCTCGCTGATGGCGGCGTCCCAGTCGAGGTCGAGCACACTGTCCAGACGCTGGCCATTGGCATGGCGACGGGCGGGGTCATGGTCTTGCAGCCACAGCACATGCTGGGCAAGGGTCTGGCCATCATCCAGAGTCAGGTGAAGCTGTTCGGCGTCAAACGCGAGGCGAGGCATGCAGAGTCTTCCTGTCTGTCGAGTGCGATCACAAGCCGCAAGGCACGGCATGACGAACGGGTGTGGCTGGCGCTCATGTCAAACGAGCGATCCGCCAGTGAATGCCCGCCATGCTAGTGAACGCAGACCCGTGACCATAGCGAGACTTTCTGGCGGCGAGCCTTAGTTTTTATACGCGCACACTGTCACGTCATCGTCATGCACGGCTGCAAGAATGAGCGCCCGGCCGCGTGCCGCGGCAGGATCTGCAGTCATGGCTTCAGCACCAGCCGCCGATGCGGCGACTGGCTCAGTCAAGCTGGAGTTCTGCATGTCGCGTCCTGCCTATCACCCTTCCCAGCGCCTCGCTCAGCGCCTGCCCCCATTCAATGCCCTGACCGCCTTCGAGGCCACCGCACGCCTCGGCAGCCTGACCCGCGCCGCCGCCGAACTGTGCATTACCCAGGGCGCCGTCAGTCAGCGCGTCAAGCAGCTGGAAGACTTCCTCGCGGTCAGCCTGTTCGTGCGCCGCGGCAATCGCATCGAGCTGACCGACGAGGCGCATGCCTATCTGCCGCTGGTCAGTGGCGTGTTCGAGACCCTCAAGCGCGGCACCGCCACCCTCTTCCAGCACGATGAGCAACAGAGCCTGACGCTGCGCTCCAATCACAGCTTCGTCGAATACTGGCTGATCCCCAGGCTCAAGGACTTCCAGCGCCTGCATCCGAACATCCAGGTCACGGTGCTGCCGCACAACCAGGTACTCCCGGACGAGCAGCCCGATGTCGATATCGAGATCATCAATGGCTACGGCGGCTGGTGCGGGCGCGAGTACGAGAAACTGGCCGATGAGCAGTGGGTCGTCGTGGCCAGCCCCACCTTCCTGCATCACTCCCTCGCCCCCAATGCCTCACCCGCGAGTCCACTCGACGAGCTGGCCCGCGCGCCACGAATCGAGTGCATCGGCTACCGCGAAAGCTGGCTGGACTGGTTCCGACTGCAGAAGTTTCGCGGCCACATCCCGCCGGCCGGCCTCAAGTTCGGCAATGCCAGTCTGGCGATTGCCGCGGCACTCGAGGGACATGGCTTCCTGCTCGTCCGCCAGTCCTTCGTGATGGACCTGATCAAGAACGGACGCCTGCAACTGGCGCACGCCTTGCGCATGCCCAGCACCAGCAGCCAGTACCTGCTGGTGTCTCCGGAGCGCCGCCATGCCCCGGCGGTCAACGATTTCTGTGCCTGGTTGCGCAGCACCATGCACACCTCTCAGGCCAATCCTGTCACCAGCGAGATGCCCTCCCAGCCCCGCTAGCACGGGCAGGAAGACGCGAGCCTCAGAATTTCTAAGGCACAGTCGCAGTTTTTGTTGCGGCCAACGGCTGGCATCTGTCACGGAAACGTCATCATCTGCGCCAAAGATGACGCCTCAAGACGACAGCGTTGCCGCAGTTCGACCGTCCCGGCGGGCTGCGCCACGAGCCAACCAACGGCCTGCCTGTCGGCCTGACCCGGTTTTGCGGAACCTGCTTGCTGTCACTGATGACCGTATCTGACCACTGTCCCTGACTACCGTCCCTGACCGTTGCCCTTGCCTGGAGCCTGACATGAAGAAGCCCTTGATCGCCGCCATCGGCCTTGCCGCCTTCGCCCAACTGGCCGTCCCCCAGCTGGCCCATGCCGAGACACTGCGCACCCCGCATTGGGTCGAGTTCAGTGGCAAGGAGTCGCTGGACCCCATCTCCCCGACGCGCTTCTACTCGGCCAACCAGCTGATCTACAGCCGCCTGGTCCGTCAGGGCAGCAAGGGCGAGCCGGTGTCGGATCTGGCCTCCGAGTGGCAGGCCAACCCCGCTGCCGATGAGTGGACCTTCACGCTGCGTGACGGAGTCAGCTTTCACAATGGCAAGGCGCTGAGCGCGGATGACGTCATCTACAGCTTCACGCGTCTGCTCGACCCCGAGCGCGATGCCCCGGCACGTGCCGCGCTGTCAGTCATCGAGGACGTCAGCGTCAATGAGGCCGGCCAGATCGTGTTCCGCCTCAGCCAGTCCCATGCTGACCTGCCGATTCTGCTGATGGATTACCGCGCCAAGATCGTGCCGGTCGGCTTTGATGACGACACTTCACTGCAGGGCATCGGCACCGGCCCCTTCAAGCTGGTCGAATTCGATCCGCAGGGTACCACCACCTTCGAAGCCTTCGCTGACTACTGGGAAGGCGCACCGAAGCTGGATGGCATGGACCTGATCGGCATTCCCGATGACAACGCCCGCACCCAGGCATTGCTGGCCGGCCAGATTGACTGGTCGGGCTGGAATGGCGTCAACGCCCAGCAGCTGCGCCTGTTCTCCAGCAATCCGGCCTACCACTACGACTCCATCGCCACCGGCGACTGGCGTGGCATGGTGTTCCGCGCCGACGACGAGGTCTTCCAGGATGTGCGCGTGCGCCGTGCGCTGCGTCTGGTGGCCGACCGTGAAGAGATGGTCAACCTGCTGTTCGGCAAGGGCGGCGCCACCATTACCTGTGACAATCCGGTCTGGAATGGCGATCAATACAAGCTGGCGCAGCAATGCCCGCAGGACCTCGACACCGCTCGCAGCCTGCTGAGCGACGCGGGGTATGCCGATGGGCTGGAGATCGACGTCTACACCAGCGGCGTCGACAACTACTTCCGCCCGATGACGGAGCTCTACCAGCGTCAGGCAGCCGAGGCCGGCATCACCGTCAACGTGCACAACGTGCCCGCGGCGGATTACTGGAACACCGCCTGGATGAAGAAGCCGGCCTTCACCACGGCCTGGGGCCAGCGCCCGACCGATCAGGTGCTCAACGAGATCTTCCAGAGCGAGGCCAACTGGAACGAGTCGGCCTACAAGAACCCCGAATTCGATGCCCTGCTCGCCAAGGCGCGCGCCACCCTGGATGACGAAGCTCGCACCGAGCTCTATCACCAGGCCCAGGCGCTGCTGACCGAGACCGGCGCGACGCTGATTCCCTTCCACCTCAACAACAACCGCGTCATGAAGCGTGAGGTGCATATCCCGGCAGTCGAACACTTCGCGATTCGCTGGCACCAGGTCGACAAGCAGGGAGAGAGCTGATGTCCCGCCCTGGCCTGATCCTGATTCTGATGGACGGCATCAGCAGTCAGCGCTTCGCCGAGACGCGGGCGCGCCTGCCGCATCTCGATGCCCTTGCCAGAGACGGCCTGCTGATCGAGCGCCTGGGTGCCGATACCAATGCCAATTCGATGCCCGCGCGAGCGGGCGTCCTGACCGGGCAACCGGCTCAGGTGCACGGCATCTATTCCAACGGTATCTATTCCAACGGCATCCATTGCCCCGGTGCTGAGACGAAGACGGAGTTTGCGTCTGATACAGGGACTGAAACGGATAGCAACAGTCACGCCTCAGACGCCAGCGCCACTGCAGGGCATTTTCGCCCTGCAACGGTCGAGGACCTGCGTGGCGAGACCCTGCTCGAGGCCGCGCGCGCGGCAGGACTGCGGGTGGCCAGCCTCGGCTTCGGGCTGGCCCGCCCCGAGAGCTGCGACTGGTATCTGTCGCCCTGGTGGGAGGAAGGCGACCTGCGCGCCAAGGGCATGACCGCGCCGCGTCTGAATCACTGGGATGCCCGCAATGACGCCCTGATGCGCGCGATGAGCAATGACCAGCAACTGCTCAACGAGGCACTGTCGCTGATCGAGCACGAAACGCCAGAGCTGGTGCTGCTCGAACTCAACACTCCCGATTACTGCCTGCATGTGCATGGCAATGATGACGCCCTGGTCGATGGGGCCCTGATGATGGTCGATGCCCAGCTTGGCAGCCTGCTGGCCGGCCTTGAGGCCATCAACAAGCGCGAGGCCTATCACCTGTGTGTCTTCAGTGATCATGGCCATGCCCCGGTCCAGCGGGCGCTGGTGGCAGACCGCCTTCTACCGGATGTCGCGCTGCAATGTGATGGTGGCCTGTTGCTGGTGGCCTGTGATGATGACGAACGCCAACGCGAGCAGGCCGCGCGCCTGGCCGAGTTCGGCGTCACGCCGCTTGCGGCGGCCGACTTCCTGCCCCCGGGCGTGAAGCATATCCAACTCTATCAGGCACCGCCTGGCATGAGCTTCGAACCCGCCTGCAAGCATGCCCATCACGCAGAGCTGGTGGCGGCGCCCGGCTATGTCTCCACACACGGTTTCGGCCCCGGCGCCACGTCGGATCAGCGCTTCGCCATTCTGCATGGCCCGTCAATCACTGCGGGCGAGCGCCTTGAACTCGAGTCACTGGCCCTCCACCCGCGCCTGCGTCAGGTGCTGGGCCTGCCGCCCCTCTGTGAGGCTTCGACGCCACAGCGGGCACGTGATCTTCAAGAGGTGAACTGAGATGTGGGCAATGCTGTTGCAGCGCTGCCTGTATGGCGGCTTCACGCTGGTCTTCGTGGCCTGCGTGGTGTTCTGGGTGATCGAGATGCTGCCCGGCGACTTCTGCGTCAACTATCTGGGACGCAGCATGACACCGATCAATCTCGCCCAGTGTCGCGCCGAGCTTGGCTTGGACACGCCGGTGACGACGCGCTTCGTCAGCTGGTGGGGGCAGTTGCTGAGTGGTGATTTCGGCACCTCGCTGACCAGTCGTGCACCGGTCAGCGATACCTTGATGCCGCGTCTGGCCAACACCTTGCTGCTGGGCGGCATCGCGACCGTGATGGCCATTCCGCTGGCCATCCTGCTGGGGCTGATCGCGGCGCTCAAGCGCGACAGCTGGATCGACTCCAGCCTCTCCAGCCTGGTGCTGATCGCCATGACGGTGCCGGAATTCATCAGCGCCACCCTGCTGACCCTGGCCTTCGCCATCTGGCTGCCGTGGTTCCCTGCCATCACCGTGGCCGGTGCCAACGAGAGCCTGTGGAACCTGCTGCCCGGTGTCTGGCTGCCCGCCATCACGCTGGCGCTGGTGGCCATGGCACACATGATGCGCATGACCCGCTCCAACACCATCAGCGTGATGGACAGTGACTTCATGAACATGGCGCGTATCCGCCAGCTGCCGCGCTGGCGACTGGTGATCCGTCATCTGGCACCGGCCGCCCTGCTGCCGACCATCAGTCTGGCCGCCATGACCATCGCCTGGCTGCTGGGCGGCGTGGTGATCGTCGAACAGGTCTTCAACTATCCGGGGCTGGGGCGCCTGATGATCTCGGCCATCAATGACCGCGACATGCCGGTGGTGCAGGCCTGCGCACTGGTGCTCTCCGTCACCTATGTGCTGTGCAATCTGGTCGCCGACATGCTGGTCATCGTGCTCAATCCCAAACTCAAGACAGCCTGAGTCACTCATGAACGCTTCTTCCTCGACGACCGCACGCGGCCCGCGACTGGCCCTGGCCAGCCTGCCGGGTCAACACACCCTGGCGCTGCTGTGGGCCAATCGCCAGGGCCGCCTGGGCCTGGTGCTGATCGGCCTGCATCTTCTGCTGGCCGTCGCTGGCCGCTGGCTGGCGCCCCATGACATCTCTGCGGGTGACAGTCTCGCTTCACTGCTGCCCCCCAGTGCCGAACATTGGCTGGGCACCGACCAGCTCGGCCGCGATGTCCTCAGCCGCACCCTGGCCGGGGGCCGCGAGGCCATCTACACCTCGCTGCCGGCCGCCGTGCTGGCCGTGGTATGGGGCAGCGCCTGCGGCATGCTGTTGGCCATCATCGGCGGGCGGGTCGAGAACATCGCCATGCGTCTGGTGGACGCCCTGCTGTCGATTCCCTGGCTACTGTTCCTCTTGCTGGTCATCGGCGTGATGGGCCCCGGCCCGCTGGTCTTCATCCTGACTCTGGGCATCTTCTATGGCGTGGCGGTGGTGCGCGTGATGGTCACTGCGTGCCGCGAAGTGCTGTGCCTTGACTATATACAGGCCGCACGACTGCGCGGCGACAGCCTGATGCGCCTGCTGTGGCGCGAGATCAAACCCAATGTGCTCGACACCATCCTCGTCGAGTTGGCGATGCGCTGGTCCTGGGCATTGCTGGCCTTCAGCTCGCTGTCGTTTCTCGGCTTCGGCGTCTCCCCGCCGACTCCGGACTGGGGGCTGATGGTCGCCGATGGCCGCGGCTTCATGTCGTTTGCGCCCTGGGCCGTGCTGCCGCCGATCGTGGCGCTATCCAGCCTGATCATCGCCATCAATCTGGTCGCCGACACCCTGGCCAAGACACTGGGCATCGACCGTGCGGGGCGCCCCGAATGACTTCGAATTCCAAAGGTGACGCCATGACGGACAACGCCGTGATCCGCGTTCGCGATCTCAACATCGGCTTTCATGATCGCCAGCAGACCTGGCGACCCGTGCTGCGCGGTATCGACCTGAGCCTGGGCCAGGGCGAGATTCTGGGTCTGGTGGGCGAGTCCGGCAGCGGCAAGAGCACCTTGGCCACGGCCATGCTGGGCCTGTTGCGTCGGGGCAGCCTGGTGCGCACCGGCGAGGTGAGTGTCGCCTTACCTGCGCCCGCCACTGCCTCCACTTCTGCCACTGCCTCTACCTCTGCCACTGCCTCTACAAGTCATGACCCTCTTCACGACGAGCACCGCCAGCTGAGCTTTCATCATCAACCGGGGCGCTGGCTGGGCGAACTCAGGCTCGGGCTGGTGTCCCAGCATGCCGAAAAGGCCATGACGCCCCATCTCACGCTCGGCAGCCTGCTGTGCGAGACGCTGCTGTCACAGGGCGTGAAAGGCAAGGCGGAACGTGAACAGCAGGCCGTGGCATGGCTGCGACGCGTCCACCTCCCTCACCCCGAAGTGCTGATGCAGCGCTATCCGCACCAGCTTTCCGGCGGACAGCAGCAACGCGCCAGTCTGGCGCTGGCCCTGGCGCAACGCCCACGAGTGCTAGTGATGGATGAGCCGACCACCGGCCTGGATGCCAGCACCCAGAATGAGATTCTGGCGCTGTTGGCCTCGCTGCGCGCTGAGCTGGGCATGAGCATCGTCTTCGTCAGTCATGATTTGGGCGCGGTATCTCACCTGTGTGACCGCGTCGCGGTGATGTACGCCGGTCAGCTGGTGGAGGTCGCCGCGACTCGCGACTTCCTCAACGGCCCGCGCCACCCCTATGGTCACGCGCTGCTGGCCGCGACTCCGGGCAGTCAGTGCTATCGACCTGACGCCGCGCTGGAAGGCACTCCGCCCCTGGTGGGAAGCGCCATCAAGGGCTGTGCCTTCGCACCGCGCTGTCCGCGCGCCAGTGAGACGTGCCGTGACAGCGTGCCGAGCTGGCAAGGTCGCTACGCCTGCCATCATGCGCTGGAGGGTCATGAATCAGTGGGCAGAGCGCATGCGGAGAGCGGAGAAAGTGCGAAAAGTGCGGAAAGTAACGCAGCAACCGATGAGCGGGCCGATCGCGTAAAGAACGACTCGCAGTCAGCCACGTCACTGGACATCGCGCCGCTGCTGGCCGTGGAGTCGCTGAACCTGTGCTATCGCATGCCCGGCTGGCTGGCGCGCCTGCGCGGTGAAACGCCGGCGCTCACCGTCAGCGATGTGGCATTCTCGCTCCAGCAAGGCGAGACGCTGGCCTTGATCGGCGAATCCGGCAGCGGCAAGACCTCGATCCTCAAGGCGCTGGCCGGCCTGCTCTCCCCCGTCTCCGGACAGCTCAGTCTGCGTCAGGAGTCCTTGGCGGGATTGGTCGCCGAGCGGCGTCCGGTGCAGCGTCAGAAGATCCAGTACATCTTCCAGCATGCCAGCACGGCGCTGAATCCTCGTCTGACCGTGTTCGAATCCCTCGCGCCGGTGCTGTCTCGCTGGTTCGATCTCAAGGGCGATGGCGCCCGCCAGCGTGCCCAGTCGCTGCTGGAAGAGGTGCGCCTGCCCGCGCTTTATCTCGACCGTCTGCCCAGTCAGCTGTCAGGGGGCGAGCAGCAGCGCGTCGCCATCGCCCGCGCGCTGGCCGCCGAGCCCGACATCCTGCTGTGTGACGAGATCACCTCGGCGCTGGATGTCTCGGTACAGGCGGCCATCATTCGCCTGCTGCAACGCCTCAAGCGTGAGCGCGGCCTGAGCCTGGTCTTCGTCACCCATGACCTGGGGCTGGTCAGTCATTTCGCGGACCGCGTACTGGTGCTGCGCAATGGCCGCACCGAGCATCTGGGAGATGTCGCAAGCCTCGCCACAGGGGACCTGCCGCCCTATGTGCAAACCCTGATGGAGGCCAAGCTGGTCGCGGCATGACCCGGCTTTCTGTCCCACCATTCTGTCCGGCCCGCCTGTCCCGGCTGCCTCTCCCTGCTGCCGATCTCCGCTGCTGATTACCTTCATGCAACGAAAAAAGCCCACCAATGGCGGGCAGGGAATGTCGGGACAGGACATTCAGGACAGGAAAGCGTTTGAGCAAGGGCTCTGCAGTTGACGACGAGTGCGCACTTCCACACTGGCTTCCACTCAGCCAAAACACTTGCTCAAGCGTTCTTCTCTCTCACGTATTCTTCTCTGGGACACTGACCATCATGACGCGACACGATGGTCAGTGGGTCCATTCAGCAACTGACAGGGGCAAGTCGATGGCATATCGGCATCCTTGGCTGTCTTGCAGAGTCGGAGGATGTTCATCCGCCGACGAGAGATCATGCGCTTTCGTTCAAGGCATGCTCGACGCGTGTAGCAGAGACACTCTTGCCAGCATCATTGACGTAATCAGCCGAATCGCTCGCCAGTGCACGGGTGGTGCCCTGGACGCCGGCGTTGCTGATGGACTTCTGGACGCGGCTAGCAGCGACACTCATGCCGGTTTCCACGGCGTCATCGTGATGCAGCGCGGCTTGCTGAGTCACCGGCTGTGCCTGGCCCATGATCACGCGATCACTGAGGGTGGCACGGACGCGGGCATCGGCTTCGCTGTCATTGGCAGAGGCCACGCCAGTGGCGGCAACGGACAATGCGGCAATGGCAAATAGAGACTTGAGGGATTGCATGGGGGTTCTCCTGTCGAAAAAGGTCATGTCAGTGCAGACACCTGGCCTGCAAGCGCCTGACGCAGACGTCGGGCGTCTCAGACGTTGACGTCGCTCACGGTGTGACGAACACGGGTGCCGGCAACGCTATCGCCGGAATCATTGGCGACATCGAATTCCTGCAGATGGATGGAGCGATCATGGCCACGGATCTCGTCGTCACCGGATGCCACCTGGAAACGGCCAGCAGCGGTGCTCATGCCGGTTTCCGCGAAGGTCGCCTGGGCGGTCGGAGCTTGCTGGGCAGAGCCATGGATGACGCTATCACTGACGTTGTGCTGGACGCGCTTGGCAGCCGGGCTATCGTCGGCGGCGAAGGATGCAGTGCTGACGGTGGCGAGTGCGGCAGCGGCGATCAGAGTCTTGAGAGTGTTCATGGTGTATCTCCTCGATAAAAAGCAAAGCGATGATCAGACCCGGCAATCCAGGTCAGGCTTGACGATGGTTCAGACGTTGCTGTCATTCAGGGCGTGCTGGACGCGAGTCGCTGCGACACTCTTGCCGGCATCGTTATCGAATGCCTGGCTGGCAGTGGCCACGGTGTGCGACTGACCATGGATGCGATCGGCACTGATGGACTGCTGAATGCGACCTGCCGCGACGCTCATGCCGGTTTCCGCGAAGCTGGCTTGCTGGGTAGCGGCTGACTGAGCGGTGCCGACGACGACGTCTTGGCTGATGGACTGCTGGACACGCTGGGCGGCCGGGCTGTCGTCCGCGGCGAAGGTGGCGGTGCTGACGGTAGCGAGAGCGGCGGCGGCGATCAGAGTCTTGATGGTTTTCATGATGAATCTCCTCGATAAACAAAGTGGTCAGTGGGCGTGAGTGCCCGGGCAAGACGACTGAATGGCTCAGACGTTGCTGTCGCTCAGGGCGTGCTGAACGCGGGTAGCAGCGACACTCTTGCCGGCGTCGTTGTCGAAGGCCTGCTCGCGGCTGACGGTGGCAACACCCTTGCCTTCGATGGCGGACTGATTGAGGGCAGTCTCGACACGACCTGCGGCAACGCTCATGCCGGTATCGGCGAAAGTGGCCTGGGCAGTCGGTGCCTGCTGGGCAGTGCCGACGACGACGTCCTGGCTGACGGACTGCTGAACACGCTGTGCGGCCGGGCTGTCATCCGCTGCGAAGGAGGCAGTGCTCACGGTAGCGAGAGCGGCGGCGGCGATCAGAGTCTTGAGGTTCAGAGTTTTCATGATGATTTTCCTTTGCTTGTCCTGGGCGATGTTGCCCTTGTGATGTCGTGTGCAGTCTCGGCTGCACCCGCCTAACTTGTTAACAGACTAATGATTATTGCGCTATCACACTAGCCATGTCGCTGGCAGCTCACTGTTTCCATCAAAGAACCAGATTGCGATGCCTTGTCATTGCCTCGGTACCCGTAAGTGGTTAAGTCCCTCACCACGCAAAACCCTTGCAAGCTTTTTGCATCACTTCTGTACAACCATGAAGGTGCATGTCGCCAGTGATCGAATGTCGATCAGTCACTCAGGTCTGCTCCGGTACCGCTGCCTGACACTTCAACTTTGGTCGCGATCATGAGGAAGGCATTCGTCAGCAGTATGTCTTTCTACCCTGCTGAAACCCTCACCGTTGTGCTTGTAGAGTCTTACGCTTGCGCCAACGGGTTGGATGCATGCCATCTTCAAAAAAGTGGAAGACGTCTTGACAGGCGCCAGCCATCGACCGAATCCAGACTGCCGTTTCGTGCAATGTGGAATGAGCGCATTGTGGACGAAACCCGCCACGCGAGATATCCCTCCACTGGAACAGCATTGATTCCAATCACGAACCAATGCGTCACTCACCTGACCCGCTGGACAGACGCTCATCTACGACTTTGGTAATAAGCATAGTATTATCAACCGCTTACGAAGCCCGTGGACGCCCTCTCAAGTCACCTGTTTCAAGCACTCCCTGCGCCTCTGCGCTCCCCTTGCATCGCGACGGGCGATGAAAATTGTTGTCCAGACACGAAAACGCGGAGCCATTGGAAGATGGCTCCGCGTTTTTTCATGCTGCTGCACCGCGCCTCAATAGCCCGGGTATTTCTCCCAGGCCCACTTTTCATCCTTACCCCCACCATCGGTGTAGAGCTCCCAGCGGGGGCAGTCGTGCAGGTCTTTGGCGATCTCGCCGATGACGTCACGCAGTTCAAGGGGCGCCAGCCAGTCACTCGGTATCGCCTCCTCGCCCCATTGCGCCCCGAGCAGATTGCCCGTGATGGCCCCGGTGGAATCCGAATCCCCATCGTGATTGACCGCGAGCTGAATCGCAGAGCGGTAATCCCGGGCAGTGAGCGCGCAGTAGACAGCGATTGCCAAGGCTTCTTCCGCGATCCACCCCAGCCCCAGCAATACCACTGCGGCCGGCGCCGACGTTTCGGACTCGGCCAGCGCGCGGGCTTGCTCCAGGGCCTGCAGAGTGTCATCACAGCTCGGCTTGCGCTCGAGAATACGCAGAGCATGCGCGAGTGCCTGTGCCATCGAATCCCCCGCCACCAGACACTGGATCATCACCGCCAGCACGCCGCCGGTCAGCTGGCCGGTCACGTGCCCATGGGTCAGCGCACAGACCTCTTCTCCGAGTTCGAAGCACATCTCATGGGAGGCTCCCATCGCATGCGCGAACAAGCCGACAGGTGCCACACGCATCACCCCACCACAGCCCTTGCTGTCGTTTTGCGCCTTGTCACCGTAGGCACGCATCTGCTTGAGCGCTGACAGGCATGTCATGCCCGGGGCGCGCCGCGAATGGAGCTCGCGCTGCTTGATCAGCCAGCCACTGTCCAACCATTCCTGCTCGGTCTCCTGCCGCGAGCGTTCGCCTTGGGTGTAAAGCCAGCGCTCGTAGGCGCTGCTGACCAGACCACTTTGCGTCGTGATGCCTCTCAAGCAGCCACGCACATGACTGCGCAGCAGGCCCTCGGCAGTAAACAGCGTCATCTGCGTATCATCGGTAATCCGCCCCAGCCCACCATAGGCCGGTGCATAGTCGGCTATTCCATCACTGCCGAAGCGCGCCTGGATCTCCTCGTGCGACAGGAATTCCACCGCCGCCCCCAGGGCGTCACCCACCGCACCGCCCAACAGGCAACCACGAAACCGCGATGTCATCTCAAGCGTCATGTGCCTCTCCCCTGCGTGACCTTCAGGTGGCGTCAGCCACCCTCAATACGTCTTACGCTATCAGCATCTGCGCATTTGCTGAAAAGCAGGCTCAACCAGTGGTGCGCATAATCAGGCAGAACTGGATGGGCGCTCAGTATCGGCAGGCGTGAGGTTGGCAGCACCGAAGACAACGCCGATGACAAGCCCGACGATAGAGACCTTCATACAAGAACGGCCGCCCAGGAGGCGGCCGTTCTTCTTCATGCAATTGTGACTTTCCGCGGTGTGCTCTCAGCGATCACTCTGCTGCTCGGTCTACACGGAGGTTCATGAGGCCAGCTTGAGGATATCGTCATACAAGGCTCTCGAAAGCGTGACGCCCTCTTCTTGATGCTTCTGGCGAGCCTTGAAGCGACGCTCGGAGGAGAGCCTTGCGCCCTGCTGCTTCACGAGTTCGAACAGCCTTTCAGAGCGCAGCATGTGCTGCTGGGTGCTGCCGCCCGTGAGGCGCGCGGGATCTATCGCGATGATCAACTCCCCATGATACGGCAGGCTCCCCTTGCCCTGATCGTGTTCGCTGGATTCGATACTCAGCATGTCGCCGATCAGCGGCCCTGCGATCAACTCGATCATGATCGCCAGCGCAGAGCCCTTGTGATCACCGAAGGGCAGCATCGCGCCATGGTCCAGCACTTCCGTCGGGTCCTGTGACGGCTCGCCCTCTCGATCGACACCCCAGCCGAGCGGAATCTTGTCCCCCTGGCGACGATGCAGCTCGATATCGCCGCGCGCGATGGCACTGGTGGCGAAGTCGAATACGTACGGGTTTCCGTCCTCACGCGGCCAGCCAAAGGCGAGGGGATTGGTCCCCAGCAGAGGCTGACTGCCACCATACGGCGCCATGTACGACTGAGTCGGATTGCAGGCGATAGCGACCAGTCCTTCACGCGTCAGCCGCTCGATCTCTACCCACAATGCCGTGCCATGCACGCAATGATTGATGGCCAGAATGGCAATGCCATTGGCACGCGCCTTGTCGAGCAGCTCAGGCACGCCCTGCTGGAAGGCCAGCGACGAGAAGCCCCCCTTGGCATCCACCTTGACGATGGAGGGTGCCGTATCCTCGACGACCGGCACGGCGTCCGGCACCACACCGCCATTGTTCAGTGTCGCGACGAACCCCATCAGGCGATAGAGCCCATGGGAACGACAGCCGTCCATTTCAGCCGCTACCAGCGCGTCACTCATGGCATCGACATGTGGCTCACTGAACCCATGGTGGCTCAGCACCTCGTGACATAGCGTCTTGAGCGCTGCCCGATCGAGATTGACGTCCATTCCTGTCTCTTCCTGTGTTGCATCACTCATACGAACTCATTCCTTTCCAATAAGGTGTCCATCATTTCCATGACGGTCCGCTGATGGCATCAGGCAACCACAGCGCCAGTCCCGGGAAGGCCAGGATCAGCGCCAACACCACCAGCTGCAGGAAGATGAAGGGCATCACCCCCTTGTACATGTGCTTCAGCGTCACTTCAGGAGGCGTGATGGCACGCAGATAGAAGATGGAGGGCGCCAACGGCGGTGTCAGATAACTCGTCTGCATCACGATCAGGAAGGCCACGCAGAACCAGATCTCATCGAACCCGAGCAGGCCGATGACCGGCATCGCCACGGGGATGACGATCAGGACCACCGAGATCATGTCGAGCACGAAACCGGCCAGGAAGGCGATCAGGAGGATGGCGCCAAGAATCAGCCACGGGCTCAAGCCGGTATCCAGCAGCAACGACTGTACGGTGGCCATCCCGCCGGAGGCGAAGAAGACGCCCGCGAACATGTTGCCGCCCAGCACGATCAGCAGAATCATCGCGGTGATGTTGAGTGTGCGTACCGCCGCGTTCCACAGGATGGACAGCGTGAGATTGCGATACCCCAGTGCCAGCAATACGGAGCCGAGCGCCCCACAGGCCGCCGCTTCCGTCGGCGTGGCGATGCCCATCAGAATCGTGCCCAGCACCACCAGGATCAGACTCATGGTCGGCAGCAGCGCACTCAGGGTAATGGTGAGCAGCTTGCCCCACCCCGGATGCTGCTCATCTTCCTTGAGTCGCGGCGCAAGTGCTGGCTTCAGCGCACAGACCACGACGATATAGAGGAGGAACAGCAGCGCCATCAACAGCCCCGGGATCAGCAGACCACTGAACAGTGATCCGACAGAGACCCCGGCTACAGGCCCGAGAATGACCACGGTAATGGAAGGCGGAATCGCCGTGCCCAATGAGCCACTGGCACAGATGGTGCCGGAGATCAGCGACTTGTCGTAGTGATGCTTGAGCATGACCGGCACGGCCAGCATGCCGATCACCGCCTCGGTGGCCCCGACGACACCACTGGCGGCGGCGAAGATGGTGCCCATGATGACCGCACCGACGCCCAGCCCGCCGGGCATCCGACGTGTCCACAGATGGATGGCCCCGAACAGTCGCTCGGCAATGCCGGAATTCTCGAGCATCGCGCCCATGAAGATGAACAAGGGCACGGCAGCCAGAATGGAATTGGACGCCGTGTCCTCGATCTTGGTCAGCAGTTGATAGGCCGCGGCATCCCCGAACTGGGCAACACCAAAGACGGTAGCGACAACGATCATCGAGAACGCGATCGGGAAACCGAGCACGATCAGAGCGATGAGCGCAGGGAACATGATGAGGGCAATGAAGTCGCTCATGAGGACACCTCCGCGCCATGATCATGGCCCAGCAGTGTGCTCCAGAGCTTCAACATCTCCGCGATCACCTGCAGCGTCAGATAGACGAAGCCCAGCCACCACACGCCGAAGACCGGCCAGATCACCGGATTCCAGGCAGAACGTCCGGAGCGCTCATTGCTGGAGAACGCCTCGAGCGCATAGAGCGACAGCTCCCAGACAAGCCACATCAGTACCGGCAGCAACACCGCATAACAGGCCAGATGAACTCCAGCCCTGAGACGCGGTGCAAAATTCTGGCTCAACACATCCACACTAACGTGCTGGCCGACACGCAGGGCATTTGCCATGCCAAGCATGAAGATGGCGCCCATCACCATGTAGCTGACTTCAAACGCCCATAAGGTGGGCTTTCCCAGCACATAACGACTGAAGACTTCATAGACCAACGCAAGCACCAGCGGCAGTATCAAGACTGCCCCCAGATACCCGGCCCAGCGGGTCTGGCGCTCAATGACAGCGACGATTTTCATGGCAACTCACCAGGATGACGACAAGGAGAGAGCCCGGGCGATACAGGTATCGCCCGGGCCAGAGACATCATTCAAGAAGAATCAGCGTCCCATTTCCCCGATCGGCAAACGGTAGTCCTGCCAGGTCGTCATGCTCTGTTTGAAGGTACGTTGCGACTCAAGCACACGTGCGAACCACTCATTCTCGCCCGCCTTCTCATCTTCCCAGGCACGGGTCTCTTCGTAGATGGCATCGATGAAGGATTGATCCAGCTGCACGATTTCGTTGGGGCCTTCCTCCAGCTCCTTGAAGGCCTTGAGATCGGCAAAGGAGCTATCCAGCCAGGACTCGAACACGCTCAGCTTGCCCGCGAGGCGCAACTGGTTCTGCTGGGCTTCGCTCAGCCCGTCCCAGGCATCGACATTCACTTCACACTCCAGAATGCCGCCCGACTGATGGATGCCGGGCAAGATGACGTACTGCGCGACATTCTGGAAACCCGTCGGCTTGTTGAGCTCAGGACTCCCCCACTCCGCGGCATCGATTACACCGCGATCCAACGCCGTATAGATGTCACTGCCGGCCATCACCACGGTAGAGGCCCCAAGACGTGAGGCGATTTCAGCCCAGGCACCCGAGGTTCTCAGGCGCAGTCCCTGGAAGTCCTCAAGCGTCTGCACCTTCTTGCTCGAGTGCAGGAAAATCTCGGTGCCCAGGGTCGAGCACGGGAAGGCCACGACGCCGAACACCTCGCGACGGAAGGCTTCATAGAGCTCGACACCGCCGCCCTCGTACATCCACAGCATGAATTCTTCCGGTGTCAGGCCGCTGGAGTGCCCGGCCAGCAGCGCTGCCGTCGGGTCAGTTCCGTAGTCATAGTTGATGTAGTTGTGACTGATCTGCGCGACACCGGACTTCACGGTATTGGTGACGCGCAGCGCGCCGCCCAGGGTGCCACCGGGGAATACCTGGATGCTCACGTCGCCATTCGTCAATTCGCTTGCATAGTCCGCGAAGGTCTTGGCATCCCGTTCAAGCCAGGGCCCACCGCCCCACGGGGTCGCCATCTTCCACTCGACGTCCGCCGCCTGAGTCGTGGCAGTCGCCAACAGGCTGGCAGCGATACCCATGCCGAGGAGCTGTTTCTTGAAGTCGTACATTTTTGTTTTCCCAAGATTATTTTAATTAGAGTGCAATGCCATGCGTACCTGCAGGCGAATGCCTGATACAGGCTGAGGCCTGATACACGCCCAGTGGGCGGCCACTGTCGATTGCGCATTCGCCTCCACAATTGCATATACGCAATATTGGGTCAAATGTGGATACCTGCTCGACATTTTGCTCGTGGAAGCCCTAAATGGACGCCATCATGGCGCTTACGCCTCTCTCCTGCCGTGGCATGACTTGATGACTCGCGCCCATGTGCCACACAGGCGCTAAGCAACGGCAAACGGCGACAGACGCCACCCAGCAGACAAACTCGATGGAGCACGCTGACATGACACCCCACCAGGAAACGCCGATCGCGCTGAAGCACCGAGAACGCAAGGCAGGCGCCATTGGTGACAATCTCAAGGCACTACGCAAGGAGAAGGGACTGACCATCGCGGCCGTGGCCAGCGCGTCAGGTATCTCGGCGGCCAGCGTGTCGAGAATCGAGAATGGACGTATCTCGCCGACCTTCGAGGCGATCGTGAATCTCGCTAGGGGCCTGAAGGTGGATGTCAGCGAGCTGTTCTATCACACGGAGGACGCGGCATTTCGGGGTTGGCTCGCGTTGACGCGAGCACAGGAGGGAGACGTCATCGAGACGCCCAACTACCGCTATCGACCGCTCTGCAACAATGTGGCGTCCAAGGAATACATGGTATTGGAAACCACCGTGCTCAATCGCAGTCTCGAGGAGTTCGGCGGCCTGCAAAAACATTCCGGCCAGGAACAGATCATCGTGACCAGCGGCGAGGTGACGGTCTGGACCGAACTCTACGACCCCATCCAGCTCAAGGTCGGTGACAGCCTGGCCTTCGACAGCACCCTCGGACACGCCATCACCTACAACGGTGACACCCCCGCGACCATGACCTGGGTATGCAGTGCCTACGCGTGAGGGGATCGAGCCTCATGTGGACAGCACTTTCCACTGAAGATCGGACATGAAAAAGGGGCCTCATCAGAGGCCCCTTTTTCATCGTCTTGCTTAGCGCAGCCTGTTGGCCACTAATTCAGCGATTGAGAATGATGGCCGTGATCGCGCCACCCGCCACCGCGGCCAGCACATAGCGCCCATCGATGTTCAGCCAACGATGACCGCGCGGCGGTTTGGACAGATGACGATGGTGCCAGTCCTTCACCCAGTAGCGGCTGTCGGAGTAGTAATGACGCGGCAGGTGGTCGCCACGGCGCCACTGGTGATGGCGTCGCGCCTCATGACGGCGGCGTTCATGGTGGCGCTGCTGCTTGTGGTGCTTATTGTGCTGTTTGCCGTGATGGCCGCGGTCGTGGTGGCCATGCCCACGGTCATGATGCCCATGGCCTCTATCGTGCGGTCCTGCCTGAGCCAGCGGGGCTCCCAGCAGCGTGAATATCATCATCAGAATGGTCAGTGTGCGCGTTCGCATGGCTGGCCTCCTCGCCTTGCCCCGTCGCCAATCAAGCGCCGGGAGTCATGTTGGGGCTTCCTGGTTAGGAAACAGTGTTGCGCAACCTTAGCGAGAACTGGGGGACGCCGCAAGATGTCTCATTTTTCTCGTTCTTTGTCGTTATTTCATGCACTTTCCGTCGCATTGTGCCGAAACCGATGTCGCCACTGACCAACACCCACCTTTATATGTCGCCACCTCTATAGCGCTCTTTATAGTGCTCTCTCGCAGCGACCCGACTTTCGCTGCCCTTTCCGCTGCCCTTTCCGCTGCCCTCTCCGCTGCCCCATTTCCCCTTTCGACTCCCGGGCCTCGATCAGGAGACTGCTGAGGCATGGCAAGAAAGCGACGATGCCGGGTACGCCGATCGCACCACATCGGTGTAAGACCACCCTCAGAGTTGTGAGATATCTGGCCCTGGATCGTTGGCCGTTTTAGCCAGGACACAATGCTTCAGGCGCCGAACGGGGTGTGAGAACGGAAAAATTCATTTTGCTGAATCGTGTCATTGAATCGAGACACCCTCGCGCAAGCCCTGATTTCATGCGGCCTTCAGCGCTTTCCTGACTTCCATAGCCATGATCACTCGAGGTCATAGCCCAAAGTTCAAGCACGCGGGCTTTGCGTTTTGATGACCATTCACCGATCATTTGCACCACACCTGAGTCATTTGATCGATAATAGACGATCTACCCTCGTCATCGCCGACAGGATCGCCAAGGCGGCTGCGTGACATCTCGGGTAGGAGCAGCAAGACAAGCCGTAAAAAACAGGAGCCAATCATGGCCAGTACTGCGCCAGATTTGGATCGGCAGATCGCCCATATGGACGATGAGCTACTGCCGGTGCCACGTCATAAACTGCACCGGTGGCCACACTTTGCCGGTCTCTATGCCGCCGAGCACGTTGCCGCGACCGAGTTCGTCATCGGTGCCACCTTCGTGGCGCTCGGTGCCGGTATCTGGGATATCCTGCTGGGCCTGCTGATCGGTAATGGCCTCGCAGTGCTCAGCTTCTGGTTGATCACGACGCCAATCGCGATCGAGACCCGTCTGAGCCTCTTCACCTATCTTCACCGTATTGCCGGTGATTCGATGTCACGGCTCTACAATTGGGCCAACGTGGTCATATTCACCGCCATATCGGCGGCCATGATTACCGTTTCCGCCACGGCGGTCAGGCTGCTGTTCGACATCCCGGCCCAGACCCAGGCCTATCCCACCAGCTTCGAGTTCATCCTGCTGGCACTGGCCGTGGCGGCCATTGTGGTGCTGGTCGCGGTCTATGGCTTCAACGCCCTGACCGAATTCGCCAGCATCTGTGCCCCGTGGCTGATGCTGATGTTCACCGTCGGCGGCATGGTTCTGCTGCCGGAACTGGCGGAGTCCGTCACTGGTGAAACCAGCCTGAACAGTTTCTCGAGTTTCATTGATGTCGCCGGCAGTACCGTCTTCACCGGGATCAACTCCCAGGGCGAAGCGGGCATCGGCATCTGGGAAGTCATCGGCTTCTCCTGGGCGGCCAACACCTTCTCCCACTTCGGTCTGATCGACATGGCGCTGCTGCGCTATGCCAAGCGTATGCGCTCCGGCCTTGCGACCAGCACCGGCATGATGTTCGGCCACTATGTCGCCTGGATCTCCGCCGGTCTGATGGGCGCGGCCACCGCAGCCGTCGCCGGTATCAGCATCGATGTGCTGGAACCGGGCGAAGTGGCGTTGCACGCCCTTGGCGCCGCTGGCTTCGTTATCGTGGTCGTCGCAGGCTGGACCACCGCCAACGCCAACCTGTACCGCGCGGGCCTTGCCGCCCAGTCGGCCATGCCGAACCTGTCGCGCAACAAGGCGACGCTGGCCGTGGGTATCTGCGTTGCCGTGCTCAGCTGCTTCCCGTTCGTCTATCGCAGCATGCTGCCGCTGCTGACCTATGCGGGCCTGGTGCTGGTGCCGGTCGGCGGGATCATCTTCGCTGAGCATCACCTGTTCCCGAAACTCGGCTTCAGCCGTTACTGGGCGCGCTACAAGGGCGTGAAGCACAACACGCCGGCACTGGCAACCTGGGCGCTGTCACTGATCTTCGGCTTTGGCCTCGAGACGGTCGACGTGATCCCGTTCTACTACCTGTTCCTGCCGACCTGGTTCGTCTCCATCATCCTCTACACCCTGATGGCCAGATCTGCCGGTGCAGCCGACTCCTACCCGAAAGCCGAAGCGGCCGAGCGGGAATTCCAGGAGCGTGTCGAAGCCCTGCACGCCAAGCAGGCCGAGACCACCAACCACGCACCGGTCAAGGACACTTCGGGTCTGACCAAGGCCATCAAGGCCGTCTGGATGGTGCTGGGCCTGGCGGTGCCGATGGTCCTCGCGCTGCGCGTACTCTTCGGCAGCCCGGACCTGGCCAGCTACGAAGCGAATCGTGAGTTGTTCTATGACGTGACCATCTGGTCGACGATCATCTACTTCATCTTCGCGTACTGGGAGCTGCAGCGCAGCAAGGCGCTGTTCAACAAGCAGTCCCCCAAGCAAGCGGCCACCGCTAGCTGAGTCGGCAGGGGCTTGCCCCCTGCCATGCCAGCGGCGAAGGAAGCCTGAATCACACGGGTGACCTTCGCCGCTGGCCGTTACGACCTACCCTTTCTTTACCCATCTCGACTCGACCGCGACACGCGGCAGGAGACCTCCCCATGACCCGTCTCTCCAATGCCAGTCTGACTCAGCTGGACGCCAAGGTAGCCACTCCGAACTATGACCGCACTGCGGTCAGCGCCGGTATCGTCCACTTCGGCGTGGGCGGTTTCCATCGTGCGCACCAGGCCATGTACCTCGACGAGCTGATGAATCAGGGCAAGGCGCTGGACTGGGGCATCGTCGGCGTCGGCGTGATGCCGGGCGACCGCCGCATGCAGGAAGCCCTGGCCTCGCAGGACCACCTCTACACCGTGGTACTCAAGCACCCGGACGGCAACTATGAGCCGCGCGTGGTGGGTTCCATCATCGATTACCGCTTTGCCCCGGACTCCCCGGAGGCCGTCATCGAGCTGATGGCCGACCCGGCGATCCGCATCGTCTCGCTGACCGTCACCGAAGGTGGCTACAACTTCCACCCGGTCACCGGCGAATTCAATCTCGAGAACGCCGACGTCCAGCACGACCTGGCCAACCCGGGGGAAGCCAAGACCAGCTTCGGCCTGATCACCGAAGCCCTGGCACGTCGTCGCGAGCGTGGCGTCGCCCCGTTCACCGTGATGTCCTGTGACAACATCGAAGGCAACGGCAACGTCGCTCACAAGATGTTCACTGCCTACGCGCGTGCACGTGATGCAGAACTGGCGGCATGGATCGAAGCCGAAGTCCCCTTCCCCAACTCCATGGTCGACCGCATCACGCCGGTGACCACGCCGGCTGACATCGAAGAGCTGTCCTCACGTTTCGGCGTGGAAGACGCCTGGCCGGTGGTCTGCGAGCCCTTCACCCAGTGGGTGCTGGAAGACCACTTCGCCCATGGCCGCCCGGCCTTTGAAGATGCCGGCGTGCAGCCGGTGGAAGATGTCGAGCCCTATGAGCTGATGAAGCTGCGTCTGCTCAACGCCGGTCACCAGGCGCTGTGCTACTTCGGCTATCTGGCCGGCTATCGCTACGCGCATGAAGCCTGCAACGACCCGCTGATCGTCGACTTCCTGCTCGGCTACATGAACGAGGAAGCTCGCCCGACGCTGGCCCAGCTGCCGGGTATCGATCTCGACGCCCATTGCCGCACGCTGATCGAGCGTTTCGCCAACCCGGAAGTCAAGGACACCCTCGCGCGTCTGTGCGCCGAGACCTCCGACCGCATTCCGAAGTTCCTGATCCCGGTGGCACACGCACAGCTCAAGACCGACGGCGAACTGCGTCGTACCGCAGCCGTCGTGGCCAGCTGGGCACGTTATGCAGAAGGCGTGGATGAGCAAGGCGAGACCATCGACGTGGTCGACCCGCTGAAGGACGAGCTGATGGAGCGTGCCAGCCGTCAGCGCGAAGAGCCGACTGCCTTCCTGGACAACCGTGAACTGTTCGGTGATCTGGTCGATCAGCCGCGCTTCCGCGACGCCTACCTGGCAGCGCTGAAGAGCCTGCACGACAACGGCGCGCGCGCCACGCTGGAAATGCTGGTGGCAGACGCCAAGTAAGCATGGCGGTGCAGGGGTTCACGACAACGTGATGCCCCGCCAGCGCCCGTAGAAAGACAAAAGCGAGATAGGCAGCCGCCTGTCTCGCTTTTTTTGTGCCTCATGCCACGCCTTTCCTCACACCAGCGCAACGGTCCACAGTCCCGCCAGCATGATGACGATGCCGATCCACTTGGCGATGGCCGCTCGCTCGCGCAACCAGAGCACCCCGAGCATCACGCCCAGCGGGATCGACAGTTGACGCATCGCCACGACGAGGCTGACCTCCGCCGTCAGCGTCATGGCAACCAGCACCAGCCCGTAGGTCGCCATCACCATCACGCCGGTCAGCACCATGCTGCCCCGCTCCCCCCGCCATAGCGCGGGCAGGCGGCGACGCTCTGCCGGCAGCAACATCACCAGCAGCGCGCCCCAAGCGACGGTCATGATGGCCTGCAACACCAGAAAGACAGCGCCCGCCGAGGTGGGCGAGTAACCGACACTCACCATGATATCCAGCGCCTGCTTGTCGATCAGCGAATAGCCGGTGGTGCCGACTGCTGCCAGCAGCGCGAACCCCAACGCGGGCGTCAGGTAGGTCGAGGGGCGCAGGCCCTGCGGACTGCTCAAGGGCAGCACCAACGCGCCGAGCACGATCAGCCCCATGCCGACCAGATCCAACGCCGTGAGTGCCTGACTGCCCAGCAGACTCAGTGACACCAGCGGCACCAGCACCACCGGCAAGGCCCGCGCGATGGGATACAGCACACTGACCTCGCCGCGCGCATAGGCCCAGGCAAGTCCGCCCATGTAGAGCACCTGACAGAGGCCGGTGGCCACCAGCCAGCCCCAGAATTCAGTGGGCAGCACGGCAAACGACGGCCCCAACCCCAGCAGCGGCGCAAAGATCAGCGCACCACTGGCCATGGCCAGCATGAAGAAGGCCAGCGACGGCGCCCGCCCCTTGCCGAGCAGATTCCAGCCGGCATGCAGACAGACCGAGATCAGGATGAGTCCCAGCGCCAGTGGGCTCAAGAGGCACTCACGGCAATCGTGTGGCCTTGAACTTGAGCTTGAGCTTGAACATGAAACTGGGCTTGAGAGTGAGCTTGCCCGTGCATGGGGACAGGCATGCGGACGGGCATGCGGGAATTACGGGCTTTCAGGGCAACCAGGCGGCAATCGCCAATGAGCATATGTCCTTACCTTTTGCGAGAAGACGCCAGCCTCAAGGCCTTGTGCAAGGACCCGAGGCTGGCGCCTGAAGGGGTGGAGTGAAGTGGTGGGGTGAAATGGTAGATCAAGGTGGGCGAGCGAGGTGACAGGCAGGCCTGGCATCGCCACCCCGTCACCAGGCTGTCAGGGGCGCTCACCGCGCGCCAGACGCGCCTCGATCTCGCGGATCACCTCGGGCAGCTGCGCGATGGTGTCGATCATGAAGTGCGGCCCGGACGGCGTGAACTGGGCTTCGATGGCGCTACGCCTTTCGTTGAGCTCTGCCTCCGACAGGTCCATGAACACCGCGTGATCCAGCCCCATGGCGTTGCCGGAGCAGGTCAGCGCGACCGTCCACATGCCGGCGCTGCGACCTTCCAGCAGCCCCGGCGCCGTGTCATCCACTTTCACACAGGCCGCCACGTCAGTGATGCCCAGCGCGATGACATTGGCCAGAGACTGCGCCGGAGAGGGTCGCCCTTTGGGCACCTCATCAGTGGCCACGACATGGTCCACCACCAGCCCATTGCCCTTGCCCCGTGCGACCACCTGCTCGAGCACCTCTCGGGGGTAGCCGGAGCAGGAGCCGATCTTGATGCCCTTGTCGCGCAACCCGTTGATGACCTCGAGCGCGCCGGGAATCAGTGCGGAGTGCGCCCCGATCTTGTCGATCTGCAGCGGCATGAAGCGCTCATAAAGCGCCGTGACATCGGCATCACTCGGGGCGTGGCCACAGGCTGCCTCGAAACGGGCCGCGATCGCTGGGTCATCACACAGGGTGCGGATGTGTTCCCATTTGCCCATGCCCATCGGGCCGCGCGCCTCTTCCAGACTGATGGCCACGCCGATTTCCGCGAAGGCCTCGACGAAGATCTGGGTCGGCGCGAAGGAGCCGAAATCCACCAGGGTGCCGGCCCAATCGAAGATGGCAGCCTGCAGACGATCCGGGGTGTGATATTGCATGACAGTTCTCCAGTCAGTTGAGTGCGACAGCGCCAGCGCACGGGCGGGCATCGTCGACACCCAGGGTGGCCAGCGCGTCATCCACGGCGGCCAGAAGTTGATCCATCACGCGGACATCCAGCTGCCCGATGCTGCCGATGCGGAAGCTCTCCACGTCGGTGAGCTTGCCCGGGTAGATGATGAAGCCACGTGCCTTGAGCTCGGCGTAGAAACGTGAAAAGTCGAAGTCCGGGTGTGCCGGGCTCAGGAAGGTGGTGATGATCGGCGACAGCCAGGCATCGTCGAGCAGGGTCGTGAAGCCGCGCTGACGCATGCCTGCCACCAGTCGCTGCATGTTGGCGTGATACCGGGCGTGGCGACCCGCGACGCCGCCCTCCTCGGCGTGTTCCTTCAGCGCCTGGTGAAACGCCGCCACCACGTGAGTCGGCGGGGTATAACGCCATTGGCCGGTGCGCTTGAGGTACTGCCATTGATCGTGCAGGTCCAGCGACAGTGAGTGGCTACGCCCCTGTGCCGCCTGCAGCGCATCGCGCCGGGCGATCACGAAGCCGAACCCCGGCACCCCCTCGAAGCATTTGTTGGCCGAGGAGATCAGCGCCAGAAACGGGGTACGTTGCGCATCGATCTCCAGCGCCCCGAAGCCACTCATCGAATCGAGGATCAGCTCACGGCCGTGTGCTGCCACCACCTCGGCGATGTCCGCCACCGGATTGAGCATCCCGGAGCTTGTCTCGCAGTGAATCATGGCGACATGGCCGATCTCGGGCCTTGCCGCGAGTCTGTCGGCCACGGCCTTGGCACACGGCGCCTCGGCATCGCCCCACGCCAGCACGTCGCAGTCGCGCCCCATGCGGGTCAGTAGACTGACCAGCCGCTTGCCATAGGCGCCATTGACCAGCACCAGCGTCGTACTCGTCGGCTCGATCAGACTGCCCAGCGCCGCCTCGACCGCGAAGGTACCGCTGCCCTGCATCGGCACGCACTCATGGTGCTCACTGGCATTGGCACAGCGGAGCAACTGCTGGCAGATCTCGGCGGTCTTGGTGTTGAAGTCCTGATCCCAGGAGCCCCAGTCCTTCATCATGGCGGCCTTGACGCTCTCACTGGTGGTCAAGGGACCGGGAGTCAGCAGGTACGGATGTTGAATACTCATTGGTATATACCAGTTAATTTGCACAAAAAAAAGACGGCCAACGGCGTAATCAGGTCGCCTGTCGCCAGCGTTGGGCACGGGTCAACAGCAGATGACTGACCACCGCATGCAGCAGCTTGACGCCCAGACAGGTGAAGAAGATCAGCACTGCCATGGCGGCCGCGCTGGCGAAGTGCCCGGCTTCGTCGAGATGCATCACCGCGATGGAGGCCAGTCGGGTATCGCTGTTGTAGAGAAATACCACCGCCGAGACGGTCGTCATCGCGTTCATGAACAGATAGGCCGAGATATCCAGCACTGACGGCAGAGACACCGGCAAGGTGATGCGGCAGAAGGTCTTCCAGAACGGCACCTTGAGTGAGGCACCGACCGCCTCGAATTCCCCATCGAGCTGCTTGAGCGCGGTCACCGAGGTCAGGTGGCAGACGGTATAGAAATGCACCAGGGTGTTGAGCACCAGAATCGCGAAGGTGCCGTAGATCCAGTTCAGCGGGTTGTCGGCCTGGTTGAAGTAGAAGATGTAGGACAGACCCAGCACCATGCCCGGCACGGCCATCGGCATCATCGCCATGAAGTGCAGTCCCTGGCGCAGCGGGCGATAGCCCTGACTCTTCTCGGTCAGCCAGGCGTTGAAGAAGATGACCAGCGTGCCGATCAAGGTGACCCAGAAGGCCAGCGTCAGCGAGTTGAGCCACGCGTCCCAGCCACCACCCGCCAGCGCCTTGAAGGCGTAGTGATCGAGGGTCAGGCTCAGGTTGTAGGGCCAGAACTGCACGAGCGAGGCATAGATGGCGGTGCCGATCACGGCCAGAATCGCGGCGGCCACGCCATAGCAGAGCAGCGCGAAGACCCAGTCACGCAGCGGGCTTGGCGTCGGCTGCCAGGGCACGGCGCGCGCCGAGAGCTGCGCGACCTGACGGCGCTGGATCCAGCGGTCCACCGCGAAGGACAGCAAGGCCGGCAACAGCAGGATGACGCTGACCACCGCGCCCATCTGGAAGTTCTGCTGCCCCACCACCTGACGATAGACATCGGTGGCCAGCACACTGAACTGCCCGCCAATGATCTTCGGCACGCCGAAATCGGTGATCGACAGCGTGAAGGCCACGAAGGCACAGGAGATGATGCCGTAGCGCGCACCCGGCAAGGTGATGGTCAGAAAGCTGCGCCATTTGGGCGTTCCCAGCGCGTCCGCGGCTTCATAGAGACGGGCATCGCTGTTGCTGAGCGCCGTCATCATGATCATCAGCGCATGCGGGAAGATCCAGAATGTCATGCCCATCACGATGCCGATGGGGCCGTAGATGCTCTCCCCCAGCAGCACATCCTTGAACCAGCCCTGATTGCCGAAAAGATACACCAGACTGATGGCTGGCAGCAGTGACGGAGCCAGTAGCGGCAGGATGGACAGCATGCGGAAGACGCGCTTGCCCGGCATGCAGGTGCGGGTGGTGCCGTACGCGCACAGGAAGGCCAGGCTCACCACCGTCAGGGTACTGATCAACGCGATGCTGACGGAATTGATGATCGAGCCGACCAGCGCCGGCGTCTGCACATAGCGCGCGAAGTTGGCCAGGCCGACGAAGTCGCCGCTGCGGTCCTGCACGCTCTTGATCAGCATGGTGGCCAGCGGCAACAGCAGCCCGATGACCAGCAGCGCCAAGGCCAGCAGCAACATCAACAGACGCAAGCCGGACTCGCCAGACAGCCGACCCGACAAGGGCAATGCGCGCGCCATCATGCCTGCGCCTCCACCAACGGATACAGGCGGATCGCCTCGGACGGCAGACGCACACCCACCCGAGCACCGACCCGCACGCCCAGTGACTCGCTGTCCTTGAGCGCCACATCCGCCGACAGTGTCTGCCCACAGCCCTCAAGCGTCAGAGTGATACGCAGGAAGGCGCCGAGAAACTCGACGTGATCCACCTGCGCCGACAGCCCCTCACCCACTGCGCACAGCGAGACGGCTTCCGGGCGAATGGCCAGACGCGCCTGATCCAGCCCCTCAAGATCATGCGCCGCGCATTCCAGTCGCTGCTGGCCCAGACGCAGAGTACTGGCGTTCTCGGGACAGCATTGCAGGAAGTTCATGCTGCCGATGAATTCGGCCACGAAGGCGCTCGCCGGCTGACGGTAGATCTCGGCGGGAGTGCCGATCTGCTCGATCACGCCATGGTTCATCACCACGATGCGGTCCGCCATGGCCAGGGCCTCTTCCTGGTCGTGGGTCACCATGATGGTGGTGACGCCCAGCCGTGCCTGCAGTGCCTTGATCTGACTGCGCAGATGCAGGCGTACGCGCGCATCCAGTGCCGACAGCGGCTCATCGAGCAACAGCAGCCCCGGCTCGGTCGCCAGCGCCCGCGCCAATGCCACGCGTTGCTGCTGGCCCCCGGACAGTGCCGCCGGATACTTGCCTTCACTGCCGGCCAGGTCCACCAGGGTGAGCAGCTCCGTCACGCGGCGGCGCATCGCGTCACGCGCATCGCGCCGATTGCGCAGCCCATAGGCCACATTGTCGAACACGGTGAGATTGGGGAACAGCGCATAGGACTGGAAGACGATGCCGAAGTCGCGCGCCTGCGGCGGCAGCCGTGAGATGTCCTGGCCGCGCTGGTGGATGGTGCCTTCGCTCTGCGGCGCAAGCCCGGCGATGGCGCGCAGCAAGGTGGTCTTGCCACAGCCGGAGGGGCCGAGGAAGCACACGAACTCGCCTTCGCGGATCGCGAGATCGATCTCGCTCAGGGCCGTGAACTGGCCATAGCGCTTGGTGAGGCCGCTGATCTTGAGGTGGATGCTGTCTGACGACGCAGAACGCGTGGTGAGTGCCTGAGGCGCTGCGTCACGCGCAGGCGCCCGGGCTGCAGGGGCGGATACCGCGCGCGGCGAGGCGCCGGCAGTCGCTGGCGGCGCTTGACGCGAGGCGTGATGACGCGGGGGTGCGGTCACAAGAGACATGCGAGAAACTCCCGACCCCGGCGCAAGGCGCCGGGGCAATGACGAAGGTGGCTGGGCGTGACTTACTGACTGTCGGACTTGCCGTCGTAACGGCGCTGCCATTCGGCGAGCACTTCATCCCGCTGGTTGGCCGCCTTGGCAAAGTCAGCCTCGATCATCATCTCGGTGATATTGGCCGGATAATGCTCGATCGGCTTGGCCACCCCCGGATAGGCCACGACCGCATAGCCTTCGTTGTAGAGTTCATTGGCCGGCTTGGACACTGCCCAATCCATCAGTGCCTGCGCCGCCTCACGCTTGTCGGTGCCCTTCATGATCGCCGCGGCTTCCATGTCCCAGCCCAGCCCTTCCTCGGGGAAGACCAGGTCCACCGGTGCGCCCTGTGCCTTGAGGCGCGCGCCTCGGAAGGCGAAGGACACACCGACCACGGCCTCGCCGGAACCGGCCAGATTGCAGGGCGCGGAGCCTGAGTGGGTATAGCGGGCAATGTTGTCGTGCAGGCGGTCCATGTACTCCCAGCCGCCCTCGTCACCCCACAGCTGCAACCAGCTGGCGACATCCAGATAGCCGGTACCGGAAGAACTCGGATTGGGCATGATCACGTGGCCCTTGAACTCGGGACGCGTGAGGTCTTCCCAGGACGTCGGCTTGGGCACTCCCAGTCGCTCACCTTCGACGGTGTTGTAGCAGAGCGAGGCGACCCAGGCGTCCATCCCGACCCAGGACGGGTCCTGGCCATCACGGTAGGCGGGGTCGACGAACTTGCTATCCAGCGCCTCGACTCCCTTGGGGGCATAACGCGACAGCATGCCTTCCTTCTCGAGCACCAGCAGGCTGGTCGCGGCCAGGCCCCACACCACATCCGCCTGCGGGTTGTCCTTCTCGGCAAGCAATCGTGCGGTGATCACGCCCGTGGAGTCGCGCACCCATTTGATGTCGATATCCGGGTGCGCCTGCTGGAAGCGCTCGGCATATTTCTGCAGATCATCGGACTCCACCGCAGTATAGACGGTGAGCTCGGTGGCCGCCTGGGCATTGAGGGAAACGACCAGACCAACGGCACTGGCCAGCAAGGAACGGGTGAGGAAGGAACGGGTCAAGAAGGACATCGGGACTCTCCAACGCTTGGAATGAATGGCTCTCACCATCTGGTATATACCAAGAGTATGAGCGGGCCGAATGACACCCCCGTGACAGTCAGTTGAAGGCCCGGTGAAACAGTGTTATCTCATATAGTGTCCCTGCAGCGCGGGCTCAGGGCTTGTTCTTGAGCGTGACGGTGATGCACAGCGCATTGTGCAGCCAGCGCTCTTCGTCATAGCCGATGGGACGATGCTGCTCATCGAAGGTAGCGCGACGTACGGTCAGACCGGGACTACCCATGGCGACCCCCAGCTCCCGGGCGGCCTGCTCCCCCAGCGACTCGGAGTAGAAGCGCAGCTCACGGTGGGCCAGCGTCAGGCCATAGCGCCCGCGCAGCTCCGCCCACAGTGACACCCCGAACTGGCCCTCCTCGAGCAGTCCCGGGGCACGCTCCGGCACCACCCACATCGACTCGCTGAGCACGGCGCGCTCATCCACGAAACGCCGGCGGCGAATATGATAGAGCGGTGTCTGGGCCGCCAGGCCCAGCGCTTGCGCAGCCGGTGGGTAGGCCTGAACATCGGTCAGCAGCACTTCCGTCCGTGGCCGCCGCCCCTGCGCCGTCACATAGTCATTGAAGCCGGAGTCACGCGTGGGGTCGTAATCCAGCCGCGGCGGCGACACGAACCACCCACGCCGATTGCTGCGATGAATGCGCCCTTCTCCCTCCAGCTGCCCCAACGCCTGACGCAACGTCACGCGCGTGGTATCGAAGCGCTCGGCCAGCACGCGTTCCGAGGGCAATCGCCCATCTTCAAAGGCATCAGGGTCCTTCAGCTGTTCGCGCAGGCGATCGGTAAGGTGGAGGTAATACGCATCACTCATGACGAGGGGTCCTGACCAAAGATGAAGGGGTTGCCACTACCGGGTAATAACACGGCGCCGCTTGCCCCGCCGGCGAAGAAAATGCCCGGGACTCTGCGCCGCCAAACGGCTGGACGCTCCAGAAACTATCACATTCGCGTGACTCGCACTGGCCTGCCAGCTTACGTGCCGCTGGCGCTGCAGGGTTTCATGACAGCCGCCTGGTTGAGCTCACAGGCGTGGATGGCGGTGGGATGACACGCTGATGTTCAAGGAGGGGGTGAACGCACAATGCGCAGCCTCTAAAGACTGCGCATCGCATGGGTAAACAGGAAACGAATGACCGGCGGGAGAACTCAGAACTCGCTGACGATATTCAGGTACTGCTGCATGTCCCCGACCATGGCCTGCTCCAAGAGCTTGCCTGTCTCGATGGCATAGGGCTGCTGGAAGTGAATGTCCCACAGGTCTGACTCCGTGCGCCAATGCTCGTATATCACCAGCGTGTCGTCCTGCCCGTCGATGGTATACAGATCAAACACGAGATTGCCCGGCTCCTCACTGCGCGTCTTCGCCACATGCGTGGTGAATTGCTGCAGCAATCGAGCGCGATATTCTTCCTTGATCTTGAAGATGAAGAAGATACTGAATACCTCATCTTCCGGCTGCACGTGCCTGGGGTTCGCCTCATGCAATGGCGGCGGGTCAGTATCGTTCAAGGGCATCACCTCGAATGACGATGCCAACGCCGTGTCAGCCAGTTTCAGCAGGGCTTGCGCGTATGGCTGATTCACATGTGCCTGATGAGCTTCGGCGCTTGCCCAGCGCTCGTAGGCGAAGATGGTGGTGGGAGAATCCTTGGCCGCGAAGAAACGCATTTCCAGCATCTCCGGTTCAGCCGCTGAGCCCAGCTTGTTGTCAGCCAAGGCCTGCTTGAAGGTAGCGAGTTGTTCGGGCTTGACGTCAAATTTCACGATCAAGGTGAGCATGGAGATGCCCCTTATAGTCAGTGGTTGTCATAGGCCCAACGGCAAGAGCTGTTACGTCACGTGGCAGCAGGTCTGTCTCGGGAAGTGACTGACACTATCTCTCGCTGCCTGGCTGAAAAACCCGCGGCGCAGAGAAAGACTTTCAATGAAACCTTGAACGTGAATACAGCCCCTTCCTCTGCAATGCGCCGCTTGAAACAAGAGACTGCGGCCTCACGCAGATTCAGAACGAAAGATCCCGCAGGCAGGGCTACAGGATCAACGAATACAGACAACTCATCGACCAGCTCACGTCCTCATCCCAGGCCCTGCTTGCCACTCGCGGCAGAGATCAGCGCCGCCCCACATGACGTGTGACAGCCGTGAAACGCTACCGGCTTGCCATTCAAGCTGATGGTGGGATGCCCCTAGATGATGCTGCAGATGCTGTGGCCATCCTTGGGACACCTTACCATGACCCCCACCACTGCCACCGGCTTGCCCTCCAACAGATAGTTGGACTGGGCATACACCACCTTGCCGCCATGTGTGGTGCTATCACCTGGCACTATAACGCCATCGCCGGAACTGAGCATCCGAGACCCTACAGCTGGGCCGCTTTGAAGACTCGCTCTCCCATGTGTCAACGTCCTCTTCCACGCCGAGTCAGCCGTTGCTTGGGCCATTGAGGGAGTCTTTTCCTCAAGCATTGGACAAGAAATACGCATGACGTAATGACAACGATTTATTTCACTTTCTGGCACCATTCAGAACACTCAGCAAATAAACACAACTCATGCCGAGTAATATTATTTATATAATACGTCATGTCTTTCATGCTGCTCTGGCACGTGTCACGCAACTGAACATCGTCGCACCCGCTCGTCCAATCATCGTTGAGGTGAATGAGAGGCAAGCTTTCTCCGCCAGGGTGTGGACATTGACATGCGTATAATTTATCGTTGCCAACGAATTTGATAACGAGAAAAAATAAAAACACCGTTTTGCCAAGCTTGGGGCTGACCAACAACTCGCATCAGCGCCCTTGCAAGGCTTGACCGATAACAAGGACGCGTATGCGATATCATTATTCCGATGAAGGCAGATGCATGCCACGCCGCCCTCCCCCAAGTTCCCGCCTGACCGGGAAGTGCCACCAACTCCGTCTTCATTGACCGAGATTGCCGATTATTGATGACGCGGCCCACGTGCTGCGCTGGATGCCATTTGCTTGAGCAAATGACGCAGAACTACGTCCACGGCTAAGAACCTTCCCCTCCTTACTCGTCGCTATCGACAACCGTTTGCCCTTAGGCGACTGCGTTGCGTAGCGCCCTGTTTCCCTACCGAGGGCCAGTTCTTGAACAACGAATCGCTATATCAATTCTCTACCCTGACTGTCGTACTGCTGCTGCTTGCCTTCTATGGCGGCACCTACCTGATGACGCTGGGGATCCGCAAGAAAAATGAAGATGCCGATGCCTTCATGGTCTCCAACCATCGCGTTGGCTTCGGCATGGGCGCGGCAAGCATGACGGCTACCTGGATCTGGGCGGCCTCCTTCTATGCCGCCGCCACCTCCGGCTATACCTATGGTGTCTCAGGGCCGATCCACTATGGCCTGTGGGGTGCACTGATGATTCTGTTCATCTACCCCTTCGGTCGCCGCTTCCGCAAGCTGGCGCCCAATGCGCATACACTGGGCGAGCTGATCCATGCGCGCCACGGTTCCTCCAGTCAGCTGATTCTGGCGCTCTCCAACCTGCTGGGTAGCGTGATCAGCCTGATGGTCAACTTCACCGCCGCCGGGGCGCTCGTCTCCGTGCTCTCACCGCTGTCCTTCCAGGCAGGCGTGATCATGGCGGGTGTGGGGGTGCTGTTCTACACCCTGTGGTCCGGCTTCCGCGCCTCGGTACTGACCGACTTCGCGCAACTGGTTGCCCTGATGGCGATCGCCATCGTGATCATTCCAGCGGTGTTCTTCGCCATGGGCGGCCCGACAGAGCTGGTCGCTGGCCTAGATAATCTGACGCCTGAGCAGGCCAACTTCTTCTCGACGGATGCCATCCTGAACCAGGGGGCGCCCTTCTTCGTCGCTGTACTGGCCTATGCGATCGGTAACCAGACCATTTCCCAGCGCCTGTTCGCCGTCAACGAAGACCACATCAAGCCGACCTTCCTCACCGCGACGCTGGGCTATGGTGCCATCGTCATCGGCCTGGGCATGATTGGCCTGATGGCACTGACACTCGGGGTGGAGCCGCTCAACGGCGACATGAACAACCTCATCCCGCAGATGGTGTCCGAGTATCTGCCGCCGTTCTTCATCGCGCTGTTCTTCATTCTGGTGATCGGCTCGCTGTCCTCTACCGCGGATTCCGACCTTTCCGCGCTATCCGCCATCATCATGGCTGATGTCTATGGCAAGAATATCGCCCGCGGCAAGCCAGACCCGAAGCGCATGCTCTTCATCGGCCGCTTGACCATGATCATCGCCACGGTGCTGGGCATCGTCTTCGCCAGCTTTTCACTGGATATCCTGGTGATGCTGGTCTTCGTCGGGGCTCTGTGGGGCGCGATCGTTTTCCCGGTCATCGCCAGCTGCTTCTGGAATCGCGTGACCAACACCGCCTTCACCACGTCGGTCATCGTCGCGATGGTGATGTTCTGCCTGGCACGCTTTGAACTGGTGCCGCTGACGGGCATGAGCGGCCTGTTCTTCGAGCTGCTCGCCAGCATCGGCGGCGGCGTGATCATCGGTCTGATGGTATTCGGCTTCCTGGGGCGCATTCTCGGCATCATCGCTGCTGTCGCCGCCATGATCGCCATGCTGATCTTCGCGACCGACTTCCTGCGTGACTACACCGTTCTGCTCGCCTCACTGACCGCTTACGGCACCAGCACTCTGGTGTGTGTGGTCATGAGCCTCGCCAGCCGCCAGGAGCGCTTCGACTTCGACACCATCACCGCACGTGTCGGCAACTATGACGAAGCACTCGACGCAGACGACCACAAGACTTCAGCGCCCAACCAGCCACAGCCGGCGGCCTGAGCCTCGCATGAAGCTGGATAACGTCTGAAGACGGACAACAGGAGACATGCCCCATGACATTGCTTTTCGCTACCTATGTACTGATATGGCCAGCACTCACCCTGGCGGTATTGATCGTCATCTGTCGCGCGGTCGCACGTGATCGTCGCATCGCACGTGAAGAAAAGCGCGAGCTGGTATGAAGCTCTTGGCGTAATGTGACGCCATGAACGCAAAAGCCCGCCTCTGGAATGTCCAGAGGCGGGCTTTTTTACAGCTTACCGAAGAATAGCCTATCTATCACACCTGCTCGACGATCCACTCATGCGCGGGGTCATTCTTGAACTTCCAGACCCGCTTGGGGCCGGCACTGTCGTTGAGACCACGCTGGCCATCAGAAAATCGAGCACATTTCCACGGGCAAGATCGAAACACTGGCAGGCGATGACGGTCTTAGCACCCTGCTCCTAGAACCATACCTCGCTCTGGACACCGAAGGCCCATTCGCCTCCCGTAAAGCCTGCACTCCCGAGGGCATCGTCTTCGGAGTAATCATTGAGCTCTTCATCCCAGTCACTCCAGGACGCGAACAAGCGAATTTCCGGACGCTTCCAGAAGCCACCGACTTCAGGCTTGAAGGTCGGTGCAATGGTGAACTTGCTATACCCGCCTTCCACGGCATTGCCTGTCGAGCCGGGGTCCAGGTCCATCCATTGATAGCTCAGCTCGTACTGCATCTCGAAATTCGTCGTCAGCTCATTGGCCAGACGCGCATTGAAGGTCGCCCAGGAATACTCATCTCCGTCGTCGTAGCGATCTTTGCTCACCTCTGCCAGAACGGCTGGTGCGAAGCGCCACTTGGGTGCGAGATAGGTCGTGCCGTAAAGCCCCAGCCGAGTAGAAGTGGCGTCATCCGTCAGGTTCCCGTCAGCTCCGATGACCTTGGTCTCCGCGCCGAGCCCTCGACCATGCAGCACGGCGGCCTTGAAACTGCCATCGGCGAGGCCAAAGAAGCTGTCGCCATGGTAGGCCAGCATGGTGTGGAAGCCGGAATCGGCCGCTTCGGCCCCCGTGTCCATGGCGCGCTCTTCATTGTCTGCCGCCGACAGGGCACTGACCATCCACTGCCAGTGGCCGACATAGTTGTTCATGGTGAACGTCAGGTTGTCGGTATTACCGCCAGTATCGGAGTCCTCTGTCGGGTATTCACTGTAACTGCGCCCGTAGACCGAGAAGTTGGCTTTCCAGTCATCGGCAAGCTGGACGTCGTAGATACCTGCGCCGGTCCCGGCGAGGAAGATGAAATCGCTGTCTAGCCAGTGGATATCGAAGTTGTCCCGATCGAAGCGCTTACCCGCCCAGATGGAGGAATTCTCGAAGGCGCCGGTAAAGCTCGGCAGATCGCTCAACTCCACGAAGACCTGTCGTACGTTCAGACTGGACTCGTCCGAGGTCCAGTCGTTACTGGTCTCTACTCCATCGGCAATCATGGTGCGGTAAAGCGCCTTCGTCCCGTTGTCGTAGCGGGTCTTGTAGTTGAATACCGACTCGACGTAGGTGTCGGGTTCGTTCCCCAGCCGCCCGACCGCCCCGCCCACCGAGCCCGCCGGCGTGAGGTAGGGGCCGCCTTCGATGCTCTTGCCTCCTTCGCCGATCAATAGTCCGGAGCGGGCATAGGCATTGAAGGAGAACCCTTCTTCGCCACTGGCCTGGCGCTCGACGGCCGCCAGACGCTCTTCGAGGTCCTCGGTCTGCGCGGTCACGCGCGCGGGTTGATCAGCCTCATTCGACTGGCGCTGAACGGCCATCGCGCGCTCTGCCTCGGCGGCGCGACGCTCAGCCGCTCTGGCCCGTTGTTCGGCGTCATCGATACGCTGTTCCAGCTCTGCGAGCCGCGCCTCGATATCGCCTGTCCCGTCGGCATTGGCGAGTCCACTGGTGCTCATGACCGCTATGGCAACGGCCATGACAAGTGGGGTCTTGAGCGGGTGCTGAGGGGGAGTTGTCATGTTGAAGAGAGCCTTTGTTGTTGTTGACGAATCACTCGCTTGGCGATGATCAGCGAAGTGGCGCCCGAATCATTGGCGTTGGAGGGGTTGCCACACTCACTTAATCGTTTAAGACCCTAGTGGCAATCCGGCGCTCCAGACACACGACTTATGTCGAAATTCGACCAAAGGGGAGCGATCACCGCGTAAAACTCCCATTTCTGGCGACATATCGGTGACAGCAAGACCAAAGTTCAGGTTGCGGATATCGACGCCAATCGTTTGACTGTGACTACGCCTTAATCGATTAAGAAGCCACCATCGGACGACGTTGTGACTCTCCCCCACCCAGTCGTCCGATGCGGGTCAAACAACAACAAGTGACGAGGATCCACCATGCAACGCAAGACGCTAATCGCCTCAAGCTTCGCCCTGCTGGGAGCGGCCACCACCGCCCCTGCGATGGGCGCGGACCTGACCATCTCCTGCGGTGCGGTCGGGGCCGAACTGGAACTCTGTGAACAGGGCGTCGCTGCCTGGGAAGACAAGACCGGCCATGAGGTCGATATCGTCTCCACGCCCAATTCCTCGACGGAACGCCTCTCGCTCTACCAGCAGATTCTGTCAGCGCAGTCCGGTGACATCGACGTCTTGCAGATCGATGTGGTCTGGCCGGGCCTGCTCGGCAATCACCTGCTTGATCTGCACCAGACGCTCGGCGAAAAGGCATCGCAGGGCCACTTCAAGACCATCATCGACAACAACACGGTCGATGGCCGCCTGGTGGCCATGCCCTGGTTCACGGATGCCGGGGTGCTCTACTACCGCAAGGACCTGCTGGAGAAATACGGGTTCGCACCTCCCGAGACATGGCAGGAGCTGACAGAGACTGCCACGCAGATCCAGGCAAAGGAACGCGAGGCCGGCAGCGAGAAGATGTGGGGTTACGTCTTCCAGGGGCGTGCCTATGAGGGCCTGACCTGCAATGCGCTGGAATGGGTCGCCAGCAACGACGGTGGCGCCATTGTCGATGCCGATGGCGAGATCACCGTCGACAACCCCAATACGGCCTCCGCTCTCGACCTGGCCGCCAGCTGGATCGGCGAGATCACCCCGCAGGGGGCGCTCAATTATTCCGAGGAAGAAGCCCGCGGCATCTTCCAGTCCGGCAACGCCGTCTTCATGCGCAACTGGCCCTACGCCTGGTCGCTGACCCAGAGCGATAACAGCAAGGTGGCTGGCAAGGTCGGAGTGGTCAAGCTGCCCCACGGCGCCGAGGGAGAAAGCGCGGCGGCGCTGGGCGGCTGGAACCTGGCGGTCTCGAAGTACAGCGAGAACCCCGAGCTCGCCTCGCAGCTGGTGGCCTTCCTCACCGGTGAGTCCGAGCAGAAACGCCGGGCCATCCAGGCCGCCTACAACCCGACCCTCACGGCGCTGTATCAGGACGAAGAGGTGCTCACCGCCGTGCCCTTCTTCGGCACGCTCTACGACACCTTCACCAATGCCGTGGCACGTCCGTCTGCCGTCACCGGTGACAACTACGGCCAGGTCAGTAACGCCTTCTTCAATGCGACCCACAGTGTGCTGAGCGGCGAGCAGAGCGGCGCCCAGGCCGTGGCTCAGCTGAAGGGCGAGCTGGCTCGCATCAAACGTCGTCGCTGGTAACCCGGGAGGTTTCGCATGACAACCACGCTCAATGAGTCAGTGCCGACGGACACGCCCTCGGCCCGGACCCGCAAACGCGGCACCAAGGTCAGACGCCAGCGGGTACGTGCGGCCTGGACCTATCTCGCGCCGATGCTGGTCGCGCTGGCCCTGGTGGCCGGCTGGCCACTGCTGAGAACCTTCTACCTCAGCCTGACCGATGCCTCGCTCTCGGACACGACCGGCGCCGCCTTCATCGGCTTTGAAAACTACCTCGTGAAGGACGACGGCGTCTGGTACGGCCTGCTGGCTGACCCGGTGTGGTGGAATTCCGTCTGGAACACCGTCTATTTCAGCGTCATCTCGGTGTCGCTGGAAGTCGTCTTCGGCATCATCGTGGCCCTGCTGCTCAACGCCGAATTCAAGGGGCGCATGCTGGTCCGCGCCGCGGTGCTCATCCCCTGGGCCATCCCGACCATCGTCTCCGCCAAGATGTGGGCCTGGATGCTCAATGACCAGTTCGGGATCATCAACCACCTGCTGATGGGGCTGGGGCTGATTGATGCGCCCCTGGCCTGGACGGCGGATGCCGATCTGTCGATGTGGGCCGTGATCATGGTCGATGTCTGGAAGACCATCCCCTTCGTGGCACTACTGGTACTCGCCGCGCTGCAGATGCTGCCCAAGGACTGCTATGAGGCCGCCGAGGTCGATGGCATCCACCCGGTGAAGGTGTTCTTCCGTGTCACCCTGCCATTAATCACCCCGGCCCTGCTGGTCGCTGTGATCTTCCGCCTTCTCGATGCACTGCGCGTCTTCGATGTCATCTATGTGCTGACCTCCAACTCGTCGAGCACCATGACCATGTCCATCTACGCCCGCCAGCAACTGGTGGAGTTCCAGGACGTGGGCTACGGCAGTGCCGCCTCCACGATGCTGTTCCTGATCATCGCGCTGGCCGTCGTGGTCTACCTCTACCTTGGCCGCCGCCAACTGGGAGTGGAGAAATGAATCAGACTCCGATGAACCGCTACCAGCTGACCCGACTCGCCAAGCATGTCGGCAAATGGGCCTTGATCGCCATCATCATCGTCTACGCCGTGTTCCCCTTCTATTACGCGGTGATCACCTCACTGAAACCGTCCAGTGAGCTGTTCGAGGTCAACTACTGGCTGACCTCTCTGGACTTCAGCAACTATGCCCAGATCTTTGCGCAGAAGAGCTTCCTACAGGCGATCGGCAACTCGATCCTGATCGCCTTGAGCGTCGTGTTGATCGCGCTGCTGCTGGGCATCACCGCCTCCTATGCGCTGGGGCGCGTGCGCTTTCGCGGCCGCTCCACCGTGATGCTGATCATCCTCGGGGTCTCGATGTTCCCTCAGGTCGCGGTGCTCTCCGGGCTGTTCGAGGTGATTCGCAGCCTGAATCTCTACAACAACCCCGGTGGCCTGATTCTCAGTTACACCATCTTCACGCTGCCCTTCACCGTCTGGGTACTGACGACCTTCATGCGTCAGCTGCCCATGGAACTGGAAGAGGCCGCGATCATGGACGGCGCCACACCGTGGGAGACCATCACCAAGGTCTTCCTGCCCCTGATGTGGCCGGCCATGGCCACCACCGGGTTGCTCGCCTTCATCGCGGCCTGGAACGAGTTCCTGTTCGCCTTGACCTTCACGCTGACCGACAGCGAACGCACCGTGCCGGTCGCCATCGCCCTGATCTCCGGCGGCAGCCAGCATGAGCTCCCCTGGGGCCCCATCATGGCCGCCTCCGTCACCGTCACCATACCGCTGGTCATCCTGGTGATGATCTTCCAGCGCCGCATCGTATCCGGCCTGACCGCCGGCGCCGTCAAAGGATAATTTTCATGTCATTGCTCGAAGCCCAAATGCAGACCTCCTCCAACTGGTGGCGCGGTGGCGTCATCTACCAGATCTACCCGCGCAGCTTCCTGGACAGCAACGGCGACGGGATCGGCGATCTGCCGGGCATCACCGCCAGACTCGATTACGTGGCCTCCCTGGGCGTGGATGGCATCTGGCTGTCGCCCTTCTTCACCTCTCCGATGCTCGACTTCGGGTATGACATCAGCGATTACCGTGATGTCGACCCGATGTTCGGCACCCTGGAGGACTTCAAGGCCCTGCTGGAGCGCGCTCACTCGCTCAATCTCAAGGTCATGATCGACCAGGTGATCAGCCACACCTCCGACCAGCACCCCTGGTTCCAGCAAAGCCGTCAGGACCGCACGAATGACAAGGCCGACTGGTTTGTGTGGGCAGACCCCAAGCCCGATGGCACGCCGCCAAACAACTGGCTGTCGATCTTCGGCGGCTCGGCCTGGACCTTCGATTCGCGCCGCCAGCAGTATTACCTGCATAACTTCCTGACCAGCCAGCCCGACGTGAACTTCCATCACCCGGAGGCCCGTCAGGCTCAGCTCGACAACATGCGCTTCTGGCTGGAACTCGGCGTCGATGGCTTCCGACTGGATACCGTCAACTTCTACTTCCACGATCAGGCTCTGCGCGACAATCCGCCAGTGCCAGCAGGCGAAGCCAAGACACTGGGCGCGCCGGATTCCAACCCCTATACCTGGCAGCGCCACGTCTATGACTTGAGCCGCCCGGAAAATCTCGACTTCCTGAGAGACCTACGTGCCCTGATGGATGAATACCCCGGCACCACCACGGTCGGTGAAATCGGTGACGACAAGCCGCTGGAGCGCATGGCGGAATACACCGCTGGGGGCGACAAGCTGCACATGGCCTACGGATTCGATCTGCTCAATGCGCCGCATTCCGCAGGCTATATCCGAGAAGTCATCGAGCGCTTCCAGCGCCTGGCCGGTGATGCCTGGCCATGCTGGGCCCTGTCAAACCACGACGTGGTGCGCAGCGCCACCCGTTGGGGGGCCCACGAAGACCCGGTGTCCTACCCCAAGGTCGCCCTGGCCATGGTGTTGTCACTGCGCGGCAGCGTCTGCCTCTACCAGGGTGAGGAGCTGGGCCTGCCAGAAGCCGAGGTGCCCTTCGAGCGTATTCAGGACCCTTACGGCAAGGTGCTGTGGCCGGAGTTCAAGGGCCGTGATGGCTGCCGGACCCCCATGCCCTGGCGTCAAGCGGCGCAAGGGGACTTCTCAAGTGTCGAGCCTTGGCTACCGGTCGATGAGCGCCACCTGCCACTGGCCGTGGCCAACCAGGAAGACGACGCTAACTCTGTGCTTCATGCCACGCGGATTCTGCTGAACTTCCGCCGTCAGCATCCGGTCTTGCGTGAGGGGGACATTCAACTGGTCGACGTGGGGGACGAGCTTCTGGGCTTCCTGCGTGAGCATGACGGTCAGCGCATGCTGTGCCTGTTCAATCTCACAGGCACTGAACTAAGTACCGCGCTGCCGCAAGCCTACGCAGGCGGCGCGCGTCTTCTCAAGGGCACGGGTTTCACTGCCGAACTGGATGAGGCTCAGCCCCAGACAGCGCGCCTGGTACTGCCGCCCTATCAGGCTGCCTTCCTGGCACTCGACTAACCTTCTTTCGAAAGCCGGTGCCGAGCACCGGCTGGGAGTCGCAAGATGACAAGCGTAACCCTCTCCAAGATCAACAAGACCTTCGGCAGCACGCACATTATCAAGGACCTGGACCTGAAGATCGGCAGCGGAGAATTCGTGGTCTTCGTCGGGCCGTCAGGCTGTGGCAAGTCGACCTTACTGCGCCTGATCGCCGGGCTGGAATCGATCACCGAGGGTGAGATGCATATCGCCAACGATCTGGTCAATGACCTCCCCCCGCGTGAGCGCGGCGTGGGCATGGTCTTCCAGTCCTATGCCCTCTACCCGCACATGACGGTGTACGAGAACATGGCCTTCGGCCTCAAGCTTGCCAAGACCGACAAGGAAAGCGTCGAACAACGCGTGATGGAGACGGCGCGCATCCTTCAGCTCGAGGAGTTGCTGCACCGCAAGCCCAAGGCGCTTTCCGGCGGCCAGCGACAGCGCGTCGCCATGGGGCGCGCCATGGCGCGTGAGCCGAAGATCCTGTTGTTCGATGAGCCGCTCTCCAACCTGGATGCCTCACTGCGGGTGCAGATGCGCAATGAGATCGCCCGCCTGCACCACCGCCTGGGCTCCACCATGGTCTACGTCACCCACGACCAGGTCGAAGCCATGACCCTGGCCGACAAGATCGTGGTACTGCGTGATGGCCGTATCGAACAGGTCGGCAGTCCCCAGACACTTTATCAGGCACCGGCGACCCGCTTCGTGGCCGGCTTCATCGGCTCCCCGACCATGAACTTCCTGCCGGCGGAGCTATTGAGCAGCGATGCCAATAACTGTCGCATCACGACGGCCGGGATCGGCGAGCTGGGCCTGCCTCGCGATGCCGGTAGCGAGCGCGTTGGTAGCCGTCTGATGCTGGGGGTTCGTCCCGAACACCTCTGCCTGGAAGAGGCCCGTGGCGACAACGCCTTCGAGATCGTCAACGTCGAGTACCTGGGCAACGAAGTCTATGTCTATCTGGATCCGAAAGTCGGCGACAGCCTGCTGATCCACCGCAGTGAAGCCCCCAGTCAGTGGAAGATCGGCCAACGCGTCGCGCTGGTGCCGGACCTGGAGCACGTGCATCTCTTCGACAGCCAGGATCGCGCGCTGAGCCTGACCCAGCAACGCCAGGCAGCCTGACGTTCAGGGCCTGTTCTGCAGGGCTTTTTCTCGAGGGCCTGGCAGCCAGGACTGAGTATCCAGCGCCTGCTCACGGCGCCTCAGGCCAACCGCTTCATTCTCCGCAAGGACCCCACGGGCGGGAGCCATGGCTCCCGCCCAGGAGACTCGCATGTCCACGATTCGAGACACCCAGGTGTCGGCCCACGATTGGTGGCGCGGCGCCGTCATCTATCAGATCTACCCGCGCAGCTTTCAGGACAGCAATGGCGATGGCATCGGTGATCTGCCGGGCATCCTCGAGCGCCTGGATTACATCGCCTCGCTGAATGTCGATGCGATCTGGCTATCCCCCTTCTTTACCTCGCCCATGAAGGACTTCGGCTATGACATCAGCGACTATCGCGATGTCGACCCGATGTTCGGCACCCTGGAGGACTTCGACCGTCTGGTCGAGGCAGCGCATGCGCGCGGCCTGAAAGTCATCATCGATCAGGTGCTCTCACACACCTCCGACGCCCACCCGTGGTTCGAGGAAAGCCGCCAGAGCCGCGATAACCCGCGCGCCGACTGGTATGTCTGGGCAGACCCCAGACCCGATGGCGCACCGCCCACCAACTGGCAATCGATCTTCGGGGGCTCCGCGTGGCAATGGGATACTCGCCGCTGCCAGTACTACCTGCACAACTTCCTGATCGAGCAGCCGGACCTCAACTTCCATCACCCCGAGGTCGTGACGGCCATTCTTGAAGAAGTGCGATTCTGGCTGGAGCGGGGGGTGGATGGTTTCCGCCTGGATGCCATCAACTTCTGCACACATGGTGAGCTAAAGGATAACCCGCCGCGGCGTGAGATCGCCGAGGGCTTCATTGGCGTGCGCCCGGACAACCCCTACGGCTATCAACAACATCTTCACGACAAGACCCAACCCGAGAACCTCGCTGTTCTCGAGCGGCTGCGGAGTCTGCTCGATGAATACCCCGGCACCACCAGCGTTGGCGAGGTCGGCGACGATGACTCCTTGCGCGTGATGGCCGAGTACACCCAAGGCGACCAGCGGCTGCACATGGCCTACTCCTTCGATCTGCTGACCGAGAACGCCTCACCTGACCACCTCCTGGCGACCCTACAGACGATGGAAGCGCAGATCGGGGACGGCTGGCCATGCTGGGCACTGGGAAACCACGATGTCACACGCCTGGCAACGCGCTGGGACGCCGAAGCCTCGCCGGCGCGCCTGCGCCTCTATCTCGCCTTCCTGCTGACCCAGCGCGGCAGCGTCTGCCTGTATCAGGGCGAAGAACTGGGGCTGAGTGAAGCCCAGCTACGCCATGACCAGCTGGTGGACCCCGCCGGCATCACCTTCTGGCCACGCTACAAGGGACGCGACGGCTGCCGGACGCCCATGCCGTGGCAGGCCGGTGAGTCGCATGCGGGCTTCTCTCGCGTGTCTCCCTGGTTGCCGGTTCCCGACTTCCACCATGCCTTGGCCGTCGACCATCAGGAACACGACCCGGCATCGCTGTTGAATGCCAGCCGGGAGCTGCTCGCCTTCCGCCGCCGTCACCCCGCTCTCAGCCGAGGGGAGATCCACTTCCACTCGCTGCATGAGGAAGTCATCTGCTTCACGCGTCACTCAGGCGGCGAGTCGTTGCTGATCGCGCTCAACTTCTCTGCTCAGGCCCTGACTCTGGAGACCGCCTGGCGAGCGGAAGCCCTCGAGGATGCCCCCGGCATGATCAATGGCCACTGGCAGTCAGGTCGCCTGACGCTGCCACCCCACGGTATTGCCATCGCGCGCTGTGTTGGCGATGCGCACTGAATCTCTCGCTTGCCGATCACGCGACTCACATGGAGGTCATGATGTCCCTGTCTCAACTCGATCCTCACGCACGCCTCGACTGGTGGCGTGGCGCCACGATCTATCAGATCTACCCTCGCAGTTTCATGGATGCCAACGGCGACGGCATCGGCGATCTGGCCGGCATCATCGAGCGCCTGCCCCATGTGGCCAGTCTCGGCGTGGATGCCATCTGGCTGTCGCCCTTCTTTACCTCGCCGATGAAGGATTTCGGCTATGACGTCGCGGACTATCGGGATGTCGACCCGATGTTCGGCCACCTGGACGATTTCAAGCGGCTGGTCTCGCAAGCCCATCAGCTGGGAGTGCGCGTGATCATCGACCAGGTGCTGTCTCACAGCTCCGATCAACACGTCTGGTTCCAGCAAAGCCGCAAGGACCGTCACAACGCCAAGGCCGACTGGTATGTCTGGGCTGACCCGCTCCCGGATGGCAACCCGCCCAACAACTGGATGGCGGCCTTCAGTGGTCGCGCCTGGACCTTCGATGCCAAGCGCCGCCAGTACTATCTGCACAACTTCCTGGCCAGTCAGCCGGATCTGAATTTCCATCATCCCGAGGTGCGCCAGGCGCAGCTGGACAACCTGCGTTTCTGGCTGGACCTCGGGGTGGATGGCTTCCGGTTCGACGTCGTCAATTACTACTTCCATGACCGCGCCCTGACCGACAACCCCGCAATGCCGCGCGAAGGCGTCAACCCGGGCAACCCGCAGAGTTATCAGCGGATGCAGCACAATATCGAGCAACCGGAGAATCTGGCGTATCTGGAGCGCATCCGCGACCTGCTCGATGAGTACCCGGGCACCACCAGTGTCGGCGAGATCGCCGGCAATGACCCTCTCCCGACCATGGCCGCCTATACCGCCGGCCAACACCGCCTGCACATGGCCTACACCTTTGACCTGCTCAACAGTGATGGCGATGCCCGCGCGCTGTACGACGTGCTGACGCGCTTTGCCGAGCAGGGGGAAGACACTTGGCCTTGCTGGGCGCTGTCCAATCATGACGTGGAACGCAGTGCGACCAGCTGGGGAGAGTCGCGTGCCCTGCTCGCCCTGACGGTGCTGTGTTCGCTGCGCGGCAGCCTGTGCCTCTATCAGGGGGAAGAACTGGGACTCCCAGAAGCGGAGCTGGCCTTCGAAGATCTGCAGGACCCCTTCGGCATCAACCTGTGGCCCGAGATCAAGGGCCGCGATGGCTGCCGCACGCCGATGGTCTGGGATGACAGCCCGGACGGTGGGTTCAGTCGTCGCGCGACGAAGTCCGGAGTCGAGGCTGAGGCCACACCCTGGCTGCCGGTCTCCCCACGGCAATTGCCATTGTCGGTGGCGCAGCAGGAAAGGCGTGATGACAGCTTCCTGTCACGAGCGCGTCGCCTGCTGCGCTATCGCGGTACGAGCCAGGTGCTGCGCGAGGGCGATCAGATCCTGATTGCGCCCGAGCGGCTGCCTGACGACGTCTTCGCCAGCGTGCGTCAGCAAGGCGCGCAACGCCTGCTGTGTCTGGCTCACCTCGGGGCAGGCGACACGCCGAGCGTGATCGACCCGAGCCAACTCGCGCCAGACATCACCACCTGGACCGCCATCGAGATCGCCGGTGTCACGGCGACACACACCTCTCACCACCCCCTGTCGCTGATGCCAGGCAGCGCCATGTGGCTCGCCCTCAACTGACGCCTGGCGGATTCGATGATTCACGGGATGCTCGGTGGATGACGGTCATCCCGGACGCCGCAACAACAATCACAATGATGGAGTCGCACGCCATGCCTTCTGTTATCAGCACCCCACGCCACCGGATGCTCACGACCCTCAAGGGTAGCGCCGGTGCCCTGCTGTTGAGCGGGGCCTCATTGACGGCACCACTCGCACTGGCCACCGAGGTCACGATTGCCTGTGGCCCCGGTGGAGATTCCGACATGTGCCCGGAGCTCGCCCAGCAATGGGCCGAGCAGTCCGGCAATCGCGTCAATGTGATCTCCACTCCCAACGACACCACCGAGAAGCTCTCGCTGTATCAGCAGCTGCTCAGCAGCGGCTCCAGCGACATCGATGTGCTAATCGTCGACATGGCGTGGCCGGGGCTGCTGGACGATCACCTGGTCGATCTTTCCCGCTACCTGCCCGACGACGCCACCGAGGGCTTCTTCCCCGCGCTGATCGACAACGGCACCGTGGAGGGCCGTCTGGTAGCCATGCCCTGGTACACCGACGCAGGCGTGCTCTATTACCGCAAGGACCTGCTGGAGAAATACGACCAGCAAGTGCCGGAGACCTGGCAGCAACTCACCGAGACGGCGCGTACGATCCAGGCGGCCGAACGCGACGCCGGCAATGCCGATTTCTGGGGATACAGCTTCCAGGGACGCGCCTACGAGGGGCTGACCTGCAACGCACTCGAGTGGGTCGCGAGTCAGGGCGGCGGCACCCTGGTGGATGATGCCGGTGAGGTCACCATCGACAACTCGCACGCCGCGCAGGCACTCGACCTTGCCGCCTCCTGGATCGGCAGCATCGCCCCGGAAGGAGCGCTGAATCATACCGAGGAGGAGTCACGCGGGCTGTTCCAGTCGGGCAATGCGCTGTTCCTGCGCAACTGGCCCTATGTCTGGAAGCTCAGCCAGGCCGAGGGCAGTCCGGTGGCCGGCAAGGTCGGCATGGCGCCCCTCCCCCATGGCTCACAGGGCGAATCCCGCGCGACCCTGGGCGGCTGGAATCTTGCAGTATCACGCTACTCGGAGCACCCGCAGGCCGCAGCGGAGCTGGTCGCCTATATCACCGCTGCCCCGCAGCAGAAGGCCCATGCCATGAAGATGGGACGCAACCCCACCATCGAACACCTCTATCAGGATGACGAGGTGCTGGCGAGCAATCCCTCGATGGGTGAGCTCTATGAAGCGCTCCGGACCGGCGTCGCGCGTCCGGCCTCGGTGACGGGCGACGCCTACGCTCGCGTCTCCAATACCTTCTTCAACCGCACCCACCGTGTGCTTTCCGGCGAGGAGACGGGCACCCAGGCGGTGGAAGCGCTAGGCAAGGAGCTTGAGCGCATCGGCCGCCGGGGCTGGTAACACCACCGTCCCCCGCTCCGCCCAGACAACCCACTCTGACCGCACGCTGGAAGGCCTCTCTCATCCAGGCGAGGCCTTTCACGCCTGCCGGCTTCCGTGTGACTAGCGCCGCATCGACGACAAGGAACGTGCAATGACGCCTACCCAACTTCATCGCCATGCCACACACGACTGGTGGCGTGGTGCAACGCTCTATCAGATCTATCCACGTAGCTTCATGGACGCCAATGGCGACGGTGTCGGCGATATCGCCGGCATCATCCAACGCCTGGACTACCTCGCGACCCTGGGGGTGGACGCGATCTGGATCTCCCCCATCTTCACCTCGCCCATGCAAGACTTCGGGTATGACGTCTCGGACTACCGTGACATCGATCCCCTGTTCGGCACTCTGGAGGATTTCACGCGCCTCATCGCCCGCGCACATGAGCTCGGACTGGCCGTCATCATTGATCAGGTGCTGTCACACAGCTCCGATCAGCATGTGTGGTTCCGGGAAAGTCGCCAGTCCCGGGACAATGCCAAGGCTGACTGGTACGTCTGGGCTGACCCACGTCCAGATGGCAGCGCGCCCAACAACTGGCTAGCCGCCTTTGGTGGGCCGGCCTGGACCTTCGATTCGCGGCGCTGCCAGTACTATCTGCACAACTTCCTCGCCAGCCAGCCGGATCTCAACTTCCATCATCCCGAGGTGCGTCAGGCACAGCTCGACAATCTGCGTTTCTGGCTGGAACTGGGCGTCGACGGATTCCGCTTCGACACCGCCAACTTCTACTTTCATGATCGGGCGCTGACAGACAATCCCCCGTCATCGGACGACTATCGTAGCCGCGGGCATCCCCGCAGCTATCAGCTGCTGAAGCACAATGCGGATCAGCCAGAGAATCTCGACTATCTGGAAGAGATTCGTGCCCTGCTGGAGGAATACCCGGGCGCCACCAGTGTCGGCGAGGTCGGGGGCAGCGACCCGCTCCCCGCCATGGCAGCCTACACCGCGGGTCAGCACCGCCTGCACATGGCCTACACCTTCGACCTGCTCAACAGCACGGGAGATGCCATGGCATTGCACGCCGTTCTGGCACGCTTTGCCGAACATGGCGATGACGCCTGGCCGTGCTGGGCGCTGTCCAATCATGATGTTCCGCGCAGCGCCAGTCGCTGGGGTAGTGACCGTGCCCTGTTGGCTCTGACAGTTCTCTGCTCATTGCGGGGCAGCCTCTGCCTCTATCAGGGCGAAGAGCTTGGATTCGAGGAAGCGGAGTTGAGCTACGCCGAGCTGCAGGACCCCTTCGGAATCGCGCTCTGGCCCGAGGTAAAGGGACGCGATGGATGTCGCACGCCCATGGTGTGGGAGCCTCATCGCCATGGTGGATTCTGCGCCGACTCCCTGTCGCCCTGGCTCCCCGTCCATGTTCCACATCAGTCACAGGCGGTCTCGTTGCAACAAGAGGCGCCCGAGAGTCTGCTGAATCACGTTCGCCAACTGCTGGAACTGCGTCGCGAGAATGCGACGCTGAAGACGGGGCAACAGACACTCATCTCCCCGTCCGTGCTGCCGAAGGGTGTCTTTGGTGTGATACGTCACGACCGTCATCAGCGGATGATGTGCCTGGCCAACCTGGGACACCAATCAGGCCACAAATCAGGCCACGACAACTCTCCCGTCATGCTCGATCTGACAGCCCTGCTGGGCTCGCGAACGCTGCATGGCCAGTGTCATGACCCGATAGAGATCGTCTCATTGCCCGGTATGGCCACGCCTATCCTTGAGACAGGCCAATTGAGACTGTCGCCGGGGATGGCAACCTGGCTGGTCGTGCCAGCCGATGCGTCAAGAGACCAGGATGGGTAAAGGAAAGGACCAGCAAGGGGCGCTTGCGACCGACCATCTGCCCGGGGCATTGTCCCGGGCAGATGGCGTGCAAAGGCAGCTCAGTCTGGTCGCACCGCCTCCATCACTTTCTGGGCATTTCTGGTACGTGGCGATATGCTATTTCTGCACTTAATCGTTCAAGCTTTTCATCATCAGGAACCCGACGCCTGTGTCATCGCCTCGCCGTATCACTCTCAAGGAGCTAGCCGCAGAACTGGGCGTCTCCACCGCCAGTGTTTCCAACGCCTTCAACCGCCCCGACCAGCTCTCGCCTGCATTGCGCGAGCGGATTCTCGAGGAGGCCAAACGGCTGGGCTATCGTGGTCCGGACGCCAAGGCGCGAAGCCTGCGTACGGGGCGCTCACGGATCATCGCCGTGGTACTCGCAGAGACACTGACCTACAGCCTCAAGGATGCCGTCGCCAGCGAGCTGTTGTCGGGCATCGCCGAAGTGCTGGACGCCCACGGCCATACCCTGCTGCTGCTCTCGGGTCGCCAGGATGCCTCTCAAGTGCCGGGGTCTTACAGCATTGCCGATGGCTTCATCGTCTACGGGCTGATGGCCAGCATGGCGCTGGTGGAAGAACTCCAGAGCGCGGGTCACAAGCCCATCGTGGCGGTCGACTTCGATCTGGGCGACCACCCCGCCATCCACGTGGATGATGAGCCCGCCTGCTACGCCATCGCGCGACATGCCCTGAAGACACCCGCCAGTCGCATCGGCATCGTCAACCTGCGCCTGACCGAAACAGCCTGCAACGGCCGCATCACCGAAGCCCATGCGCTGCTCCCGGCGGGTCGAACCATCACCCGCTCGCGACTGGCGGGTTTTCATCGTGCGCTGACTGAGCGGGATATCTCCCCCGATTCTGTGACGATGTGGAACATCGAGGAAAACACCTACGAGGTCTGCGCGCCGGTGCTGGCAGAGATTCTGGATCTTCCGGCCAGTGAACGGCCAGACCTCCTGATGTGCATGTCCGACCGCATCGCGTTGACCGCCGTGACCTTGGCGGAACAACGTGCCATCCGGATTCCCGAAGACCTGCGTATTACCGGCTTTGATGGTATCGAGGAAGGGCAATATCGCTCACCACGCCTAACCACGGTCCAGCAGGATAGTACCGAGAAAGGCCGCCTTGCCGCGCGAATGATTCTAGGGCTGGAACCCGCCTCGCCTCGCCTGCTCACTACCCAGCTGATCCCGGGTGAAACCTGTCCGTGAAGAGACCTCGCGGAGAGTGACGCTATGGGACTTGGCAGGTATTATCCCCAGCCCGTTCATCGCACCCGAGGGAGGTTCCCATGCCGATCCTGCACAGCATCATTCACCGTATCGACAAGGGCAATAGCGAGACGCCGGCCCAGCTGGTGCCTGCCGCCACCACCCTGGCGGCATCCGATGCACTGGAGGATCTGGTGTCCGGGCTCAATGATGCCTACCACGGCAAGGCCAAGAACTGGGGCCGTTTCAATGAAGACGCGCCTGCCGCCTTCCCCACGGAACTGGCGGCCTTCCTCGCAGGTGATAGCGATTTCGCGAACCTGACCCAGGCGCTTGCCAGTCGTCTCATGCCGTTGATCGATGACAACCTCCCGACAGGCGGCCATCTGCTGGTGGTGGATCACCAACAGGGCGAGACGCGTCATCTGTTCATGGCGTTGCTGCATCATCGTGATGGCTTCGCGATCAACGAGACCCTTGCGGTGACGCCTGCCCGCCAGCTCAACCTGACCCAGATGTCATTGGCCGCGCGACTGGATATCAGTCAGTGGCAAGGCAGTTCGACCTCTCACCCCTATCTATCCTGGGCGCGTGATCGCGGACGCACCAAGCTCGCCGAGGCCTTCGCCGAAACGCTGGGTGCACAGGAGCAGCGGGATGCCGGCCAGGAAACCCGTACCCTGCTCAAGGCGTTCAGCGACTATGTCGAGAAGGAAGACATGGCCGAGCAAGCCAGCCGCGAGAAGACCGACACCCTGGTCGATTATGCCACCGACCAGGCCAAGCTCGGTGAGCCGATTACCCTTGATCAGCTGTCTGAGCTGATCGATGAGGAGCGCCCGCAGGCCTTCTACGACCACATTCGCAACAGCGACTATGGGCTGTCACCGGAAATCCCGCCGGACAAGAAGACGCTCAACCAGTTCAAGCGTTTCACCGGGCGCGCCGCGGGCGTCTCGATCAGCTTTGACTCGCACCTGCTGGGCGACTCAGTTGAATACGATGAGGCCAGCGATCGTCTGATCATCAAACAGGTCCCGACGGGCCTGCGTGATCAACTCAAGCAGCGCTGAAGCCTCAGATCAGACAACATCGCCTGATTCATATCCGTCAGACACACGAAGGCCAGGCAGATGCCTGGCCTTCGTGTGTCTGACAAGAAACCGTGTGCCCCGGCCTTTACAGCCCTTCGAGAATCTCATTCATCTGGGCACGCACACTCTGCAAGCCATTGCCGGAGAGATACCAAAGCCCCGGGGATAGTACGGTGACACCAATGTCCGCGCCGCCAGCATCGGCCAGCGCGGCCTTAAGCGCGTCAGCATCCATTGGGGTCTGGCCAATGGCAGCACTGCGATCAACCACATACAGAGTATCCGGCGCCATCTCGGCAATATTCGCTGGCGTCAGCGGATAGAAAGTACGCTCACCACGGCTGACCGGCTCCACGGAGTTCGGCAGCGCCGGCTGATCGATCTGCAGCAGCTCAGTGACGATCGGCTCCTGGCGCAGAACATAACGACCGTCGTTATGGATCACGACCAACGCGTCAAAATTTTCCGCCAGCCCTTCACGCGCCGTCGCAATATCCGACTCGAGCGCTGCCAGCTTCTCACGTGCCTTTTCTTCAGCATGATACGGGGACGCCAAGCTCAGTACCTTGCCGCTCAGTGCCTCGAAGTAGTTGCCTTCTTCGAGAGTGACATCACGCGTCTCCGCCACAGCCTTGAGTGCCTCAAGTGATCCAGATTGACGACCGGTGACCAGAATCAGGTCCGGCTCCAATCCCGCGATCGCCTCGACATCAGGCTCCTTGAGCCCGCCGATATCTGCCCGACCTTTGACCAGGTGTGACACATAGGCGGGCGCAGACTGATGTGGTACCCCGACGAGATGCTCGGCTAATCCCAGCTCATCCAGCGTATCGGCAGCGCCCCAGTCCAAACTCACGACGGAAGGGCCATGCTCTCCCCCGCCGACTTCGTGTGCCTGGGCACTAATAGGTAAAGCAGCCAACAACAGAGTAGAAACAGACAAGGTGAGCCCAGCGACGTTCATCGACACCCCCTTTATTGAATAATAATTAATATCATTTGTGTTTGCGATCCTAGCACGGCTATTTCCTCAAAATCATGCAACTGTGCGTTGCACAACCCGCAATTTACGAACGACTCCATGCCACCACCGAGGGTTGCGCAGAACGCAACTCTGACAACAAAGAAACACACCTAAACTAAAAAATACGAATGTTTATCATTTGTTTTCTTAAATACGAAAAAAAGATCGACACTGATGCGATGACGTCTGTCGTATTCCTTACCCGAAGTCGACGTCAACAGAGCACTCAGTGGCCATAACCCTAAAAAACCTCGTGGCTCAATAACGACATAATCGCGACCTCAAGGATCCAGGAACATGACAGTCCCCGCACTCCCCTTTGCTCGATCGGCCTTGGCTATCGGTATCGCCGCCGCTTGCCTACCTGCTGGCGTACAGGCTGACGAATCCAGCCAGTTGGAACCTGTGGTGGTGACAGCTTCCGGCTACGAGCAGGTGATCTCGGATGCCCCTGCCAGTATCTCGGTCATTACCGGCGAGCAGCTAAACAAGCAGTCGTACACGGACATCACAGATGCCATGGATAATGTGCCTGGCGTCTATGTTACGGGGGGCGGGAATTCTCAGGACATCAGTATTCGAGGGATGGACAACAGCTACACGCTTTACATGATCGATGGCCGCCCGCTCTCGGCTGGCCGCTCCGTGAATACCAATGGCAATGATGAAGGCAAGCAGATTGGTCTCCCCCCGATCTCGATGATCGAACGAGTGGAAGTGATTCGCGGACCGATGTCATCGCTGTACGGCTCACAAGCCATGGGCGGCGTCATCAACATCATCACCAAGAAGGTGGCGGATGATTGGTCAGGGTCTGTCACGACAGAATATACCCACTCGCTCAACGACATCAGCAATGACGGTCAGCAGCTGAGTTTCTATACCAGCGGGCCGCTCATCGAAGGCCTGCTCGGCCTCAAGGTCCATGGCAACTGGACCGGCTATGAAGAAAGCGATTACCAGGGCGGTAGCGACAATGCCGAAAGCATGCCCGATAGCGACACACGTCAAGGAGGTGCCGAGTTCACGCTGACGCCAGATGAGGACAATGCGTTCACGCTCGGCTATACCGCTTCCAAGAAAGAATACACTCACAATGCTGGCGTCAGCATCGCGGATGATTCCGAAACCAGTCGTTATCGCTACGATAAGGACGTCTATACCCTTGGCCACAAGGGAAGTTACGGCAGCTTCCTCACGGACACCTATCTACAGCACGATATCTCGGAGAACGTGCTGGACTCCAATGATGAGAAACGCGAAGAAGTCACCACGCTCAACAACCAGACCACGTACTTCTGGGGCGACCATATGCTGACCTTCGGCGGTCAGTACAAATTCGAGCAGCTGACCGATGAGACCAATGGTTTGCTGGATTCGAATGTCCCGGGGGCCGTCGATAACGTCGATCGCTGGATCGCGGCGCTATTCGTCGAGATGGAATGGAGTCTGACCGAGGACCTCAACGTCACCACCGGCTTGCGCTACGACGATGACGAGCTGTTTGGCGGACATCTCTCGCCGCGCGTCTATGCCAATTACCACCTTGACCCGCAATGGACACTCAAGGGCGGGGTTTCCACGGGCTATAGTCAGCCGAGCCTATCCGCTGCGACAGAGGGCTTTGGACGTCGAACCGGTCGGGGTAGCGCTGTCATCATCGGTAACGAGGAGCTGGATCCGGAAACCAGTACCAACTACGAGCTGGGCACCGTCTTCCAGAACCAGTCTGGCACGCTCAGCGCCGGCGCCACCCTGTTCTACACCCATTTCAAGGACAAGATCTCCGAAGACCGCCTCTGCCAGGGCCCGGATGAAGGTTTCTCCGATCCCGCCTTCCGCGAGTGCAGCTATGCCGGCACTGACTACTATTTCGTCAGCACCTACCGCAACATCGACGAAGCTGTCATGCAGGGCATCGAGCTGTCACTGGACTATGCCATCACGCCAAGCGTGAACCTTAGCTCCAGCTACACCTACACCGACTCCGAGCAGAAAAGTGGTGAATTCAAGGGCGAGCCCTTGAACAAGATCCCGGAACATATGCTCAACGTGGCGCTGGACTGGCAAGCCACTCACGACCTCAATCTGTGGGCACAGGGGAACTACCGTGGCGAAACCAGTGATTACCTGTCACGTACCAGCATGAGCGAAGGCACGCCGAGCTATACCTTCTTCGATGTGGGTGTCGTCTATGCCTTGAACGAGAGCGCTCGCGTCAAGGCTGGCCTCTACAACATCGCTGACAAGGAAGTCACCAATGACACCTACGGCGTGGTGCTGGATGGCCGCCGGTTGAACCTTGGGCTGACCATGGACTTCTGACCCTCGACTAGATCCACTCATGCTTACGCAACAAGGGGAGCCGAAGCTCCCCTTGTTGCATTGCAGCTCATGGTTTTAAACAAGACGTCAGTCATGACGGGCCGGTGTCTTCATCAGCAGCTTCCATCAGATCCACGAGACTCGCTGCCACTTTCCTCCAGCAACCGCTCGCGGAAGGCTTGCACCTTGGCAAGCGTTGCCCCCAGGCCGATGAATCACGTAATAGGCCAAGGAAGAAGCGCATATCACCTCATCGAAAAGTCTCACCAGACGCCCTGCAGCAATTACATCGTGAGCCATTACCTCACGAGCCAGTGCAATACCCTGCTTATCAATTGCAACCTGCCGCTCCGAAGCGGAGTTATTCACCGATGATCCATGACGTATTGCGAGTGGGTTACCTGGCAGTCGTTCTCAAGGATTGCTCAAACCTGTCCAGGAAGAGGTCGGCTTCCGAGCGCTCGATGCACAGTGGCGGGCGAATCTTCAAGGTACTGCCGGACTTGCCGGCCCCGCCGATCGGAATCTGTCAACATAGTTGGCACATGAAGTGGTTCTGGCTTTTTAAAACCCTATTGCCTGCGGTATCGGATCCCGCTCCGGATTCAAATGCACTATCTCCGGCAGGTCGAG
>NZ_JAKUMF010000013.1:0-58956 GCF_029991385.1 Cobetia sp. BMC6
CTCGCCGCAGCTTGCGCTTCAGTTCCTGGATCTCACGCTGTTCCGGCGTCAGAGCCTCACCTTTCAGCGGCGCCTTGCCTGCCCGCTCAGCGCGAAGCCTGCGAACCCAATACTCCATGGTGGATTTGCCAACCCCCATGGCCTCACACGCCGCCTTCAGCGTGTAGCCCTGGTCGACCACGAGCTGGGCCGCTTCCAAGCGAAATTCCGGGCTAAACGTTCTCTTCTTCGTCATCATCTGCACCTGATTGTCTCTGTGAGCCATCATACACTCAAAGTCAGGTGGCCAGATTCACTGTGCCACTACACTTCTTTTCTGAGGCGCATCTTCTCAAAGGCCACCACAAAGCGTTCGCCAGCACTCCCTAGAGCATGGTTGCGGGCTTCTCGTGCCAAGTAGTCGCGCTTAACCGGTGTGGGCGTCGCGTAACGCTGCTTGGCCTCCTGCACGCTGGTCTGAGGCGTCTTGGACTCCGGTGGTGTGACAATGATGGAAGTATCTTTGGGGGCCGGTGCATCAATGACCGGCCGGTCTGCTGCATTGCGTGCTGCCTGATCGAATAGCTCAGTACGCAGCAGGTGGCGCTCAACAACATCGACCAGCATGCCCTGATAGTTACTCATCGGCTTGTAGCCGTTGATATAGGGGCAGTCGGCATCACGCAGTACGGCACTGATATTTTGATGCTTAAATTCGATAGAAGCCTTTGAGCGATTATTTAATTTCTCGGCAAGCTCACGATTGTGGTCCGTTTTCACGTAATGCTGACCGCAAAGCTCTGCAATCAGCATCTTCTTGTACGTTTCGACAATCGCTGTGACTTCTTCACCACTCCATGGTTCGGGTCTGCTCATCCTGCTAACTCCTTTGGCGGGATATCACTCGATATTCTGAATCTGCTCACGCATCTGTTCGATCAGTACCTTGAGCTCGACGGCGCAGCGGGTGGTGTCGGCGACGACGGATTTGGAGGAGAGGGTGTTGGCTTCGCGGTTGAGTTCCTGCATCAGGAAGTCGAGGCGGCGGCCGATGGGGCCCTTCTGGGTGAGCTGACGACGGACTTCGCTGACGTGGGTGTCGAGGCGGTCGAGTTCTTCATCGACATCGGCTTTCTGGGCCATCAGGGTCAGTTCGGCTTCCAGGCGTTGCGGGTCGAGGGTGGCGCGGACTTCCTCGAGGCGGGCGAGCAGGGTTTCACGCTGTCGGGCGAGGATGTCCGGCATCAGACGGCGGACTTCGGCGACGTGGGTATCGACGCCATCGAGGCGTGCGCTGATCAGCTCGGCGAGGCGTTCGCCTTCGCGGGCGCGGCCTTCGATGTGCTCGTCCAGCGCGCGCTTGAACAGGTTGAGGGCATCGGCCTTGATGCGCTCTTGATCGGCGCCTTCGCGTACCAGCACGCCGGGGTAGTCGAGCAGGGCGAGGCGTGAGGGCTGCGGGGCGTCCGGGCAGTGCTGGCCGACTTCGGCAAGCACGCGGCTGAGTTCACCCAGGCGTCTGGCATCGACGGCGAGACTGTCGGCACCGGCTTCGGCGTCAAAGCGCAGCGAGAGTTCGACCTTGCCGCGATTGAGGCGCTTGCGCAGGCCTTCGCGGAAGGTGCTTTCGAGTTCGCGCAGGCTGTCGGGCAGGCGGAAGTGCGGTTCGAGATAGCGCTGGTTCACCGAGCGCAGCTCCAGCGTCAGGGTGCCGTAGTCGGCTTCATGGGTCTGGCGGCTGAAGGCGGTCATGCTGTGGACCATGACGTGCTCCTTGTCGGTTGGCTGTCGAGAGAGGCGGTGCATGAGCGACCGCGCTGATAGCCTGAAGTGTACGCGTGCCGCTCTTGAGCGCCCAGTGATCAGGAGCGGGTCTGGCCCGCGCGGCGCGAAGGTCGTCGCCCGTGGCTGCGGCGTGTAGACTCTGGCCTCCCGAATACTGCAACAAGGAATCCCCATGAGCGAAGCCAACGTGATCCGTCCCAGTGGCCGTACCCCGGAGCAGCCGCGCGAGATCCGCCTGACCCGTGAGTTCACTCGTCACGCCGAGGGTTCGGTGCTGGTGGAGTTCGGGGAGACCCGCGTGCTGTGCACCGCCTCTGTCGTGGCGGGCGTGCCGCGCTGGCTGCGTGGGTCCGGCAAGGGCTGGCTGACCGCCGAGTACGGCATGCTGCCGCGTGCGACCCATACCCGTAATGATCGTGAAGCGGCGCGTGGCAAGCAGGGTGGCCGCACGGTGGAGATCCAGCGTCTGATCGGCCGTGCGCTGCGCGCCGCGGTGGACCTCAAGAAGCTGGGCGAATACACCATCACCATCGATTGCGATGTGCTGCAGGCTGATGGTGGCACGCGCACCGCGGCGATCACCGGTGGCTGTGTGGCACTGGTCGATGCGCTGCAGGGCCTGCAGCGTGAGCGCAAGATCAAGACCGACCCGCTGGTGAGTCTGGTCAGTGCCGTGTCGGTCGGCATCTACAAGGGCGTGCCAGTCGCCGATCTTGACTATCCGGAAGACAGCAAGGCCGATACCGACATGAATGTCGTGATGGCTGAAGGCAAGGGGCTGATCGAGGTGCAGGGCACCGCAGAAGGCGCAGCCTTCGATCGCGCCGAGCTCAATGCCCTGCTGGATCTCGCCGAGCGTACCGGTGAGCAGCTGTTCGCCGCCCAGCGCGCCGCACTCGGCATGCCGGCCGACGCCTGAGTCCTGCGGCCCGGCGCTACTTCATGTGTGCCATGTCTTCAGAGCGATGTCATGAGCGCTTGAGGCCAGACAGAAAACGCCCCCACCGCTTGCGCGATGGGGGCGTTTTCGTCAGTGCCCGAAGGCAGATCATGCGACTGGCAGGGAGGCCCGAGGCCGAACGCTCAAGGGGTGACAGCGTGCATCACAGCTCGAGGTCGTACTCGACGATGACCGGTGCGAACTCGCTGAAGGTGGCATCGGTGTCGATCCAGGCGTCCTTGATATGACGGCGCAGGTTCGGGTCGATGACCTGATAGTCGAGGCGCCAGCCTTCCTGACGGGCGCGCGGCTGGTCACTGTCCAGCGCTGGCCACCAGGAGTACTGGTCGGCATCGCGATTGACTTCGCGGAAGGCGTCGATGAAGCCGATCGGGCCGAAGACCTGATCCATCCATGCGCGTTCTTCCGGCTTGAAGCCCGGCGTCATCTGATTGTCGGACCAGTTGGCGAGGTCGACAGTCTTGTGGGCCACATGCCAGGTGCCGCAGATCATGTAATCACGACGCTTGCGGCGCAGCTTGCTGAGGTATTCCTGGTACTGCTCCATGAAGGCGCCCTTGGCAGCCGGATCACTCCCATCAGGCATCAGGAAAGAGCAGATGCTGAAGCGGTCGTAATCGGCCTGCAGGTAACGGCCTTCGTTATCGCACTGCTCAAAGCCCAGTCCATACATGATGGCCTTGGGAATCTGGCGGCAATAGAGGCCAACCCCTGAGAAGCCGTCTTTTTCGGCGTCCAGGAAGTAGCCTTCGTACCCTTCCGGGTAGAGGATGCTGTCGTCGAGCTCGAAGCTCTTGGCCTTGAGGTTCTGGATGCAGACGACGTCGGCGTCCTGACTGGCAAGCCAGTCGAGGAAGCCGCGGCTGACCGCTTCTCGAATACCATTGACGTTAACTGTAGCGATTTTCATACGTGGTCCCTGGTTCGTCGCGCCTGTATGATACCCGAGCTTTAGACGATTTGGTAAATGGCTAACGAATTCAAAGGTGATATCGGATGCAGGACTACCAGCGGGAGTTCATTGAGTTTGCCATCGAGCAGGACGTGCTGCGGTTTGGCGAGTTTACGCTCAAGTCCGGGCGGGTGAGCCCCTACTTCTTCAATGCTGGTCTATTCCGCTCCGGACAGGCCCTGGCACGTCTGGGACGCTTCTATGCGCGTGCCATCGTCGAATCAGGCCTGGAGGCCGATGTGCTGTTCGGTCCGGCGTACAAGGGTATCCCGCTGGGTGCCGTGACGGCCGTGGCGCTGGCTGACCATCATGATCGTGACATGCCGTTCACCTTCAATCGCAAGGAAGCCAAGACCCACGGTGAAGGGGGCTCGTTGGTCGGCGCGCCCCTCGAAGGCCGCGTGATGATCATCGATGATGTCATCACCGCCGGCACCGCCATCGGCGAAGTGATGGAGATCATCCACGCCGAGAGTGCCAAGGCGGCGGGCGTCGTGATCGCACTGGACCGCCAGGAGCGCGCTCCCGATGGTCAGGGAGGCCTGAAGGCGAACAGCGCCATTCAGGAAGTGGAGGCACGTTTCTCCATGCCCGTGGTCAGTATCGTGACGCTCGACCAGGTGCTCGAATATCTGGAACAATACGCACAGCAGGAACTGTCTGGGCATGCGGTCGCGATTCGCGACTACCGTGCGCAATACGGTCTCCAGGGCGCCTGAGAGCGTTCATGACCCGCGCAGCATTACCTTCCCAGTCACGTACAGAGGTGCATACATGACAGCTCACCGTAACATTCTCGGCCTTTCGGCAGCCATCCTCGCTGCCAGTCTGTCCGCCCCGGCCATGGCCGGCAACGCTGACCTCAACCTGAATAGTGAAGCCGTTCAGGGCGAAATCAATGGCGAGATCAGCAATGGCGTCCAGCTCGGCGGCGGTATCCTGTCCAGCGATGACCATGACGACGTCACGGCTGGCCACGTCCAGCTGCTGGGCACCGAGCGCACCAGCGAATACGACGTGGGCCTCGGCGCACGCTGGAGCCAGTACGACACCGACCACGGTGACGGCGGCGGTCTGGGCCTCGGCGGCTACGGCTACTACTACCTGCCGGGCGCACCGCGCGTCTCGCTGGGTGGCTACGGCTACGTGACCCCGGACGTCGCGACCAGCAACGACCTCGAGCACAGCTACGAATACGGCCTGCGCGCACGCTATCAGGTCATCGACAACGTCGAAGGCTATGTCGGCTACCGCAAGGTGAAGGCCGACTTCGAGAACCGTGACGAACGCACACTGGATTCCGGCCCGCTGGTCGGTATGCGTCTGCAGTTCTGAGCATGGTTCTCGGCAACGCGTGCTCCGCGTGAGTCACGCATTGCGGTAAGATGGCGGGCCCTCCGGGGCCCGCTTTGCGTTGTCATGACCAGGTGATCATCGCCGGGCAGCCCCCTGTTTTCGCCTTCTGCCGCGAGTCTGCTCATGCTCGATATCGTGCTCTATCAGCCCGAGATTCCGCCCAATACCGGCAACATCATCCGCCTGTGTGCCAACACCGGTTACCGCCTGCATCTGATCGAGCCATTGGGGTTCGAGCTGGATGACAAGCGCCTGCGCCGTGCCGGTCTCGATTATCATGAGTGGGCACGTGTGCAGCGCCATGCCAGCCTCGATGACTTCGTGGCGAGCGTGAGGCCTTCGCGGGTCTTCGCGCTCTCGACGCGTGGTCGCACCGCGCCGCATGAGGCCAGCTTCCAGGCCGGTGATGCACTGGTATTCGGCCCCGAGACACGTGGCCTGCCACAGGCGATGCTCGACAGCCTGCCCCGCGAGCAGGTGTTGCGCCTGCCGATGCTGGCCGACAGCCGCAGCATGAACCTGTCGAATGCCGTCGCCGTGGTCGTCTATGAAAGCTGGCGTCAGCTCGATTTCGCCGGCGCCGCAATTCTTGATTGATCGTCCAGCACGCGATTGATCGACCATCGCTCCGCGTGAGATGCATTTTCGCTCCCTTTCTTCGCCCAGCAGGACACCGTGATGACCGAGATCCGTGATCGCCTCGCCAAGCTCAACCCCCGCCAGCAGGAAGCCGTGCGCGCCATCGATGGCCCCTGTCTGGTACTGGCCGGTGCCGGATCAGGCAAGACCAGCGTGATCACGACCAAGATCGCCTATCTGGTGCAGGAATGCGGCATGAAGGCACGCAACATCGCCGCCGTGACCTTCACCAACAAGGCGGCGCGCGAGATGAAGGAGCGTGTCGGCAAGATGCTCAAGGGCCGCGAGGGCCACGGGCTGATCGTCTCGACCTTCCACACTCTCGGACTGACCATCATCCGCGGCGAGCTGAAGACGCTGGGCTACAAGCCGGGCTTCTCGCTGTTCGACACCGATGACGCCAAGGTGTTGATCAAGGAGCTGATGCACAAGGAAGCCGACACCGACGCCGAGCAGATCAACGCGGTGCAGAGTCAGATTTCCAACTGGAAGAATGACCTGGTCCTGCCCGGGGCGGCGCTGTCGCATGCCGAGGATGAAGACGCCCAGTACGCCGCGGTGATCTACGAGGCCTACAACCGGCATCTCAAGGCCTACAACGCGGTGGACTTCGATGACCTGATCCTGCTGCCGGTGGTGCTGTTCCGTGATCACCCCGAGGTGCTGGCGCGCTGGCAGCGGCGCATCCACTACATGCTGGTCGATGAGTATCAGGACACCAACATCAGTCAGTACCTGCTGGTGAAGATGCTGATGCAGGAGCGCCAGACCTTCACGGTGGTGGGCGACGATGACCAGTCGATCTACGCCTGGCGCGGGGCGCGCCCCGAGAATCTCGTCACTCTCGGCGAGGACTTCCCGCGCCTGAACCTGATCAAGCTGGAGCAGAACTATCGCTCCACCGGCATCATCCTGCGCGCGGCCAACACCCTGATCGCCAACAACCCGCACGTCTACGACAAGACGCTGTGGTCGCAGATGGGCGATGGCGACCCGATCCGCATCATCATGAATCGCAACGAAGAGGCCGAGGCCGAGCGCGTGGCGGGCGAGATTCTCACGCGGCGCATCAAGGAAGGCGCCGAATGGCGTGACTTCGCGGTGCTCTATCGCGGCAACTTCCAGGCGCGCCTGCTGGAGCTGAAGCTGCAGCACTACCAGATTCCCTACAAGCTCTCCGGCGGCACCTCCTTCTTCGGGCGCAACGAGATCAAGGACGCGATGGCCTATCTGCGTCTGCTGATCAACCCGGCGGACGACAACGCCTTCCTGCGCATCGTCAATGTGCCGCGGCGGGAAGTCGGGCCGGGCACGCTGGAGAAGCTGGCCAACTACGCCACCGGGCGTGGCGTGTCGCTCTACGCCGCCTGCAGCGAGATGGGCCTGCGTGAGCAGCTGAGCGAGCGGGCGCTGGACCGCCTCGGCCGCTTCACCCACACGCTGGACCGCGTGCGCCGCGAGATGGACGCCGGCCAGTCGATCAGCGCGATCCGCGAGCTGTTCCGCGAGGTGGATTACGAAGGCTGGCTGTATCAGAACGCCAGTGCGCCCAAGATCGCCGAGCGGCGCATGGCCAACGTCTGGATCCTGATCGATCAGCTCGAGAAGTCGATCAGCGGCAATCCGCAGGAAGAGGTGGAGGAGCTGGAGGGCAGCGAGGCGATGATCGGCGATACCGAGACCGGCGATGTCGCGGCGGCCATCTCACGCCTGGTGCTGCGCGACATTCTCGAGCAGCAGGCCGAGGAGGATGACTCCGACCGCGTGCAGCTGCTGACGCTGCATGCCTCCAAGGGCCTGGAGTTTCCGCATGTCTACGTGCTGGGGCTGGAGGAAGACCTGCTGCCGCACCGCAACTCCATCGAGATGGACACGGTGGAGGAGGAGCGCCGCCTCGCCTACGTGGGCATCACGCGGGCGCGCCGTACTCTGGTGCTGACGCTGGCGCGCCAGCGCAAGACCTACGGCGAGATGATGGACTGCGTGCCGAGCCGCTTCCTGGACGAGCTGCCGCCGGAAGACCTCGAGTGGGAAGGGCGGGCCGACAAGCCGCAGGATCAGGAGAAGAAAGTGGCCCGCGGGCGGGATGCCATCGCGGGCCTGCGTTCGTTGCTGGGCTGATGTTTACCGTCGGGTGCTGTGCGCTGAGGTTCAGCGCACGGAATCGAGCAGGTAATCCACCGCGGCCTTCACTTCCTCATCGGAAAGCGCCGGATTGCCGCCCTTGGCCGGCATGGCATTGAAGCCTTCGATGGCGTGGGTGTAGAGCGTCTCGTCGCCCTTGGAGAGACGGCCTTCCCAGTCGCCGGCCTCGCCCAGGCGCGGGGCACCGGCGGCACCAGTGGTGTGACAGGCCATGCAGATGCCACCGTAAACCTTCTCGCCGTCTATCGCGCTGGCGGCATTGGCTTGCCCGCCAGCGCCACTGTCCGCCGGCTGTGAGCTCGCTGCCGAGGCATCACCGGCGCAGGCGTCGCCCTTCACGCATAGCTCGCCCACCGGCTTGAGTCGCTCGGCAATCGCCTCGCGGGAGTTGTCTGCGGCCTGTGCGGATGCGCTGACAAGCACGCTGAACAGCATCGCGCTCAATGAGAATGACAGGGGAGAGCGCTTGAGGGGAAAAGCAGCTGGCCGGCGAGCTTGCATGGCGTGCACCTTTTGGGGCTGTGTATCGAGCCAGTATAGCGCTCGCCGGAGGGGCAGCAACCGCATGGCTGGCGGGATATCTCGACATCGTAGAATCAAGACGTTACCATAAGCGCGCCTCGGTTCACTGCAACCCTGGCATGCGCGCCCATAGCTCAGCTGGATAGAGTACTGCCCTCCGAAGGCAGGGGTCGCAGGTTCAAATCCTGCTGGGCGCGCCAACGGATTCCCGTCACCGGCGCCATCGCCGGTCGACACCCGAAAAGCCCTCGTACCTCACGGTGCGGGGGCTTTTTGCATTGCGGCGTGCGGCAGCGGCGCAGGCGACTTTCTTTGACGTCATCAAACGAGTGTTCTAAAACGGGGTGAACCACGCCGGCGATCCTCCTCGCGCCGGTCGCTATCGGCTGGTACGCCATACTTGTGGCTGTCTGCCTTCGCTGCTGGCTCCGCCGGCCCTCACTGGATGTTCTCATGACGACTGCCGCCCCTGTTGATCCTGCTTCGCCTGAGCCTGCTACCTCGACTGAATCTGCTGCCTCGCCTGCTGGCTCGTCTACTGAGAGCAGCGAGGCTGCCACTCGGGAAATCACGCGCATGCAGGCGCTGCTGGAAGACCAGCGCGCCGCCTATGGCCTGTCGCCTATGCCCAGCGCCAACGAGCGCCTGGCCTGGCTGACTTCGCTGCGTGATGCGCTCAAGTCGCACGAGGAGGTCTTGGTCGCGGCGATCAGCGCCGATTTCGGCCACCGCAGCGCCCATGAGACGCGGCTGGCCGAACTGGTGCCGAGCTACGAAGGCATTCGTCATGCGCGCCGTCACCTGAAGGGCTGGATGAAGCCCTCGAAGCGCCATGTCAGCGCCGCCTTCCAGCCGGCCTCTGCGCGTGTCGTCTATCAGCCGCTGGGCGTGGTCGGCATCATCGTGCCCTGGAACTATCCCCTCTATCTGGCGCTCGGCCCCTTGATCAGCGCCCTGAGCGCCGGCAATCGGGTGATGATCAAGATGAGCGAGTTCACCCCCGAGACCGCCGAGGCGCTGCGCGTGATGCTGCTCGATGCCTTCGATGAGGTGCAGGTGGCCGTGGTGATCGGTGAGGCCGATGTGGCGGCGGCCTTCTCGGCCTTGCCCTTCGACCACCTGCTGTTCACCGGCAGCACGGCGGTCGGCAAGCATGTGATGCGTGCCGCGGCGGACAACCTGACTCCCGTGACGCTGGAGCTGGGCGGCAAGTCGCCGGTGATCATGTCGCGTGAGCTGATGGCGGATGAGGCGCAGCGTCGTGAGGCGGCGGGGCGGCTGGCCTTCGGCAAGGGCATGAACGCCGGCCAGACCTGCGTCGCGCCGGACTATGTGCTGTGCAGTGAGGACCAGGTCCCGCTGCTGGTCACGGCGCTGGGCGAGGCATTCCAGCGCTTCTATCCGCGCTTCTGCGAGACGCAGGACTATTCGCGCATCATCAATCAGCGTCAGTACCAGCGCTTGCGAGAGGTGCTCGAGGATGCCCTGGCGAAGGGGGCGACACTCAGGCCTCTGGTCGACAGCCCCGACTGGGATGACCCGGAGCTGGTCGAGAAGCGTCTGATGCCGCCGCTGGCGTTGCTCGATGTGACGGATGAGATGCGCGTGATGCAGGAAGAGATCTTCGGCCCGCTGCTGCCGATCGTCGGCCTGTCGGCCCCGGGAGCTTCGAATGAGGTGGAAGGCGAGACGAGCGTGAAGGGCACGTTGCTGGATGCACCGGCGGATACGCTATCCGTCGCGATGGCCTATGTGAACGCCCGGCCCCGGCCGCTGGCACTGTATTACTTCGGCCACGACAAGCAAGAACAGCAGCGGGTCACCGAGGGCACGCATGCGGGCGGAATGTGTCTGAATGACACCCTGCTGCATGTGGCGCAGGATGACATGCCGTTCGGCGGCATCGGGCCGTCCGGGATGGGGCATTATCATGGCAGGGAAGGTTTCCAGACGCTCAGCAAGGCCAAGGGAGTCTTCGCCAAGGGGCGCATGAATGGCGCGCGGCTGATGTATCCGCCCTATGCCGACGGGCCGACAGCGCGCGCCATCCATGGTCTTATCCGCCGCCTGCTGATGCGCTAGGCGTTTCAGCGGTGCAGGTCGCCGGCACTTTCCGGCTGGTAATGCAGCGCCTCGATACGCACCTCATGCAGGCTGCCATCCGGCAGCCGCCACTCGATGAGGCTGCCGACCTTGAGGCCGAGCAGGGCAGCCCCCAGTGGCGCCAGCACCGACAGGCCATCCTGCTGGCCGGGCAGCGCATGCGGATAGACCAGCGTGCGCACCAGAGTCTGCTGGCGGGTCAGGTCCGTGAACTCCACGCGGCTGTTCATGCTGACGATATCGGCGGGCACCTCGTGAGGCTCGACGACCTCGCCGCGCTCCAGCTCGTCCTCAAGCTGTTCTGCCACCTGACGGTCGGCGGCGGCAACGCGATCAATCAGGCGCTCGAGGCGTTCGGCGTCCAGACGATTGATGATGATCGAGGGAAGTGTGGCCATGAGACCTCCTGTCAGTCGTGGTGTCAGCCCCTTGTGAGCAAGGCCTTGCTGGACACCAAAAAAACAGCCCTCCGCCGGGAAGGGCGAAGGACTGTGTGCAGAAGTCATCATATAAACTTCGCTCGGCGATGGATAGTCCATTCAGGCAACTTGAGGTCAGCGCGAGGGCTATGACTGAGCTATGGCTGGACAGTGGTCGGGCATTGGAAGAGCCAGGAGAGAGCAAGGGGCAGACCCGCTCACTCCCGCGTCAGGCGCTGGAGCTGACGAACAGCCAGTCAGTGATCTCGTCGCGATTGAGCACGACCAGCTGCTGGGCGCGCGGAGACTCTTCCAGATGGTCCGGATTGATGCCCAGCTCGCGCAGGACGTACTGCACCAGTGCACCGCGTGTCGGCAAGTGCAGCTCACCATCCACCATGCCGTGGTCCTGTTCTATCAGGCCGCGCTCGGCGGGTGTCAGGCGTGGGTCGGCGCCCAGCTTCAAGGTGACTCGCGTCTCCCAGCCTTCATCGCACTCGCGCTGGCTACCTTCCAGGGCTTCACCGAACAGCTCCGGCACCGCGCGGAATCGAGACAGCACGAAGTCGCGAAAAGCGCGGTTCTTCTCGCAGAAGGCTCGCACATGCCAGCGGCCAGCGGCGTAGACCAGCGTGTGCGGGCACAGGATGCGCTCCTCCCCCTGGGGGGAGTTGAGAGAGGCATAGGTCACCTCGAGACGCGCGCCCTGACTGGCGGCCTCGATCAAGGCCCTGACCACAGGTGGGCTGGCGCTGCGCGACGGCAGGCGCAGGGCCTCGGTATTTGCCTGCCCTAGCCCCAACCCGGTGAAATGCGGATTCAGATTGTCGTGATTGCCCAGCAATTGCAGGTATTCATCGACCTCACCCCGCGTCAGCATGGGGCAGAAATTCGCCGACGGACGGTAGCCCTTGATGACGGGGTCATACTCGAGATTGTTCTCGGCGACCGTCTCGCGGTAGGTCTTCATGACGCGCGAGGCTTGCTGTCTGGCGATACCGAAGGCGTTGCCCAGATGACGCGAAGTGACGCGCCCCTCCCACAAGGCGATGATCTCGATCAGGCGGTAACGCGCCAGCGTGTCCCATGGCAGGACTTCGAGGCGTTGCTTGATGCTCATTGCTGAATCCTTTCATACGGGTCTTCTGGAGCGTATTCGTGACGCATTGCACACACCTGGCGTGGCAATGGCGACACATGGCGAGTGCTCACGAGGATCGGTAAGAGGACCCTGCTCCGGGTGGCGTGTGGTGAACAAGTCTTCGTTAACTGCAGGATATGCATGAAGAAAGCTCCGGCAGAAGATACCTGCTCCGTTGCGTTGACCCTAGTGACCGCGCATCGACGTCTCGTTTTTGCGTCGTCCAAACGCGACGCATCATTAGAATTTGACGATTTATCTTCGCTCTGTGGTGTGTGATTGCGCACTATCAATACATCAAGACATTACGTTGCGCAGTGGCATTGGCCGCGTGTGGCATGCTCTGGATGAAGACGCTATATGCACAACACAAATATGCCTCATATAACCCTCATTTAAGTGTTAGAGATGCCTCAGGCCAAGGTATCGCGCAAAGTTGCCTTATTCTGCGAGCCCTAATAGCGACGCACTTCCTGCAATGACATTCATAAGTATTAGAGAGATGGTCATGCTGCCCTTTGCGGCAACAGCGAAAAGTGCTCAAACGCAAAAGACCCGCCGAGTTGGCGGGTCTTTTGCGTTTGAGCACGATGCCCCCTGCCATCAGACAGGGGGCGGGCTGGGCCAGCTTACTTGCTGGCGCGCTTGCGCTCGTTCTCTTTCAGGTGCTTCTTGCGGATACGGATGTGCAGCGGAGTGACTTCCACCAGCTCATCGGAATCCAGGAACTCGATCGCCTGTTCCAGGGTGAAGCGAATCGGCGGCGTCAGCACGATGTTTTCATCGTTGCCGGTAGAACGCATGTTATCGAGCTTCTTGGCCTTGGTCGGGTTCACGACCAGGTCGTTGGCGCGGTTGTGGATACCGACCAGCATGCCTTCATAGACTTCGGTACCGTGACCGATGATCAGCTTGCCACGTTCCTGCAGGGTGTACAGGGCGTAGGACAGCGCCTTGCCCGGCACCATGGAGATCATGACGCCGTTGCGACGCTCGACGCCTGCGCCTTCCTTCAGGTCACCGTAGTGATCGAAGCGGCTGGTCAGGATACCGGTACCGGAGGTCAGGGTCAGGAACTGGCCACGGAAGCCGATCAGACCGCGAGACGGGATGATGAAGTCCAGACGCACACGACCCTTGCCATCCGGGTTCATGTTGGTCAGCTCGCCCTTGCGGTAGCCCAGCTCTTCCATGATGGAGCCCTGGTGCTGCTCTTCACAGTCGATGATGACTTCTTCGTACGGCTCCTGCTTCTTGCCGTCGATTTCCTTGATGATGACTTCCGGACGGCCCACGGCCAGCTCGAAGCCTTCACGACGCATGGATTCGATGAGAACGGAGAGGTGAAGCTCACCACGCCCGGAGACGACGAACTTCTCCGGAGTCTCGCCCTGTTCGACGCGCAGTGCGACGTTGTGGATCAGTTCCTGGTCCAGACGCTCACGGATGTTGCGGCTGGTGACGAACTTGCCGTCCTGACCGGCGAACGGAGAATCATTGACCTGGAAGGTCATGGAGACGGTCGGCTCATCGACGGTCAGCGGCGGCAGCGCTTCGACAGTGGCGGTGTCGCAGATGGTGTCGGAGATCGCGAGGTTCTCGATACCGGTGATGCAGACGATGTCGCCGGCAGTCGCCTTGTCGGTCTGCACGCGGTCCAGGCCCATGTGAGTCATGACCTGGCCGATCTTGCCCTTACGGACAGCGCCTTCCTTGGTGATGATGGACACCTGCTGACCCGGGCTGACGGCGCCGCGCTTGATGCGGCCCAGACCGATGACGCCGACGTAGCTGTTGTAGTCCAGTGCGGAGATCTGCATCTGGAACGGACCGTCCAGCTCGACCTTGGGCGGCTCGACGATGTCGACGATGGACTGGAACATCGGGTCCATGGTGTCTTTCAGGTCTTCCGGGTCCATACCGGCAATGCCGTTGAGGGCAGAGCAGTAGATGATCGGGAAGTCGAGCTGCTCGTCAGTCGCGCCCAGGTTGTCGAACAGATCGAAGATCTGGTCAACGACCCAGTCAGGGCGAGAGCCCGGACGGTCGATCTTGTTGACGACGACGATCGGCTTCAGGCCCTGGGCGAATGCCTTCTGGGTCACGAAGCGCGTCTGCGGCATCGGGCCATCGACGGCATCGACCAGCAGCAGCACGGAATCGACCATGGACATCACGCGCTCGACTTCGCCACCGAAGTCAGCGTGCCCGGGGGTATCCACGATGTTGATGTGGTAGTCGTTCCACTGGATCGCGGTGTTCTTCGCGAGAATGGTGATGCCGCGCTCTTTTTCCTGGTCGTTGGAATCCATGATGCGTTCCTGACCCTCGGCCTTGCGGTCCAGGGTGCCGGACTGACTCAGGAGCTTGTCGACCAGGGTAGTTTTACCGTGGTCAACGTGGGCGATGATGGCTATGTTGCGAAGTTTCTCGATCACGACGGGAACCTGTGCGGAAAATGGGCGCTCGCGTACCGGGCGCTTGTGATTTGGGGCGCATTATAGGGGGCATGGCATGCCTCCTGCCAGCATCGTGCATTCACGAGGCGAGTCAGCGAGTGCCTTCAATTGGTCTGAAGTGCCCAAATGATTGTCTCTCAAGTCTTTTCCGCCCCCCTGTCGCGCATGAAAAAAACTTGTGAGTCGAGGCCGACATCAGGAGGAAAGGAAGAAATGACCGCAATGTGATGCTGACGTGATCATCGGGTGTGAGCGGAGAAATACTTGAGATCCAGTATTTTGCACCATCGTGGAGCAATGACGTTTTTTGGTGCACCCAAATGATGAATCTGCACTGCGCGGCAAGAATTTTTGCACCTTGTCGGCCCATCCTTGGTCGGGTTTTCGTGCTGCATGCATGAAGATGATGATGTTTTTTTTCAGCATATTCATGATCTTACTGAAATCGACGATGCGGCGTGCGCCATTCTGGCACGCTCGCTGCATTGTTAGAGCATCCTGTCTGATGGCTGGCATAACGACGCCGACCATGAGAGAAAAGGCTTACAAAATAGAGCAATAACCCCAGACAACGCTGACACCAACTGTAACCAGAGCCGCCGGCTCCATCGGAGAATTACCATGGCTGAGAAGACACTTGCCCTGATTGAAGAACACGAAGTCAAGTGGGTTGATCTGCGCTTCACCGACACCAAGGGCAAGGAGCAGCACGTCTCCATCCCGGCGCGTGCAGTGGATGAGGAATTCTTCGAGAACGGCCAGATGTTCGATGGTTCCTCCATCGAAGGTTGGAAGGGCATCAACGAATCCGACATGATCCTGATGCCGGACGACGGCACTGCCTTCCTCGACCCGTTCACCGAAGACACCACCCTGGTGCTGCGCTGCGACGTCATCGAGCCGGCCACCATGCAGGGCTATGAGCGCGATCCGCGCTCCGTCGCCAAGCGCGCCGAGGAATACCTGAAGTCTACCGGTCTGGGCGACACCGCCTTCTTCGGTCCGGAGCCGGAATTCTTCATCTTCGACGAAGTGCACTGGAAGAACGAGATGAACGGTTCCATGTTCAAGATCTCTTCCGAAGAAGGTGCCTGGGCGACCGATTCCACGCCGGAAGGCGGCAACCTGGGTCACCGTCCGCGTCTGAAGGGCGGCTACTTCCCGGTCCCGCCGATCGACAGCTTCCACGATATCCGTGCTGCCATGTGCAACACCCTGGAAGCCATCGGTCAGGAAGTCGAAGTTCACCACCACGAAGTGGCGAACGCCGGCCAGAACGAGATCGGCGTCAAGTTCAATACCCTGGTCAAGAAGGCCGATGAGGTTCAGGAACTCAAGTACGTGATCCACAACGTGGCTCACGCCTACGGCAAGTCCGCGACCTTCATGCCCAAGCCGCTGGTCGGTGACAACGGTTCCGGCATGCACGTTCACCAGTCCTTCTGGAAGGATGGCGACAACCAGTTCGCCGGTGACGAGTACGCGGGTCTGTCCGAAATGGCCCTCTACTACATTGGCGGCATCATCAAGCACGCTCGTGCCCTGAACGCCTTCACCAATGCGTCCACCAACTCCTACAAGCGTCTGGTGCCGGGCTTCGAAGCGCCGGTCATGCTGGCCTACTCTGCCCGCAACCGTTCCGCTTCCATCCGCATTCCGTACACTGCCAGCCCGAAAGGCAAGCGTGTCGAGGCGCGTTTCCCGGATCCGACGGCCAACCCGTACCTGGCGTTCTCCGCGATGCTGATGGCCGGTATCGACGGTATCAAGAACAAGATCCACCCGGGCGACGCGATGGACAAGAATCTCTACGACCTGCCGGCCGAAGAAGCCAAGTCCATCCCGACCGTGGCCGAGAGCCTCGAACAGGCCCTGACCGCGCTGGACGGCGATCGTGAGTTCCTGACCCAGGGCGGCGTCTTCACCGACGACATGATCGATGCCTACCTCGAGCTGAAGGGCGAAGATGTCCAGCGCCTGCGCATGGCGACTCACCCGCTCGAATTCGACATGTACTACAGCGTCTAAGCACTGCAACGCCTAAGTACAGCAGCGTCCAGGCGCTGCAGAGGTTGAGGCAGCCATTCGCTAGCCACGCCATCTGACGGGGTGCCTTCCAGGTGGAGGCAAGCCCCGGACGATGACGACAGCAGGGCCATACCGACAGGTGTGGCCCTGTTTTTCGTTCTGACTCTTTGCTCTGATCCTTTTCCCTGATATCGGCCATGCTGATGACAGACCTGCAGGGCGCGGTGGTAGCCTTGCGTGACAGTCAATGCCCACAGGCGTCTTGTCGAGGGCCCCAAATGCTGGCATCAACGCGGTAAGCTTTGTAACTTGTTAGCCTTGTCATCAGGCAGCAGGATCGCCTGCCGATAGACCCAATCCCGCTGGAGCTGCCTGCGGCTTCTGGCCTCCCATGACTCTCTTCAGGAATCTTCGGATGTGGCCCTTCGTATCCTCCCTGCGCGTCGCGAACCCCGCGACGGACTCGCGTGCACTGCCAGCAGCGCGCCCCGAGCCACTGCAGTGCCTGCTGCTGGCAGCGACGCTGATGCTGACGAGCCTGTCGTTCGATCTTCAGGCGGCCCAGGTCTATCGCCACGTCGATGCCAACGGCAACGTGGTCTTCAGTGATCAGCCTGCGGGCGGCAGCAAGGTGCAGCTGACGCCGCTCAGCGTGGTGCCGTCGACAGAATCCCTGCCGCCGCGGCGCAGCACGCCGTCGCGCGTGAGCTCTTCCTCATCCAGCGAGAGCACCCGCACCCGGGCGCCTGCGGTGGATGTGGCTTTCCGTGGCTATACCACCTTCACCATCCAGAGCCCGTCCAACGAGGAAACGCTGCAGACCGGGCAGGCGGGCAATCTGGCGGTACGCCTGGGGATCGAGCCCAAGCTGCGTCCGGAAGACAAGGTGCGCGTGACCGTGGATGGCGCGCCGTCTCAATCCGCCATGCACAGTACCGTCTTCATGGTGCCGGCGCTGGAGCGTGGCAAGCATGTCATCCAGGCGGAGTTGCTGGATTCCACCGGCCGCGTACGCCAGACCAGCGAGCCGAAGGTGGTCTATGTGCAACGCGCCAGCGTCAATCTGCCTCGCAATCCCAACAATCCTGCCAATGCTGGCGGAGGCTAGCAGCGTCTGGGCGGCCTTCTTTCATCTCGCGTTTCTCCTTGGCTGACAGGCCGCCTTCGGGCGGCTTTTTCGTGTCTGGGCCAGTCGATATCGGTTTGCCTGATGGCGGAGTGAAGCAACACGAGCTCGAGCGCGATTTCTCGCCTGCACCATTTTGGTGCCAATATGAGGGGGCCGAAATGGTTGCACAGCATCGGACGCCGTGTTCTCGGTGCCTGCACCAGACTGGCGCGGTTATTGCAGAACAGGGAGACGTACTGCAGATGGCGAACAAACCCATGCATCAACGACTGCTCGAACACCTCAACACTGCCGTGGTGGTGCTGGACTCACAACTGCAGATGGTCTGGATGAATCCCGCCGCGGAGACGTTGCTGGCGGTGAGTCTGGTGCGCGTGAAGGGCAGTACGCCCGACAACATGTCCGGATTGGATGACACCCTGGTCAATGTGCTGCGCAAGGCGCTGGAGGAACAGCATCCCTACACTCAGCGTGAGGCCGAGATCATCAACGCGGCCAATGAAGCGCTGACGGTGGATTTCACCGCGACGCCCATCAGCGCCGATGAATTGCTGGTCGAGATAGAACCGCGTGACCGCCTGATGCAGATCTCGCGCGAAGAAGCGCTGATCGCCCGCCAGGAGGCGGTCAAGGTGCTGACACGCGGGCTGGCGCATGAGGTCAAGAATCCTCTCGGCGGCATTCGTGGCGCTGCCCAGCTCCTCGAGCGTGACCTGCCCGAACCGCAGATGGTGGAATTCACGCGCATCATCATCGAGGAGGTGGACCGCCTGCGTGATCTGGTCGACCGCATGCTGGGGCCGAACCGGCCACCGCTGCAGTCACCGGTCAACATCCACTCGGTGACCGAGCGGGTGCGCTCCCTGCTGGCGGCGGAAGGGCATCACATCAAGCTGACGGCCGACTATGACCCGAGCCTCCCGGAGGTCATCGGCGATGAAGGACAGCTGATCCAGGCGGTACTCAACATCGCACGCAACGCGACCCAGGCGCTCAACGAGCAGCCCCGTCCGGATACGCACGAGGGCGAAGAGGCGCCCTGGGAGATCACGCTGCGGACCCGCGCTCGTCGTCAGTTCACGCTGGGCCATGAGCGCCACCGACTGGTGTGCGAGCTGGCGATCATCGACAACGGCCCCGGCATCCCGGAGAGCCTGCGCGAGACGCTGTTCTACCCGATGGTCTCGGGGCGCGCCGAAGGCTCAGGGCTCGGGCTGTCGATCGCCCAGGGCATCCTGCACCAGCATCAGGGGCTGATCGAGTGTGACTCGCGCCCCGGCCATACCGAATTCCGTTTACTCATTCCGCTAGCCGGCACTTCTGGAGATCACACATGAGCGAGACTGCCCGCGTCTGTATCGTCGATGACGACCGCGCCATTCGCTGGGTGCTGGAGCGCGCTCTGGCACAACCCGACCTCGAGGTGGAAACCTTCGAGCGTGCCGACCAGGCCGAAGCCAGCATCATGCGTCAGTGTCCGGATGTCCTGATCACCGATATCCGCATGCCCGGAACCGATGGCCTCGACCTGATGGCGCGCGTGCGCGAGAAATACCCGGACCTGCCCGTCATCGTGATGACGGCGCATTCCGACCTCGACAGCGCCGTGGCTTCCTATCAGGGCGGCGCCTTCGAATACCTGCCCAAGCCGTTTGATGTCGATGAAGCGCTGGCGCTGGTACGGCGCGCCGTGGCACATGCCCGTGAATCCAAGGCACCCGCCGCCGTGCCGGAAGGACTGACCAAGGAAATCATCGGCGAAGCGCCGGCGATGCAGGAAGTCTTTCGCGCCATCGGCCGCCTGTCACAGTCGCATATCACCGTCCTGATCAACGGCGAGTCCGGTACCGGCAAGGAACGCGTGGCCCAGGCGCTGCATCAGCACTCGCCGCGCGCCGCCAAGCCGTTCATCGCACTCAACATGGCCGCGATTCCCAAGGACTTGATGGAATCGGAGCTGTTCGGCCATGAGAAGGGCGCCTTCACCGGCGCCACGGCGCTGCGCCGCGGGCGCTTCGAGCAGGCCGATGGCGGCACGCTGTTCCTCGATGAGATCGGTGACATGCCCGCCGAGACCCAGACTCGCCTGCTGCGCGTGCTGGCCGATGGCGAGTTCTATCGTGTCGGTGGCATCACGCCGGTCAAGGTCGACGTGCGCATCATCGCCGCGACGCACCAGCACCTGGAAAAGCTGGTCGAGGATGGGCGTTTCCGTGAGGATCTCTTCCACCGCCTCAACGTGATTCGCGTGCATCTGCCGCGCCTGTCGGAGCGCCGCGAAGACATCCCGCGTCTGATGAGTCACTTCCTGGGCGAGGCCGCGCGTGAGCTGTCGACCGAGCCCAAGGTGCTGACGGAGGCCGCGGAGAAACACCTGACGCGCTTCGACTGGCCGGGCAACGTGCGCCAGCTCGAGAACACCTGTCGCTGGCTGACGGTGATGGCCTCGGGGCGTGAAGTGATGATCGAGGACCTGCCGCCGGAGCTGCGAGATGCCAGCGGCACCGAGGCGGCCTCCGGCGATTGGCGTGGTGCCTTCCGCGAGTGGGCAGACCGCGCGCTTGCCGCCGGTCATACCCATCTGCTGGAAGAAGCGGTGCCCGACTTCGAGCGTATTCTGATCGAGACGGCCCTCAAGCATACCGGTGGTCGCAAGGGCGAAGCCGCCGAGCTGCTGGGCTGGGGGCGCAACACCCTGACCCGCAAGCTCAAGGTGCTGTTGCCGGCGCTGGCCGAGGACTGAGGATAGCCTGAGCGGGTTCGAGGGCAATCTTGGCGAGCTGAGGATGACTTGAGCGGGCTGGAGACAAGGAGAACAGGGTGCCACAATCCCTGTTCTCTTTTTTCATGCGCGTCATTCACCTGTTATCTGCTCGCCGGCGCCAGCACTCGGCGCCTGCCAAGGAGTTGCCTGATGTCATCAATGAGCTGGGAGCGACTGCTGGAACCGAGTCGCCTGCATGACGCACCGGGCACCGTATCGCGTGAGATGGGGCGGACTCCCTTCCACAAGGACCACGACCGTATCGTGTTCGCGGGTTCCTTCCGTCGCCTGGGGCGCAAGACCCAGGTTCATCCGCTGACCGACAACGACCACATCCACACGCGCCTGACCCACTCGCTGGAGGTCGGCTGCGTCGGCCGCTCGCTGGGCATGATGGTCGGCGAGAAGCTCAAGGAGCAGTTGCCCGACTGGATCACGCCGTCGGATCTCGGTGTCATCGTCCAGACCGGCTGCCTGGGGCATGACATCGGCAACCCGCCCTTCGGGCATGCCGGGGAGTACGCCATCCGTGACTGGTTCGCCGCCGAGGCCGCCAGTGATCACGGTCGGCTGGCCGGGCTGAGCGATGCCGAGCGCGAGGACCTGCTCACCTACGAAGGCAATGCCCAGGGCTTTCGCATCGTCACCCAGATCGAATACAACCAGTTCCATGGCGGCATGCGCCTGACGGCAGCGACGCTGGGCACGCTGCTCAAGTACCCGTGGACGGTGGAGCACGCCACGGCGGGCGGCAAGTTCGGCTGCTATCAGAGCGAGCGCGTGCTGCTGGATCAGGTCGCCGAGCGTTGCGGTCTGCTGGCACGGGCCGATGGACGCTGGTGCCGTCACCCGCTGGCGTGGCTGGTCGAGGCCGCCGATGACATCTGCTATGCGCTGCTGGACCTGGAAGATGGCCTCGAGATGGGCATCCTGCAATTCGAGGAAGTATTCGAGATTCTCACCGGCATCAGCGGTGGCGAGCCGCGCGAATATCAGGAGATGGTCGCCCGCGGCACTTCCCAGCGGCGCAAGGTGGCGGCGCTGAGAGGCGCGGCGATGGAGCGTGCCGTCAATGATGTCGCCGAGGCTTTCGTCCAGCGCGAGACGGAACTGCTGGCCGGTACGCTCAGCGAAGACCTGCTCGACCTGTGCCACCCCGACCTCGGCTGGGGCGTGCGGGAAGCCAAGAATCTGGCGCGCCAGAAGATCTTCCGTAACGAGCGCAAGGCCAAGCTGGAGATCGGCGCCTACACCACGCTGGGCATCCTGCTCGAGGCCTTCATCGGCGCTGCGCATGAGCTGCATACCACGGGGCGTTCCAGCTTCAAGCATCAACGTGTGCTGGCATTGATCGGCGAGAACACGCCGACCAAGGATTGGGATCTCTACCGCAGCTATCGGCGCATGCTCGACTTCATCGGCGGCATGACGGACCACTTCGCGGTGGACCTCGCCCAGGAGATGGGCGGGCGCCTGCGCGGTGACTGAGAGCGAGGCGCCATCAGCCCGATCATCTCAAGCCTGATCTCTTCATGCCTATTCACCCAAGCTTGACCACTGCAGGCTTCATCACTTTCAGCCTCATCATTTCCCGCCAGGGAGCGGTAGCGGCGATGTGCCGTTCCCTGGTGGATGCCTGCGGTCCGGCCTGACATCTGCTGCCTTCTCTGCGCCTTTTCTGCGTCTTCCCCCTCTGTGGCTGCCCACCTCTGTGCTGCTTGTTCTGACTGTGTCTTCCTTGCTGATTTGCCTGTCGCTGCCAGCCCTGTCGTCGTGCTTCCTGTTCCTCTCTGGGCCCTGAGCGCCAAGGCCTGCCAGGCGCTAATAAATGACTTGCTTGCGTTAAATTATCTTTACGTAGGCGCTTGGATCGTTGTACTAGGATTGTACGCAGTGGGGATGCGTGTATCGCAATCACTCATGATAAGCTGTTATCATGCATGGCAACAACGATAAATGAGGCTTATATATGAGCAAGGAAACCCGAAAGGTATCCGCCAAGGCGGCGGGGGATCGGCCCGAAAAGCCCTTCGACATGATCGACAAGCCGACCTTCTTCGGTTCGATCTTCCTGCTGTTGGCAGTGACGCTACCCCTGGTCATCTTCCCCGAGCAGGGCGCGATGTGGGTATCGGCGGCCAAGAACTTCGTCACCAGCAAGCTCGGTGTGCTCTATCTGCTGCTCGGCGTGGGGGCCGGCGGCTTCATGATCTACATCATCTTCAGCGACATCGGTCAGATAAAGCTCGGTGATGCCGAGGAGAAGCCTGAATTCTCCATCGTGTCGTGGGCGGCGATGCTGTTCTGCGCCGGCATCGGGGCCTCCATCCTGTACTGGTCGATGATCGAGTGGGTCTACTACTACCAGTCGCCCCCATTCCATGTGGAAGGCCAGACACCGGAGGCAGCGGAATGGGCCGCGGCCTACGGCATCTTCCACTGGGGCCCGCTGGCATGGGCGATCTACCTGATCCCCGCCGTGCCGATCGCCTACTTCTACTACGTGCGTCACCACAGCGTGTTGAAGATTTCCGAGGCGCTGATGCCGGTGCTGGGCGAAAAGCTGGCACATGGCTGGCTGGGCAAGCTGATCGATATCAGCTTCGTCTTCGGCATGCTGGGCGGCGGCGCGACCACCCTGGGGCTGGCGGCACCGATGATCAACGAGGGGGTGCACGAGCTGTTCGGGGTGCCCAAGTCGCTGACCACGCAGATCGTGGTGCTGCTGGTGTGTACCGCCCTGTTCGGCTACAGCGCCTACGTGGGCCTCAAGAAGGGCATCAAGCTGCTGTCAGACATCAACTTCTGGCTGGCGGTCGGCCTGTTGCTGTTCATCTTCATCGTGGGGCCGACCCTGTTCATGGCCAATACCGGTCTGGATGCGCTGGGCCGCGTGATGAGCAATCTGATCCACATGGCCACCTGGCTTGAGCCGTTCGCTGAGTTCAAGGGCTTCGAGGACACGCACTTCCCGCAGGACTGGACCATCTTCTACTGGGCCTGGTGGCTGGTGTTCGCGCCCAGCGTGGGGCTGTTCATCGCGCGTATCTCGCGGGGCCGCACCATCCGCGCCATGGTCGCCGGTTCGATGTTCTTCGGCACCATGGGCTGCTTCCTGTTCTTCATGGTGATGGGCAACTACGGCCTCTACCTGCAGCTGTCCGGTGAGCTGGACGTGGTCACCATCCTCAATGACCAGAGCCCGACCGCGGCCATCTTCGCGATGCTGCACACGCTGCCGCTGGACTACGTGGTGATCTTCGCCTTCACGCTGCTGGCGCTGATCTTCACCGCGACCACCTTCGACTCCATCTCCTACATTCTGGCCGCTGTGGTCCAGAAGGAAGTCGATGAAGAGCCGATGCGCTGGAACCGCCTGTTCTGGGCCTTCGCCCTGTCGTTCATGCCCATCGTGCTGATGTTCATCGGCGGGCTGGAGACCCTGCAGACGGCTTCCATCATCGGGGGGGTGCCGCTATTGGCAGTGGCCTTGATGCTGTGCATCTCCATCGTGCGTGCCGCGCACTATGACCTGCGCTACCAGCCGGATTACACGGTCAAGGAAATCAATATCGAGGAATTCCCGGCGGATGACCCCTGGACCGAAGAAGGCACCTGGGAAATCCCCGACGAGGATGTGCCGGCAGCAGGCAAGCCGCGGCAGGACCCGCCCAAGGATCATATCGAAGGCGACCCGCACAGCCGCCCCTCGCGCCTGTAAGGAGATGAGCCAGCTGGCCAGTTGAGCGGCCAGTACCAGACGACAAGACGCCGCCCATTGGGCGGCGTCTTGTCGTTCAGGGCAGGCAGGGGCGTGCGCCCGCAAGATGTCAGCCGGTTTCCTTGAGTGTCGCGCGGCGCACGCGGCGTGGTGTGAGGATCGGCGGCGTCGGTTCCTTGTCGTCATTGTCGAGGGCCAGATAGCGACCGATGGCGGCACCGATGCGTCGAGAGCTATCCTGGATGCCCTGATTGCCGAACAGACGGTTGAACTCGAAGATCATCGGGTGGCCATCGACCATCGCGATATCGAAGCCGGCATGATCAACACTCAATGCCTCGGCCAGGTGCAGGGCCAGGGCGATGGCGGGGGCCGGAATATTGTCGTAGTCCGTCTCGCCACCCTGACTGACATTGGAGCGATAGCCGCCCAGCGGCGTGACGCGCCAGTAGGCGGTGATGACTTCGCCACCTACCACCACGATGCGCAGGTCGCGGTCGATCTCCAGGCGCGGCTGGGCATACAGCACCGGATGCTCCGCCGCATGCGCTTCCAGTTCGCCACGCGACTGGATCAGCTTCACACCGACACCCATCGAGCTTTTGACTTCCTTGACGATCAGCGGGTAGCCGAAGCGCGCCTCGATATCATCGATTGCCTGACGGCTGGCGCCGCGAATCTCGGTCGGCGGCATATTGTCCGGGCAGATGGCCTGAAAGACGCGCGTCTGCTCGACCTTGTCGTGGCCGATCGCGTAGCTGGGCAGGCTGGGGAAGATGCGTTTGCCGAGGCCGTAGACCAGAGTGGTGATCTGCCAGTATTCGGGAAACAGCAAGATGTCGGCGGCGCGGATCTCGTCGAGGTGATCCAGCATGCGCTCCGGCTTGATATAACGAACACCGGGGATGCCGAGGGTACGAAAAGCGTCGAAGGTGATGAGTTTCATGCGGGATATGTCGTCAAGAGCGCCATCATTGCGATAGCGCGATAAGGTTGCCAAGGCTGGACCGGCGCGTATTTAACGCCGGGCGGGGCGCCTTGGCAAGCCTTTGTCTGGCGCTGCCATGCTCCGAGGGGCCGGAGCATGGCGGAGGATCAGTTTATGGCGAGGCGCTCGGCCTGAACGCGGTCGAGAATCGCTTCGTTGATGCGCTGCTTGAGGGCGTCATCCAGGGTCGGGCAACCCTCTTCGGGAGCCATGCAATGGGTGCTCAGCCACTCGGCCAGGCCCTCGCCATTGACGACATCCGGGTCTTCGGCACGCTGTGTTCCCTCGCGGATGATCTTCCAGCCCGGCAGGGCCAGGATGCCATGTACCGGAACCTCGACACCGCACTCACGCTTCAGCCAGGCGGCCGTCCAGTCGCGTGCGGTACGTGTCTCGCGCAGCGGTTTGCGCTCGCGATAGCCCGGGAAGTACAGGCGACCATCCTTGAGCTTGACCTCATCCTTGAGTGCGCCCAGTGCATCCAACGGCCGTGAGCGCGCCTTGGTGCGAATGGCGTAGGCACCAGCGGGGGTGACCACCAGATGATCGATATGGAAGCCCTCGGCAGGCACGTCGTGATAGACCATGCTGGTCAGCTGCTCCGGGCGGATGAGCTGGTCGAGTTCCTGACCGATGGACAGCTCGCAGGCCAGCCCCAGCTTGAGCTTGCGGATACGCTGGAAGTGACGCGTCAGGCGCAGCGCGAAGATCAGCACGAACAGCGCACAGGCCAGACCATAGGCGGCCCACTCAAGCCAGTTCTGCTCTTCACCGAACACCATGCGCCCCATGCCGTAGACCAGCGGGCTCAAGGTGATGAGCGGCCCGAGCGCCCCGTCGAGAAACAGCGCCTGGAAGGCCTCATCGAGACGATCGCGCAGGCTCTGGCCCGGCTCGCGCAGCTGACGGCGGGTCAGTGGCGACTGGATGCGCCGCTCATGCAGGCCGCGCATGCCCAGCACCACCAGCGCGATGGCACCCAGAGGGGTAAGGAAGAAGACAGGTAACAGGTATTCCAGCCAATCCATTGGGGTGTCCTATCGGTGAGAGACGGGCCTGCTGATCAAGCCGAACGTACAGGTCAAGCCGAACGTGCTGATCGGGCCGGGCGTAGGCGCCATCAGTGGCCCAGCGCACGCGGCAGTGGCGTGAGCGGGATCTCGACCTCGCCCTGTGAGACGCTGCCGTCACCCAGCACCGGCACTGCGCTGTCATTGATCCAATAAAGACGCCCTTCGCTGCGCACATCGGCTTGCAGCGCGTAGCGATGGCCTTCCTCGATGGCATTGCGATCGTATTGCAGGCTGACCGGGAAAGGCCCTTCACGCAGGCCGCCATAGCGGGTACTGGCAATCAGCCCAGCTTCGGCATCGGCGCGGGAGACATCCACCAGGCGCACTTCCAGCATCGCATCCGGCGGTGCGGTAAAGGCCTGCTGTGGCACCACGCGCGCCTCCAGCTGCGTGAAGTCCGGGCCGGTCATGCAGCCACCCAGCCCGAGCGTGGCCAGCAGCAGGCCAGAGAGCGAGAGCGTGCGAGCCGAAGGCCGGCGTGGCGTGATGAAGTTCAGCATGGAAATCCCTTGTGCAGCGAGATGGAAGGCAATGGTGCGCGCAGCGGGCGTTCAGCCACCGGCCAGCTTGACGGTATAGCCCATCCGCGTGAGTTCCGCCTTGAGCGTCTCGCGGTGATCGCCCTGGATCTCCACGATGCCATCCTTGAGGCTGCCGCCAGTGCCGCACCGCTGCTTGAGAGTCTTGGCCAGGGCCTTGAGTTCCTTCTCGGCGAGCGGAATCCCGCTCACGGTGGTCACGCCCTTGCCCTTGCGACCGCTGGTCTCGCGACGGATACGCACCACGCCATCGAGGCTTGCCAGGCGTTCACGCTCGGCGAGGTCGGCACATTCGCACTCGGCTTCGGCACGCCGACACTCAGGGCAGGTTGCGCCATGTTCGGTGGAATAGACAAGCCCGGACAGTTGATCCTTGAGCGAGGCCATGATGTCTCCTGCGATACGGTGATGAATGATCAATGCCAAACGGAATCTCGAAAGGATACCTGCGTGCGCGAGAGGCTGGCACCCTGAGGCGCATAAAAAAGGCGACCCCGAAGGGTCGCCTTTCTCTTCCTTCCCTGCCTGCCCGCGTGCGGGTAGGGGGCAGGCGGGGGCCGTCCGATCAGTTGATCTTCGGGTCCAGCTCGCCACGGTTGTAACGCTCGAACATCGCTTCGAGGTTGATCGGGTCGATCTTGCTGCCATGACCGGCGGCACCGAAGGCTTCGTAGCGGGCGATGCAGATGTCGCGCATCGCCTTCACGGATTCCTTCAGGTACTTGCGCGGGTCGAATTCAGACGGGTTCTGGGCCATGAAGCGACGGATGGAACCGGTAGAGGCCAGGCGCAGATCGGTGTCGACGTTGATCTTGCGCACGCCGTGCTTGATGCCTTCGACGATCTCGTCGACCGGCACGCCGTAGGTTTCCGGAATCTTGCCGCCGTATTCGTTGATGATTTCCAGCCAGTCCTGCGGCACGGAGGAAGAGCCATGCATCACCAGGTGAGTCTCCGGGATGCGGGCGTGGATTTCCTTGATGCGCTGGATGGACAGGGTGTCACCCGTCGGCGGCTTGGTGAACTTGTAGGCGCCGTGGGAGGTGCCGATGGCGATGGCCAGGGCATCGACGTGGGTCTTCTTGACGAAGTCGGCGGCTTCTTCCGGGTCAGTCAGCATCTGGTCGTGGTCCAGCTTGCCTTCGGCACCGATGCCGTCTTCTTCACCGGCCATGCCGGTTTCCAACGAGCCGAGGCAACCCAGCTCGCCTTCGACGGACACGCCACAGGCGTGGGCCATCTCGACGGTGCGACGGGTCACATCGACATTGTATTCGTAGCTGGTCGGGGTCTTGCCGTCTTCGCCCAGCGAGCCGTCCATCATCACCGAGCTGAAGCCCAGCTGGATGGAGCGCTGGCAGACTGCCGGCGAGGTGCCGTGATCCTGGTGCATGACCACCGGGATATGCGGGAATTCTTCCACCGCAGCCAGGATGAGGTGGCGAAGGAACGGCGCGCCCGCGTATTTGCGTGCGCCGGCGGAGGCCTGGACGATCACCGGAGAATCGGTGTGGTCGGCGGCTTCCATGATGGCGCGCATCTGCTCGAGGTTGTTGACGTTGAACGCCGGGATGCCGTATCCGTACTCGGCTGCGTGGTCCAACATCTGGCGCATGCTGATCAATGCCATGACATCACCTGTCTTTTTGAGGAATCGAGTGGAGAAGCGTCAGGTGCCCCCCGTCAGCTGACGGGGGGCGACCTTGTGGCCGTGACTCTAAGCCTGCGCCAATGAGGACACAGGCGGGTTCAGCTTGCTGCGGCTTCCAATGCCGCAACGGCCGGCAGTACCTTGCCTTCCACGTATTCGAGGAAGGCGCCACCACCGGTGGAAATGTAGGAGACGCGCGACTCGACGTCGTACTTGTCGATGGCCGCCAGGGTGTCGCCACCGCCGGCGATGGAGAAGGCATCGCTCTCGGCGATGGCCATCGCCAGCTGCTCGGTGCCGTTGGCGAACTGTTCGATCTCGAACACCCCGACCGGGCCGTTCCAGAGAATGGTGCCGGCATCCTTGAGCAGCGCACCGAAGCGTGAGGCGGTCTCCGGACCGATATCCAAGATCATCTCGTCGTCCTGGACATCGGCGACGGCACGCACGACGGCTTCGGCCTTGTCGGAGAACTCGGTGGCGACGACGACGTCGGTCGGCAGCGGAATCTCGACCTTGTCCATCAGCGCGCGAGCGGTATCGAGCAGATCAGCCTCGTAGAGGGACTTGCCGACGTTGTAACCGGCCGCCGCGATGAAGGTATTGGCGATGCCGCCACCGACGATCAGCTGATGGCACTTGTCGGACAGCGCCTTGAGCACGTCGAGCTTGGTGGAGACCTTGGAGCCGCCGACGATGGCGACCATCGGCGCACGCGGTGCGGCGATTGCCTTCTCGAGGGCTTCCAGCTCGGCGGCCAGCAGCGGGCCGGCGCAGGCGTTTGGCGCGAAGCGTGCCACGCCATGGGTCGAGGCCTGGGCACGGTGCGCGGTGCCGAAGGCATCCATCACGTAGACATCGCACAGCGCGGCGTAGGCGCGGGACAGGGATTCCTCGTCCTTCTTCTCGCCCTTGTTGAAGCGCACGTTCTCCAGCAGCACGACCTCGCCTTCGGCGATATCCGGTGCCGTGTCGAGATAGTCGTTGATCAGGCGCACCGGGCTGCCCAGCAGCTCGCCCAGATGTGCCGCGACCGGTGCCAGCGAGAACTGATCTTCCGGCTCACCCTCGGTAGGGCGGCCCAGATGACTCATCAGCATCACGCGTGCGCCGGCGTCACGTGCCGCCTTGATGGTCGGCAGGCTGGCACGGATGCGCGCGTCGCTGGTCACCTGACCGTCGCGGATCGGCACGTTGAGATCTTCGCGGATCAGCACACGCTTTCCGGACAGGTCGAGGGCGGTCATCGTTTGCACGTTCATGACGGGTTCCTTGGTCGTGAATCGGTGGAGAGAGCTTCCCTCGCCAGAGGCGTTGTCATCTCGCAGGCGTGCCAATGGGTGGCGACGTCCAGCATGCGATTGGCAAAGCCCCATTCGTTGTCGAACCAGCACAGCATCTTGATCAGCCGGCCGCCGGCAACACGGGTCTGGGTCGCATCCACGATACCCGAGCGCGGATCGTGGTTGAAGTCGATGGAAGCCGTCGGCTCCTCGCTCAATCCCATCAGGCCCTGCAGGCGTTGTGTGCAGGCCTCGCGCAGCAGGTCATTGACCTCATCCGCGCTCACGTCGCGCTTCACCTCGATGGACATGTCCATGCAGGACACATTGATGGTCGGCACGCGCAGGTGCAGACATTCGAAGCGTCCTTCCAGGTGCGGCATCAGGCGGTTGATGCCCTTGGCCAGGCCGGTGTCCACCGGCACGATCGAACTCATCGCCGAGCGCGTCAGTCGGAGGTCCGTCTGGTGGTAGGCGTCGATCACCGGCTGGTCGTTCATCGCCGAGTGCACCGTGGTGGTGACGCCGCGTTCCAGACCGAAGGCCTCTTCCAGCACCGTCAGAATCGGAATCAGGCAATTGGTGGTGCACGACGCCGCCGAGACGATGCGCATGCCGCTGCCTGCCTGCCCCGCCTCGGCGGGGGCCAGCGCCGACTGGTTGATGCCGCACACGATGGTGGCATCGACATCGGCGTCGGTATCGCCGGGCTGGGAGAACAGCAGTCGTCCGGCGCCTGCTGCCAGATGCCGCTCGGCGGTGGCGCGGTCCTTGAAGCTGCCGGAGCACTCCAGCACCAGGTCAATCCCCAATGCCCGCCAGGGCAGGCAATCTGGATTGGCCTCGGACAGGATGCTGATCGCATGGCCGTTGACGATCAGCTGGCCGTCGCGCTGTTCCACCGTGCCGGGGAAGCGGCCGTGGGTGGTGTCGTAGCGGGTCAGGTAGGTGATGGTGTCCAGATCTGACAGCTCGTTGATCGCGACCACTTCCAACGGCAGTGACTCACCGCGTGCTTCACGTTCTACCAGCGCTCTCAGCACACACTGACCGATGCGTCCGTAGCCATTGATGGCCACTCGCAAGGGAGCATTTCCCTGGCGTCGGGACGCCTTGTCTCCCTGGGGAGCGTCGGCGGTGGACAGAGGCGGCTGGTGGTTCAAGGATGTCGTGTTCCGAGTATTTTTCAGGGGGTCCATGGTAGCGCATCGCTTTGCTGGGCGGAGGGAGCGAAAGGCGCGCAAGCGCCTGATTTCTGGTTTTTTTCGTCTAAGGACACGTAGTCACACTACCCAACTGGTGGGGTTGTGTAGTCGCCGTCTGCGCTGTCTTTCATGGGTACGGTCGCTGGAGAATGACCGCTCATGCAGGATGAATCGTGTCATCACGACCGCGACTCGTGTGAGCCACGTCGACTACAGGCGACAGCCGGTGACGCTTGAGGTCTTCCCGAGTGTCGCACAGACGAAAACGCCGCCGCTCCCAGTGGGAGGCGGCGGCGTCGATCTGCATCCCACCCCGTCATCGACGGGGTGGCTCAGGCGGTGATCAGCCCAGCAGCTTGTTGGCGCGTTCGACCACGTTCTCGACCGTGAAGCCGAAGTGCTTGAACAGGTCGCCGGCCGGCGCGGATTCCCCGAAGGTCTCCATGCCGATGATGTCGCCGTTCAGGCCGACATACTTGAACCAGTAGTCACGATGACCGGCTTCGATCGCCACGCGCGCGGTGACGGAAGACGGCAGCACGGATTCGCGGTATTCCGCGTCCTGCGCATCGAACAGGTCGGTGGCCGGCATGGACACGACACGCACGGCGCGGCCGGCGGCTTCCAGCTCGGCGGCGGCATCCATCGCCAGGCCGACTTCGGAGCCGGTGGCGATCAGGATCACTTCCGGCTGGCCGTTGGCGGCGTCCTTCAGCACATAACCACCACGGCTGATGTTGGCCAGCTGGGCCTTGTCGCGGTTCTGGTGCGGCAGGTTCTGACGCGACAGGATCAGCGCGGTCGGACCGGAGTGACGCTTGATGGCCGCATCCCATGCCGCCGCGGTCTCCACGGCATCCGCCGGGCGCCAGGTGGACAGGTTCGGCGTGGTGCGCAGGCTGGTCAGCTGCTCGATCGGCTGGTGCGTCGGGCCATCTTCGCCCAGACCGATGGAGTCGTGGGTGAAGACATAGACGGCCTGCTGACCCATCAGGGCGGCCATGCGAACGGCGTTGCGCATGTATTCCATGAAAATCAGGAAGGTCGCGCCGTACGGGATGAAGCCGCCGTGCAGACCGGCACCGTTCATGATCGCGCCCATGCCGAACTCACGCACGCCGTAATGCAGGTAGTTGCCGCTGAAGTCTTCGCGGGTGATCGCCTGGGCGCCCTTCCAGAAGGTCAGGTTGGACGGGGCCAGGTCGGCACTGCCGCCGAGCAGTTCCGGCAGCTGCGGGCCGAGCTGGTTCAGGCACTCGAAGGAGGCCTTGCGCGAGGCCGGGCTGTCGCCGGCGGCCTGGGCATCCTCGATCATCTTCTCGCTGGTCAGGGCGTGCGGCAGCTTGCCTTCCAGACGACGGGTGAACTCGGCGGCCAGTTCCGGGTGTGCTTCGGCGTAACGGGCGAAGCGCGTATCCCAGTCGCTCTCGAGCTTGGCGCCGCGCTCGCTGGCATCCCACCCCTGATAGATGTCTTCCGGGATGTGGAAGGGCGCGTGGGCCCAGCCCAGCTTCTCGCGGGTGGCGGCGACTTCGTCGTCACCCAGCGGCGCGCCGTGGCAGGACTCGGTGCCTTCCTTGTTCGGGGAGCCGAAGCCGATCACGGTCTTGCAGATGATCAGGCTCGGCTTGTCGTCGTGGCTCTTGGCCAGGGCGATGGCGGCGCTGATCTCTTCCGGCTTGTGGCCGTCGACGTTGGAGACGACGTGCCAGCCGTAGGATTCGAAACGCTTGGCGGTGTCATCGGTGAACCAGCCTTCGACTTCGCCATCGATGGAGATGCCGTTGTCGTCATACAGGGCGATCAGCTTGCCCAGACCCAGGGTACCGGCCAGTGAGCCGACCTCGTGGGAGATGCCTTCCATCATGCAGCCGTCACCCAGGAAGCACCAGGTGGTGTGGTCGACGACGGTGTGGCCCGGACGGTTGAACTGCGCCGCCAGTGTCTTCTCGGCGATCGCCATGCCGACGGCATTGGCCAGACCCTGACCCAGCGGGCCGGTGGTGGTCTCGATGCCCGGTGCGTAGCCGTATTCCGGGTGGCCGGCGGTCTTGGCGTGCAGCTGGCGGAAGTTCTGCAGGTCTTCAAGGCTCAGCTGATAACCCGAGAGGTGCAACAGGGAGTAGAGCAGCATGGAGCCATGGCCGTTGGACAGCACGAAGCGGTCACGATCGGCCCAGTTCGGGTTGGCCGGGTTGTGCTTGAGGTGGTCGTTCCAGAGCACCTCAGCGATGTCGGCCATGCCCATGGGGGCGCCGGGGTGGCCGGACTTGGCCTTCTGAACGGCGTCCATGGAAAGTGCACGGATGGCGTTGGCCAGGTCTAAACGGGAAGGCATGCAGTAGCTCCTCGCCTGCGGGCGTCAAGAGTGGGGCAATGAATCACGGCGTGCTGCGCCGGACGCCCAGTGCATCCCGAGAGCCAGGGCATGCTGCTGCCTGGGTCTCCTTCAGGACTGTGCGCCTGAAACAGTGCGCCGGAAAGGACAGTGCGTCGCGTGAACCTTGTACGCGCGGACTCGCGTCCGAGCGTGATCTCCGGGCGGGTATTGTCACCGAGATGACAGGGCGCGGCAAATCGCATCCGGGATGTGTGCTCGTCCAAAGGTGGCAATGGCTTATTACCCTGTGTGCAGCGCTTGTCGCAAAAAGGTCTCGATTGGACGCCCCCACGCGCCCCAATACGCTAGGAACTCACATAAGTGGCGTGTAAACTCGCCCCCCCGAGGCTCAACCGCCCGTGTTGAGCTTCATCGTGCGCCGCAAGCGTGTTTCTACTCGGTCGTCAACGCAGTCTGCCGTCAGTGGCCGAATCATCCCCGCATCCGAAAAGAGGGTCGAGGACCAATGAGCGAATACTCACTCTTCACATCCGAGTCCGTGTCCGAAGGGCATCCGGACAAGATTGCCGACCAGATTTCCGACGCCGTGCTCGATGCCATCATCGCGCGCGACAAGCAGGCACGCGTCGCGTGCGAAACGCTCGTCAAGACAGGCGTTGCCATCGTGGCCGGTGAGATCTCCACCAGCGCGTGGGTGGATCTCGAGGAGCTGGTACGTCGTGTCATCACCGATATCGGCTATACCTCTTCCGACGTCGGCTTCGACGGCGAGACCTGTGGTGTCCTCAACCTGATCGGCAAGCAGAGCATCGATATCGCCCAGGGCGTCGATCGCACCAAGCCGGAAGATCAGGGCGCGGGCGACCAGGGCCTGATGTTCGGCTACGCCACCAACGAGACCGACTCCTTCATGCCGGCGCCGATCCACTACGCACACCGTCTGGTGGAGCGTCAGGCGGAACTGCGCAAGAACGGCATGCTGCCGTGGCTGCGTCCGGATGCGAAGAGTCAGGTCACCTTCCGCTACGACGAAGCCGGCAAGCCGGTCGCCGTCGAAGCCGTCGTGCTGTCGACCCAGCATGACCCGGAAGTGTCTCAGGAAGACCTGCGCGCGATGGTCAAGCGCGAGATCATCGAGCAGGTGCTGCCGGCCGAGTGGCTGTCCGAGACCACCGAATACCACATCAACCCGACTGGCAACTTCGTCATCGGTGGCCCGGTAGGTGACTGTGGTCTGACGGGTCGCAAGATCATCGTCGACACCTACGGCGGCATGGCCCGTCACGGCGGTGGCGCCTTCTCCGGCAAGGACCCGTCCAAGGTCGACCGCAGCGCCGCCTATGCCGGTCGCTACGTGGCCAAGAACGTCGTCGCCAGCGGCCTGGCCGACAAGTGCGAGATCCAGGTCTCCTACGCCATCGGTGTCGCCGAGCCGACCTCGGTCTCGATCAACACCTTCGGCACCGGCAAGATCAGCGATGCCAAGATCGTCGAGCTGGTGCGCGAGCACTTCGACCTGCGTCCGTACGCCATCACCACCATGCTGGACCTGGCGCACCCGATGTATCAGCTGACCGCTGCCTACGGCCACTTCGGTCGTGAGCCGTTCGAGCACAGCTACAGCTGGACCGACGTGAGCGGCGAGAAGAAGACCGAAACCTTCACCGCCTTCCCGTGGGAAAAGACCGATCGTGCCGCTGGTCTCAAGGCTGCCGCTGGCCTGTAAATCCGCCAGTTCGACAGGCCTGGCAGGTGGCGGACGTCTCGCCCCTCGCTTTCGGCGCCATGACAAGAAAACCCGCCTCGGCGGGTTTTCTTGTCTCTGGCCCTCCTTCGGACAGCAACAGGAGAGATGCCCAGTGGCTGATCTACGCTATCTCAAGGGCTACGCCCCCGAGATCCAACAGCAGGCGAGTGAACTGCTGGCCTCGGGCAAGACGGCAGCCTTCTTTCTCGGCAAGTATCCCGAGCCCCACCAGCTGCAGGGCGCGCGGGCGCTGCATGACTACACCATGGCGCTGAAGAATCAGTATCTGCGCAGCTCGGCGCCGATCAGCAAGGTGATCTACGACGACCGGATTCACGTCATCGACAACGCCCTGGGGCTGCACACCTTCGTGTCGCGGGTGCAGGGCAACAAGCTCAAGGCCAAGAACGAGATTCGTATCTCGTCGCTGTTCCGGCGCCTGCCGGAGCCGCTGCTCAACATGAACGTGGTGCATGAGCTGGCGCATCTGCGCGAGAAGGCCCATGACAAGGCGTTCTACCGGCTCTGCTGTCACATGCAGCCGGAGTATCATCAGCGTGAGTTCGAGCTGCGTTTCTATCTCTGCCACCGTGAACGCCACGGCGATCTCTGGTAGCCATGAGCCGCTCTGGTAGCCACGATTCGTTCTGGCAGCCACGCGCCGCTCACGCGACGGAAGAACTGGAAAGAATGACAAGGACGTCATGCCATCAGGGGTATCGGCGCCACTGCAAAGGACCGTTTCGGATGCTCAATCTCGCTGCACTGTTCATCACCATCACTGCCGTATGCATGTGGTTCAATCATCGCGTCCTGCGGCTGCCGCCGACCATCGGCGTGATGGCCATCGGTCTGGTGCTGTCGCTGGGCGTGATCGGGCTCGATCACTTCGCGGTGACCACCGTCGTGGCCGATACCGCGGAAGACTGGTTGGGGCGCATCAACTTCAACAGCCTGCTGATGGACGGCATGCTGTCCTTCCTGCTGTTTGCCGGCGCGCTGCACGTGGATCTTTCGCGCCTCAAGGCCTATCGGCGCTCCATCGGGCTGCTGGCCACGCTGGGCGTGCTGATCTCGACGCTGGTGATCGGCTCCGCCGCCTGGTGGCTGTTCCAGTGGGCCGGTATCGAGGTGCCGTACCTGTATTGTCTGGTGTTCGGTGCGCTGATCTCGCCCACCGACCCGATCGCCGTGCTCGGCATCATGCGCAGTGCCGGCGCACCTGCCGATATGGAGATCCGCATCGTCGGCGAGTCGCTGTTCAATGATGGCGTGGCGGTGGTGCTGTTCACCGCGCTGCTGAGTGCGGCGTCGGCCGGCAGCGGCGAGGTCGAACTCGGCCACATGGGACTCCTGTTCCTCGAGGAAGCCGGCGGCGGCATTCTGCTCGGGCTGGCGCTGGGCGCATTGGTCTATCAGCTGATGCGCAGCATCGACCAGTATCAGGTCGAGGTGATGCTGAGTCTGGCGCTGGTGCTGGGCGGCTACGCGCTGGCCTCGGCGCTGCACGTCTCCGGCCCCATCGCGATGGTGGTGGCGGGGCTGATCATCGGCAACATGGCGCGTGATGGCGCCATGTCTGACAACACCCGCCGCTATCTGGACGGCTTCTGGGAGCTGGTCGACGAGATTCTCAACGCGGTGCTGTTCGTGCTGATCGGGCTTGAGCTGGTACTGATGCCGATCACGCTGACCTCGATCGGCATCGCGCTGGTGCTGGTGGCGGTGATCCTGCTCTCGCGCCTGGCGCTGATCGGCCTGCCGCTGAGCCTCTTGCGCCGCTGGTACACCTTCCGTCCCGGCACCACGCGCGTACTCACCTGGGGCGGTCTGCGCGGCGGCATCTCGGTGGCACTGGCACTGGCAATTCCCGAAGGCGACTACCGCGAGCCGCTGGTGGTCACCACCTACATCATCGTGCTGTTCTCGATCCTCGTGCAGGGGTTGAGCATCGGCAAGCTGGTGACGGCGGTGGTCGGCGATCGCAGCCACTCGGAAGAGTCGAACGACAAGCGCTGAGTCAGAGTCGGCCAAAGCAAACGCCACGATAGTGGCAGCGACCAGCCCGGATGTCTGGTTGCAATGACTGGCCGTGACCTGGCTGTACCTTCAGCGCCCTGCTGTCGCCATCGAGGAGGATGACGACAGCAGGGCGCTTTCGTTCGTGTTGCCGGCGCGTTCGTATTGCCGACACCTCTTCGTCCTTGCCTCGCCTGGCCAGCCTGATGACACCCCACATTGTTCTATCAGGCAGACGGTAATCTTGCGTTTACTGATCAACTCTTTATTGCAGTGAGGTGTGCTCTGTACGCGGTGTAACATTGGCTGATGCTACCGAGTGTCGAGGATGGAACATGCCGCTTCATGAACATCTGATATTGCCGGGCAGGGACGGTTCGGATATCGAAGCGCAGCACTATCGCACGCGAATCAACAATACCTTCATCATGTTCGCCATGGCGTGCTTCGCCTGCTTCCTGCTGTTTGACTATTTCCAGGTGCCGTCTGCCTGGCAGGCATTGTGGGTGGGGCGGCTGATCATTTTCCTCTGCTGTCTGCTATGTATCCTCCAGCTGCGCCGCGGCGACGTGTTCGCGGACAAGATCTTGCTGGCCGGGGCGATACCCGCCAATCTTTTCTTCTGCTTCGGGGCCGCGCTGATTCCGGATGCGCTGACGCTGACGTTGTGGAACCTGAGTTTCTCGACCTGCATGCTGATCGCCATGCCCGCCTGGCTGGTGTGGGGCTGGCGCTACCAGCTGGCCAGCAGCCTGCCGCTGATAGTGTGTTATGTGCCCATCTTTCTGTGGCTGAGTCCCTTGTCGTTGACGACATTGGCCGGTGCGGGCGGTGCCTACATCCTGGGCACCCTCTTCATAGCGCCGGCACTGGCGCACGCCCGCGCCTCGACCTTCCATCGCACCATCCGGCTGCAGCGCACACTGGAGGCGCGCAATCTCGAATTGCACGACATGAATCAGCGGTTGCTCATCCAGCAGAACGAGCTGGAATACCGTGCCAATCATGATCTGCTGACGGAGCTGCCCAATCGCCGGTTCGGCTTGGATTTTCTCGAGCGGATGCTGGCCGAGAGCACGAGCACTCGGCAATGCATGTCGATCCTGTTCGTGGATGTCGATCGCCTGAAGCACGTCAACGACAGCTTCGGGCACGCCGAGGGTGATCGCCTGATCCAGCTGGTGGCCCGGAGTGTCGCCCAGGCGGCTGGTGAAGACGGACTGGCATGCCGTCTGGGCGGCGATGAATTCCTGGTCGTCATGCCCGGAGCCTGTGATATGGCCAGCCAGCAGGCGACGACCCAGTTGATGCGCCATCTTCAGGAGCAACGCCTGCAGCAGCAAATCCCCTTCCCGGTCGAGGTCAGCATCGGGCGCGTCACCCACGACCCGGTATTGCAGGGCGATGTGGATGTCGATGATCTGATCCATATCGCGGATGACCGCATGTATCGTCAGAAGCGCGCTCGGCGGCGGGCCATGGCGGGCGCCAAGGACCCTCAGGCGTGAGAAAGCCCGCGAACTTCCCTTAATCAATGCCGCAAGTGATTGATGGCCATGGCTGTCATCGCTTTTTCATGTCGCTGTTACGGGTATGTCATCGCCTCCCCTCAGTCTTGCTGGGCAACGACAGGGGCCATCTGGGCCTCGCCTGTCGATTCCGCCTGGCAACCCGGAGGTGACTGACATGACCGCTTTGCAATCGGCTCCCCATGCTGAAATGTCGCCTGCTTCCGACGCTCTCGGTCAGGTTCGTACGCTGTTCATCTCCGACGTGCATCTTGGGACTCCGGACTGCCAGGCGGCGCTGCTTGCGAAACTGCTGCGTCGCGTGCGCCCGGAACGCCTGTATCTGGTCGGCGATATCGTCGACCTGCTGGCGATGCGCAAGCGTGCGGTGCTCGACAAGGACCAGCAGGCACTGGTGGCGCGGGTGCTGCGTCTGGCGCGCAGCGGCTGCGAGGTCATCTATATTCCCGGCAATCATGATGCCGCCTTCCGTCGCCTGTGCGGCCTGAAGCTGCACAATGTGAGCATCGAGCGGCGCGCGATCCATACCACCGGCAGCGGTCGTCGCCTGCTGGTCTCCCACGGTGATGAATTCGACACCCATGTGCGCATCGCGCCGTGGTTGCTCAAGCTGGGCGATGGCATGCACGGCTTCATCCTGTCGCTCAATCGCTGGTGCAATCGCGCGCGTGGCATGTTCGGGCTGCCGTACTGGTCGCTGGCCAGCGCGCTCAAGCGTCGCAGCGGTACCGCCCAGCGCTACGTGGCCCAGTTCGAGGAAGCCGCCATGCGCCAGGCGCGCCTCGAAGGGCTGGATGGCTATGTCGGGGGGCATATCCACCAGGCGGGCTTCCGGGTTGAGGAAGGCGTGCTCTACTGCAACGACGGTGACTGGGTCGAGCACTGCACCGCGCTGGCAGAAGATGCCGAAGGCGCGCTGCACCTGATCGACTGGCAGGGGCAGATCCTCGAGACGGCGCCGCGCCATCTGATGCCGCGTCAGGCGCCGGCCACGACGCCCGACGCTGTCACGCCCGGGATGGCCGGCGCCTGAGCCTCACCCCAGGCCGCTGATCGCCAGCATCCATGACAGATACAGCGGGATGATCAACGGCGCTGCCAGGGTGGTCAGCATCACCGCGATCGCGCCCTTGGCCGGCTGGATATTCAGCTCGATGGCCAGCACGACCACATTGGCGGCCATCGGCACCACGCCCAGCAGCAGCAACACTTGCGCCAGCACCGGGTCGAGGGCGAACAGGCTGCCCAGCAGCATCACGCTGCCCAGACTCAGCAGCGGCCACATCACGAAGCGCAGGCCGGTCGCGGCCAGAATGAAGCGCGGGTCGATCTCGCGCAGGCTGACACCGCCCAGCGTCATGCCGATGATCATCATGCCCAGCACCGTGTAGCTGTACTTGAAGTAGTCGAGTCCCTCCATCACCGCCCCCGGTACCTCGAGGCCCAGTGTCCCTACCAGCAGAGCGGCCAGAAAGGCGTAGATCAGCGGCAGACGCACGATCTTGACCAGACTCTGGCGCATCGAGAACTGCCCGCGCGCACTGACGTAGAAGCCCAGCGTGAATTCATACAGCGTGATGCCGAGCAGGCAGAACAGGTACTGGGTCACGCCTTCCGGCGGCAGTAACAGCATCGCGACCGGCAGGCCGAAGTAGCCGGTATTGCCGGTGCCCGAGGAGAAGGCGAGCAGGGCAGCTTCCTGCGGCGGGAAGAATCTCGCGGCCAGCGGGCGCACCAGCAGGCAGATGCTGCTGGCCAGCGAGAACAGCCCCAGCGTCAGGCCCAGATCACTCAGCGATGGCTCGCCGAGCACCAGCCCGCGAAAGAAGGTCAGCGGCGCGATCACATAGATCAGCAAGGTGGCGATGGGGCGCGGATCGATCGCGAGGCGGCGTGCACAGAGGGCGCCGAGGGCGACGAAGGTGATCAGCATCCAGAGCGGTTGCTGCAGATCGATGTGGTCCATCACGGTTCCTTGTGAAGCGTCATTGTCCTTTTGGTTCATCATGCCGTGTGGCCCCTGTCAGCGTCATCCCATGAATGTCACTCATTGCGCCTTTCCTTCATCAGGCTTTGGGTCGCGCATCAGGCTTTGGGTCGCGTGGTTGCGCGGCTGGTGAGGGGCAGGACTGAGGAGCAGGATGCCACCGTCAGCAATGGTTATAAACACGCACTTTCTTATATGAATGGCATTGAAGTTGAGGCGAAAACCTTTCATTGGCCGGGGTCGGCGGCGGCGGTCAGAATGCTCGACATGCAGTGCAAGGGCGGTGGCGTGACGCACCGGACGTGTATTGCTGCACGCACACCGCGAAGTGTGCGGCGATAACGACATCAATGCCGGACACGACGACCACGAGGGCCGCCCCATGAGTGCAAGCGAACATCCGTCAGGGATCAGCTTCGAATTCTTCCCGCCGAATACCGAGGCCGGGCGTGAAAAGCTCAAGGGGGTTCGCGATCAGCTGGCGGCGCTGGAGCCGGAGTTCTTCTCCGTCACCTATGGCGCGGGCGGCTCCACGCGTGAGCGTACCTTCAACACCGTGCAGTCGGTCAGCGCCAGCGGCATCTGCACCGCGCCGCACCTGTCGTGTGTCGGCAGCGACCGCGGTGAGCTGCGTGAGATCCTGGCGCAATATCGTGAGCAGGGTGTCAAGCGCCTGGTGGCGTTGCGCGGGGACCTGCCCTCCGGGATGGGCTCGCGCAGCGAGCTGCGTTACGCCAACGAGCTGGTCGAGTTCGTGCGCGAGGAGACCGGCGATCACTTCGAGATCGCGGTGGCGGCCTATCCCGAGTGCCATCCGCAGGCCAACAATTACCATAGCGATCTCGAGAACTTCGCGCGCAAGATGCAGGCCGGCGCCGATATCGCCATCACCCAGTACTTCTTCAATGCTGATGCCTATTTCCACTTCGTGGAGCGCGCGCGTGCCGCCGGCATCGAGCAGCCGATCATCCCGGGGATCATGCCGATCACCAACTACACCAAGCTGGCGCGCTTCTCCGATTCCTGCGGTGCGGACATCCCGCGCTGGCTCCGCCGCCAGCTCGAGAGCTATGGCGATGACAGCGAGAGCCTCCAGGCCTTCGGTACCGAGGTGATCTCGCGCATGAGTCAGCGTCTGCTGGATGGCGGCGCACCGGGCCTGCACTTCTATACCCTCAACCAGGCCGAGCCGTGTCTGAAGGTGCTGGAAAATCTGGGTATCGCTTCTCGTTGAGTCACGTGCGCCGGGTGTGCACGGCAAGTCATTGGAAGAGTGGCATTGAATGTGACGTCGATCGCCCTGAGGTCTGATGGGTAGCCGCTAGTGACAGCGGCCCGCAAGCCACTCAAGGCGTCGGCAGTGACGCCGGCCTCAGTGATGGAGAGATTGCTCATGAATCACGAGACACAGCACACGGCATCCTTTACGCCCTCTTCCAGAAAGCCCCTCAAGACCGCCGCGACGGTGGCGCTCGGCGCCTGGTTGTTCGGCGGTGTCGCCCAGGCAGCCACCGAGGTGGAAATGCATCGCGTCAGCAGTGATGGCGTCGGTGAGTCCGTCGGCAGTGTCATGGCCGAGGATACCGATGACGGTCTGCTGCTGACGCCGAAGATCGAGGGGCTCGAGAGCGGCATCCACGGCTTCCACCTGCATGCCAATGCCAGCTGCGAACCGGCTGAGAAGGATGGCGAGACCGTCGCCGCCGCCGCGGCAGGTAGCCACTTCGATCCAGAAGAGACCGGTACCCACCAGGGCCCCTACGGTGATGGCCACCTCGGTGACCTTCCGGCGCTGAGTGTCGATGCCGATGGCAAGATCTCGCTGCCGGTGCTGGCACCGCGCCTCAAGGAGAACGATCTCAGCGGCCATGCGCTGATGATCCACTCCGGGGGTGACAACTACACCGATACGCCCAAGCTGGGCGGTGGCGGCTCGCGCGTTGCCTGCGGTGTAGTTGACTGATGTGTGGTCGACTGGCCTGTGGTCAACTGAACCACCTGCCGAGATGACATGAAAAAGCCCCGCCAATTGGCGGGGCTTTTTCATGTCGCAGTGATACAGCAGATATCAGTGCAGTTTGCCGGGATCCAGAATGCGCACCGGCTGAACCTCATCGCTCGCCGGCGTCTCGCGGGGCTCGCTCACGCGCGTGGAAATCTCGGCGAGGGTCGGCGGCTCCTCGATGGCTTGCTGTTCGAAGAAGTCGCAGGACACGCAGTCACGGTAGCGGGTCTCGTTCTGCTCCCAGGTGCGCAGGCGGTCCATTGCTCCGCAGCGCGGGCAGACGGCACCGGCGATGAAGCGCTTGATGGTAGACATGGTGCCTCCAGTCAGGGTCAGGGTAGGTCTGGCAATCCCGCCTCGGGCGGATGATGCGCCATATGATACGCCCCCGACCGGTAAAGGTCAGGGGCGCATGGTCAGCGGCTCGTGGTCAGGCTTGCGCCATCACGAGACGGGGCGAGATCAGGCCGCCTGGGCACCGATGCCGGAGTGACGCAGCAGGGCATCGACCTGCGGGTCACGGCCACGGAAGGCGCGGAACAGCTCGGCGGCGTCACGCGAGCCACCGCGTGCCAGTACCTCGTCACGGAAGCGTTGGCCGGTGGCGGTATCGAAGACCGCGCTTTCCTCGAAGGCACTGAAGGCGTCTGCCGACAGCACCTCGGCCCACTTGTAGCTGTAGTAACCCGCAGCGTAACCGCCGGCGAAGATATGGCTGAAGCCATTCTGGAAGCGATTGAACTCGACCGCCGGCACCACGGCGACCTTGCTGCGCACCTCGTCGAGCAGCGCCTGGACATCGCTGGCCGACGGCTTGTCGAGCTCATGATGCAGGCGGAAGTCGAACAGCGAGAACTCCAGCTGGCGGACCATGGTCATCGCCGCCTGGAAGTTGCGGGCTGCCTGCAGGCGCTCGAGCATGTCATCGGGTAGACGCTCGCCGGTGTCCACGTGACGTGCGATCAGATCCAGTCCTTCACGCTCGTAGCAGAAGTTTTCCATGAACTGGCTGGGCAGCTCGACGGCGTCCCATGCCACGCCATTGATGCCGGAGACTTCGGCGACTTCCTGACGGGTCAGCATGTGATGCAGGCCGTGACCGAACTCGTGGAACAGCGTGACCACTTCATCGTGGGTCAGCAGCGCCGGGCGATCGCCCACCGGGCGGGTGAAGTTGCAGGTCAGGTAGGCGACCGGCAACTGCAGGCTGCCATCCTCGCGGCGACGACGGACGCGGCACTCGTCCATCCAGGCACCGCCTCGCTTGCCTTCACGCGCGTAGAGATCGAGATAGAAGCCGGCGATCGGGGTGTCATTCTCGATGACCTCGTAGTAGCTGACGTCCTCGTGCCAGACCGGCACGTCGCGCTGCTTGAAGGTGATGCCGTAGAGGCGGTTGACGACCTCGAACAGTCCGTCGATGGCCTGCGGCGCCGGGAAGTAGGGGCGCAGCTGCTCCTGATTGATCGCGTAGCGCGACTCGCGCAGCTTCTCGCTGGCATAGCCGACATCCCACGGCTGCAGGTCGTCGATGCCGAGGCTCTCGGTGGCGTAGGCCGCCAGCTCGTTGAACTCCTCACGCGCCTGCGGCACGGCGCGGGTAGCGAGGTCATCCAGGAAGGCGATGACCTGCGTCGGCGAGTCGGCCATCTTGGTCGCCAGTGACAGCGAGGCGTAGTCGTCGAAGCCGATCAGCGCGGCCAGCTCCTGACGCAGGGCCAGAATCTCCTCGATCACCGGGCCGTTGTCGAACTCACCGGCGTTGGGGCCCTTCTCCGAGGCGCGCGTGACGAAGGCAGTGTAGACCTCCTCGCGCAACTCGCGGTTGTCGGCATAGCTGAGCACCGGGAAGAAGCTCGGGAAGTCCAGGGTGATGCGATAGCCTTCCAGGCCCTTGGCTTCGGCATTGGCCTTGAGCGCTTCAAGGCCGCTTTCCGGTATGCCCGCCAGTGCCTCTTCGTCGACATCCTTGTGCCAGGCCTGGGTGGCATCCAGCACATGGTTGGAGAAGGTGTTGGAGAGCTCGGACAGGCGCGCCTGTATCTCGCCGTAGCGCTGCTTCTTGTCTTGCGGCAGATCGACACCGGCGAGGCGGAAGTCGCGCAGGCTGTTGGTGATCGCCTTCTGCTGGGCTTCATCGAGGCTTGCGAACTCATCGCTGTCCGCGAGGCGCTGATAGGCCGCGGCCAGGTCGCTGTTCTGACCCACCCAGGTGGAGTAGGCCGACAGCTTGGCGAGACAGGCCTGATAGGCCTCACGCAGCTTGGGCGAGTTCATGGTCGAGTTGAGGTGCGAGACCGGCGACCAGGCCTGGCTCAGGCGGTCACCCAGCGCTTCCAGCGGCGCGGCGAAGTTGTCCCAGCGCGTGTCATCGCGGGTGGCCTCGATCAGGCGCTCTATCTCCTGCTGGTTGTGCTCCAGCAGTTCGCTGATCGCGTCCTCGACGTGCTCGGCCTTGAGGGTGTCGAAGGGGGGCAGGGTGTTGCGTTCCAGCAGGGGATTGATCGACATCATGTACCTCGCGTCATTCGGGTGGGCGGCAGCGGTGAGCGGTAAAGGAGAACTTGCGCATCGATTGCGCCGTGAAAACGGCGTCACCGCTGCCGCGGGGATACCTAGAATGTGAGGCCTCGGCGCGTGTTATTCAATCTATCGCCTCGATAGGCGGGCGCTGCCACGCGCATGTCGCATTGGCCGAGGCCGGTACGGCTGCTATCTTGCTGGCCTTGGCCCCCGAGTGGGGCCTGTATCCTTCCCCCGTACCGAAACCACGAGAGCAGACATGAGCGAAACCACCGAACGCTGGGGCAGTCGCCGAGCCTTCATTCTGGCCGTGACCGGCGCCGCCGTAGGGCTGGGCAACATCTGGCGCTTCCCCTACATGACCGGCGAGAACGGCGGTTCCGCGTTTCTGCTGCTGTATATCGGTTTCGTGCTGCTGCTGGGCCTGCCGGTGATGATGGCCGAGATCATGATCGGGCGCGCCGGACGTCGCGGACCGATGCAGGCGCTGGTCCATCTGGCCGTCAGCGGTGGCCGGACCCCGCACTGGCGCTGGCTGGGGCTGTTCGGCGCCATCACCATGTTCTTCATCCTGTCGTTCTATTCGGTGGTGTCGGGCTGGTCGATCGAGTATCTGGTCGATTCGCTGAAGGGTGACTTCAGCGGCATGAGCCCACCGGAGATCGGCGCTACCTTCGGTGCCTTCCTGGAAGACCCGGTGACGATGACCTTCAACCACACCGTCTTCATGCTGATGACGATGAGCGTGGTGGCCGCCGGCATCTCTTCCGGGCTCGAGCGCCTCAACAATCTGATGATGCCGCTGCTCTATGTGCTGTTGCTGGCGCTGGCCGGTTACAGCATCAGCACGCCCGGCTTCGGCCCCGCGCTGAGCTGGCTGTTCATGCCCGACCCGAGTGCCATCACGCTGGACGTGATGCTCAATGCCATGGGACATGCCTTCTTCACGCTGGCGGTCGGCGCCTGTGCACTGATGGCCTACGGCGCCTACATGCCGGAGCGCCAGAGTCTGCCGACGGCCGCGATCGCCGTGGCGGCGCTGGATATCGGTGTGGCGCTGCTGGCGGGTATCGCCATCTTCGCGGCGGTCTTCAGCCAGGGCATGGACCCGGCCTCCGGCCCCGGCCTGATGTTCGTCAGCCTGCCGATCGCCTTCGCCAATCTGCCGGGCGGCAGCGTGCTGCTGGCGCTGTTCTTCCTGCTGTTGCTGCTGGCGACCTGGACCAGCTCGATCAACATCGCCGAGCCCATCGTCGAGGTGCTGGAGGGTTGGGGCCTCAAGCGTCGCCACGCGGCACTGGCGGTCGGTGTCTCGGTGTGGGCGATGGGGTTGTTGTCGGTGCTGTCCTTCTCGAGCCTCAAGGACGTGCACGTGCTGGGCGAAATGAATGTCTTCGATGCGGTGACGACGATTCCGCCGGACTTCTTCCTGCCGATCGGCGGGCTGCTGATCGCTATCTTCGCGGCCTGGGTGATGCCGCAGAATCGTGCGCTGGCTGGCCTCGGCACATCGCGTGGCTTCTTCCGCACCTGGCGTTGGGTACTGCGCTGGGTCTCGATTCCGCTGGTCGTCGTCGTGCTGGGCTGGAGCTTCTTCAAGTAAGCCCGCTTGTGCCATCGGTGCGTGAATCTGGCGTTGAGTCGGCGCCAGGCGTGGGGCGATGCGCAGGGCATGTCGAGCCTGAAAGCGGGGCGTCGGGACGGGGGGCGAAAACATCGCAACGCGAGTCAGGCCGTCGCGCTATTGGCATCCCGGTGTTTGGCGCAGTAGGCTGGATGCCTAATTCAGGAGGCAAGGCATGAGCATTAGATCCTTCAAGGGCCTGACGCCGCGACTGGGCGAGCGGGTTTTCGTCGATCCGGCCAGTGTGGTGCTGGGTGATGTCGCCCTCGGGGATGACAGCTCGGTATGGCCGCTGGCGGTGATTCGCGGCGACATGCACCGTATCCGCATCGGCGCGCGCACCAGTGTGCAGGATGGCGCGGTACTGCATATCACTCACGCCAGTGATTTCAATCCGGGTGGCTATCCGCTGGAAATCGGCGATGACGTCACCATCGGTCACAAGGCCGTGTTGCATGGCTGCACCATTCACGACCGCGTACTGGTCGGCATGGGCGCCATCGTGATGGACGGCGTGGTGGTGGAAGATGAAGTCATCATCGCGGCGGGTGCGCTGGTGCCGCCGGGCAAGCGTCTCGAGGGCGGGCATGTGTATGCCGGCAACCCGGCCAAGGCACTGCGCCCCATCAAGGACAGTGAGCGTGAGTTCTTCACCTATTCGGCGGTGAACTACGTCAAGCTGAAGGATCAGCATCTGGCCGAAGACTACGTCGACTGAATCTTCCTCGCGGAGAGTGGCAGACGCAGCAATGATCACTCCCCCGTTGGCTCAGGCCAGCGGGGGAGTGCTCGTTTCAGAGCCGGATTATTCGCAAGTCAGGGGCAAATTTTCCGCAAGCCAGGGGCGGATTTTCCACAAGCCAGGATCGGTTTTTCCACGAGCTTTAGAAGGCAGAGATGGCAGTGGCGCGCACAAACCAGGACAAGCCATTGTTTTTCATGAAATGCTTGCGTCATAATCTGGACGTATATCCAGTGCCGGCGTGTGGCGTCTGGTCCAGTGACATCGTCGAGGGCTCGCGACCCGTATTTCATGGCCAATTTTCGTACCCATATCACCGTAGCGGCCTTTGCCGGCGGCATCGTCGCGGCGGCGGGCTGGCAGGGCGGCCTGTGGTCGCTGGCGGAGGGGGTTCCGCTGGCGAGTCTGACCACCTTCGGCGGTATCCTGCCGGATATCGACTCCGACAACTCGCGCGCCATCCGGATCCTGTTCACGCTGTTTGCGGTACTGGCGACCATGGCTTGCGTGCTGCTGCTGCAGGACCGCCTGCTGGCGGGGCCGTTGATGATGGCGGGCGGCGCCACCTATCTGGGCGTGCGCTATGTGGCCAGCGCCATCTTCAAGCGCTTCACCGTCCACCGCGGTATCTGGCACTCGCTGCTCGCGTCACTGCTGTGCTCACTGGGCGTGACGGCCGCCAGCCTGCATGTACTGGGGCAGAGTGAAGAGCAGGCCTGGTGGCAGGGCGCGGCCCTGTTGTTCGGCGCCATGATCCACCTGTTGCTCGATGAGATGTACAGCGTCGACATGGTCGGCGCACGCCTCAAGCGCAGCTTCGGTACCGCCTTCAAGCTGTTCGATTATCGTGAGCCGGGCAACTCGCTGGCGATGGTGGCGGTGATCGCCGCCATGACGCCCTGGCTGCCGCCCGTTTCGGTGCTGGTGGACATCATGCATCTGCAGGGGCCGCTGTCCGTGTTCGGCGAAGGCCTGTCGCGGCTGATGGCCGGCGTCTGATGCTGTCTGGCTGAAGACCGGCGCGAATCTCCGTTGCGTTGTCTTGGTCGTGATGCCTTGGTTGTGATGCCTCTGTTGTGGTGCATCAGGCACGATGCCTCAACCACGATAGGGCTCGGCGCTCAGGCCGTGCTTCTTGAGCTTGTCGTAGAGTGTCTTGCGCGGCAGCCCCAGCCGTTCGCAGGCCATCACCACCTGACCTTTGCTGGCCGCCAGGGCTTCGCGAATCAGCGCGGCCTCGAACGCCTCCATGCGCTGCGGCAGCGATTGCGCCTGCGTGGCTGCCTTCACGTTGTGCTCCAGTTCCCCCAGCTCGCCTGATTCCCTCGATGCTCCTGATGCATCCCGCTCGCACGTGCCGGTGGTGATGCCTTCTCTGTCCGCCTCTCTTGCGGCTTCCGTGCTGTTCACGGCCGGGCTACTCGTGCCCGTGGTGAGCGGTCGCCCTTCCGCCATGCTGTCGCCGATGTTGCCTTCCAGCCCGCCCAGCAGCACATGACGCTCCGCACAGTTTCTCAGCTCACGCACGTTGCCCGGCCAGTCATGCGCCAGCAGTGCCTGCAGGGTGGTGGCGTCCAGCGGTGGGACTTCCAGACTGGTGCGTTCGCTGGCCAGAATCGCGAAGTGCCGGAACAGTTGCAGGATATCTTCGGCATGCTCGCGCAGTGGCGGCAGATATAGCGTGACCACGTTCAGGCGGTAGTAGAGGTCTTCGCGAAACTCGCCGGCGCTGGCCGCTTCACGTAGATCCCGCTTGGTGGCGGCGATGACGCGGATGTCGATGGGGCGTGGCGTATTGCTGCCGAGCCGCTCGATACTGCGCTCCTGCAGCACCCGCAACAGCTTGATCTGCAACGACATCGGCATCGATTCGATCTCATCGAGGAACAGGGTACCGCCGTCGGCGTGTTCCAGCTTGCCGATGCGGCGCTCGCTGGCACCGGTGAAGGCGCCTTTCTCGTGGCCGAACAGTTCCGACTCGATCAATGTCTCCGGCATGCCGCCACAGTTGAGCGCCACGAAGGGCTTGCTGGCGCGGGCGCTGCGCTCGTGCAGACAGCGGGCGACACGGTCCTTGCCGGCGCCGGTCTCGCCATATAGCAAGGTGTCGGCATCGACTGCCGCCAGGCGTGAAACCTGGGCATCCAGGCGCTGCATGAGGTCACTGCTGCCCACCAGCCTGGGGCCGGCGCTGTTGCGCTGGGTATCCAGCTGTTCGCGCAGCGAGCGGTTCTCCAGTGCCAGCCGGCGGGCGGCCACCGCGCGCCGTACGCCATCGAGCATGCGCTCGCGATCGAAGGGCTTCTCGATGAAATCCCAGGCACCGGCCTGCATGGCCGCGACGGCGGTATCGATGTCGCCATGACCGGTCATCACGATCACCGGCAGCTCGTCATCCACGGCATGTGCCGCGTGCAGCAGGCTCAGGCCATCCATGCCCGGCATGCGAATGTCCGTGATCACCACACCCTCGAAGGGCGCCTCGGCGCGCAGGATTTCCAGCGCCTGCTCGGCACTGGCCAGCGGGCGAGTGCGGTAATCGGCCAGCATCAGGCTCTGGCTCAGGCTGTCGCGCAGGTGCGGTTCGTCATCCACCACCAGCACCTGCATGTCGGTATTCGTGACGTCGCTCATGACGGCTCCTGTGAATGGTTGGCGGTGGGTGGCATCGGGGGTTGTGAGGGCATCGAGAGCGCCGGCAGCGTCAGCCGGAACAGTGCGCCACCCAGCGGCGAGGGGTGCGCCTCGAGGGTGCCGCCGAGGTCGGCGACGATACGCGCGCTGATCGATAACCCCAGCCCGAGCCCCTGGCCGTCGGCGCGCTGGGTATAGAAGGGTTCGAACACGCGCACCAGTTGCGATGGCTCGAGGCCGGGGCCGTTGTCGTGGACTTCCAGCACGACCTGATCACCGGCGCTGCCCGTTTTCTCATGCAGGTCGAGCTGGATGCTGGGGGGCTCCGTGCGCTCGGGGGGCATGTCGGCCAGCGCGTCCAGCGCATTGCCGATCAGGTTGACCAATACCTGCTCCAGACGCACCGGCTCGGCGCGCACTTGGGCCAGCGTTGGACCCGCTTCGCGAATGAGGGTCACGCCGAGCGCCTCGCAGCGTGCATGCAGCAGGCGCAGGGCATAGTCGAGGCTGGTGGTGAGGTCGATGGCCTCCAGACGGTCACCGCTCTTGCGTGAGAACTGACGCAGCTGCGCGCTGATCTCGCCCATGCGCTGGGTCAGCTCGGTGATCTGGCGCAGGTTGCTCTCGACCTGGGAGGTCTGGGCGCGAGCGAGGAAGGCAGTCGCGTTCTCGGCATAGGCGCGGATGGCGGCCAAAGGCTGATTGAGCTCGTGATTGATGCCGGCGGCCAGCTCCCCCAGCACCGCCAGCTTGGCGGTCTGGATCAATTCATCACGCGTCTCGCGCAGCTCGCGTTCGGCGCGGGTGCGCTCCTCGACTTCGGCACTCAGGCGCGTGTTGCTGGCGGCGAGGTCGCGGGTACGCTCGACCACCCGTTGCTCGAAGGCATCGCGTGCCTGAGCGAGCTGCTCGGCCTGGGCACGGCGTTCGCTGACATCGAAGACCGTGACCAGCCATCGTGGACCATGGGGGCTGGGCAGTGGCGAGCAGGAAAGCTCCAGTGGTACCGCGACTCCCTCGCGCAGGCCATGCACTTCCAGCGGCCCGACGGCGCGGTCCTGGGTCAGGCGGTCCAGCAGGTGGCGCTCGGCCGGCAGGAACAGCTCGCGCAGATCACGCCCTTCGCGGGCGCTGGGCTGGCGGGTTGAGTCTTCCGGTGAGGTGTCGGCGCTCAAGGGCGAGCCGAACAGCGCGATGGCCGTCGGATTGAGATACACCAGCCGCACCCGCTCATCGAGGATACACAGGCCAGCCTGAGTGCGGTCGATGATGCCGCGCACCCGTTGCTGGCTGCTGGCGAGATTCTGGCGCTCGCGCTCGGCGAACAGGCGACGCTCACGCAGGATGCGCAGTCGCTGCCAGCCCAGCCCTGCCAGCAGACACAGCAAGGCATAGCCACCGGCCGCGAGACCGGCTGTCTGCCAGATACCGCTGCGCAGCGGAGCCAGTGGCTTGAGTACATGCAGGCGCCAGCCGATATCCGGCAGTGGCTGGGACAGGCTCAACCAGGCGTGCTGCCAGAGATCCCCCGGTGTCAGCTGCAACAATTCGATGGAGGTCGTGTCGCGGCGCGACTCAAGGGGCGAGCCCAGCAGCTCTGGCAGCGCCTCGCGATGATGCAGGCGCAGCGGACGCAGGCGCTGATTGGCATAGCGCTGGGTATCGAGCAGTCGGTTGCGTGTCTCCTCGCTGAGTGGCTCCAGCGTGCGCAGCACCCGCTGCGCCTGGCTGGCGATGAAGATCACGCCATGCGGATCAGTGACCATGATGTCGGCATTCTGGTCGAGCCACGCCGCCTCCAGCGCCTCTATCTGCACCTTGACCACGGCCACGCCACGTCGCCCCTGCGGGCTGGTGACGGCGGCACTGAAGAAGTAACCGCGCTCACCGGAGCTGGTGCCCAGCCCGTAGAAGCGGCCTTCGCCACCATTGATGGCGTCTTGCCAGTAGGGGCGGAAGCGGTAGTTCTGGCCGATGAAGGTGTTGGCGGAGCGCCAGTTGCTGGCGGCGATGGTGGTGCCGGTGTCATCGACCAGATAGAGGTCCGAGATGCCGGCCAGCTCACGCATGCGGTCCAGGCGCTGATTGAGCGCCACTTCCGCGCTGAGATCTTCAGGGTGATCCAGAAAGTCGCGCAGCTGGTCATTCTCTGCCACCAGCCTGGGCAGATAGGCGTGTCGATTCAGTTGGCCGCGCAGGCTGGCGGCAGTCAGACGCAGTTCGTTGTCTGCCTCATGCCCCAGGCGCTCCAGCCCCTGGCTGCGCGCCATCGAGACCGCCTGCCACACGCACAGCATCAGCCCCAGCGGTAGCACTACCGCCAGTACGAGACGCCACAGCTGGGGCAGGCGCGTATCCTTCATCGGCAAGCCTTCATGTTCAGGCCCTCATCTCAAGCGCTGCTTATCCGGAACTTCATGTTCAGCCAGGGCGTCATGACTGAATGTCATGAGCCATCCGGCGCCGCCTGGGCACGGCGCAAGGCGCGCTGGGCACGAGTCTCGGCGCGTTCCAGTTCCAGCAGTGAATCCTCGACGAAGACCAGATGCTCATGGGCGGCGTTGCGCGCATCTTCCGCGCGGCCTTCCATGATCGCCTCGAACAGGCTGCGGTGTTGCTGGATCAGGCGCGGGCGTGATTCCGGCTTCTCGAACAGGTGGCGCAGGTTGGCCACGATACTCTTCTCCAGCAACTGGAACAGGCTGCGCATCGAGTGCAGCAGCACCACGTTGTGCGCGGCCTCAGCGATGGCGAGGTGGAAGGCGGCATCGGCACCGGCTTCGCGCTCTGGGTCACGTCCCTCGAAGCTCTTCTCCAGGTCCTCGAAGCGCTGGCGCAGCATTGCCTTGTCGGCAGGTGTGGAGCGCATGGCGGCGTAGTAGGCGCTGATGCCTTCCAGCGCATCACGAAATTCCAGCAGATCGAGATTGAACTCACCGTGGCGACCCAGCAGCGCGCTGAGCGGGTCGGACCAGGCGCGCGCCAGCTCTTCAGAGACATAGGTGCCGCCGCCCTGACGTGAGGTTAGCAGTCCGCGCGCGGCCAGTTTCTGGATGGCCTCCCGCACGGAGGGGCGCGAGACTTCGAACTGCTCGGCCAAGGTGCGCTCGGGTGGCAGGCGCTCGCCGGGTTTCAGGCTGCCTTCGATGATCATGCTTTCGAGGCGTTCGGTGAGTACATCGGCGATACGGGGTTGGCGGACGGGGGCGTAACGCATGGAAGTGTCCTTGCGGCAAAGGTGAAAGGCGGCGCCGAACGCTGGAAGGCCAGAGTGCGGCAGGCAAGAGAGGGGTGCTTGCGGCGCTGCCGATGATCAGTGTGGCCCGTGGGCATTCCACGCCACAGCCGACATTGGTCTTACCAATATGTGTGATAACCACGCCTCGCGTGGGAGATGAGGACTATCAATAATTGGTAATACCAATTTTACGCAATAGAGATGCTTTGACCAATGTCTAGATACCTTATGCGACATGATGTTTGACCCCTTTCGAGGCGACGCCTAGATTATGCCGAAGCACATCAGGGTAAATTGGTATTACCAATTTATCGGAAGGCCTGACCCAAGGGTGCGCCAACCCCCGAGTCCTTCACTGCCGTGCCAGACAACAATCACAACAATTCGCCTGCGGAGTTTCCGTCATGTCCGAGCCACTGCTGGCCTTGCTGGCCTTCACCCCTATCCTGCTGGCGGGCATCCTGCTCGTCGGTCTGCAATGGCCCGCGCGTCGCGCCATGCCATTGGTCTTCCTCGTCACCGCTGTCATCGGCTATTTCGTGTGGCAGATGTCGCTGACGCGCATTCTGGCCTCCACGCTGCAGGGGCTGATGGTGACCGTCTCGGTGCTGTGGATCATCTTCGGCGCCATCTTTCTGCTCAATACGCTCAAGCATTCCGGGGCGATCGCGGTAATCCGCGGCGCCTTCACCACCGTCAGTCCCGACCGCCGCGTACAGGCCATCATCATCGCCTGGCTGTTCGGCAGCTTCATCGAGGGGGCTTCCGGCTTCGGGACGCCTGCGGCCATCGCGGCGCCGTTGCTGGTCGCCATCGGCTTCCCGGCGCTGGGGGCGGTGATGGTGGGCATGATGATCCAGTCGACGCCGGTATCCTTCGGGGCGGTGGGCACGCCGATCGTGATCGGCGTGAATGCGGGCCTCGACAAGGCCAATCTCGGTGAGCAGCTGCTGGCGAACCATTCCAGCTGGGAGGCCTTCCTGCAGCTGATCACCTCGGAAGTCGCCATCGTGCATGGCATCGTCGGCCTGCTGATGCCGCTGTTCATGACCGTGATGATGACGCGCTTCTTCGGGGCGAAGAAAAGCTGGAGCGAGGGGCTGTCGATAGCACCGTTCGCGTTGTTCGCCGGCCTGTGCTTCACGCTGCCCTACGTGGCGGCAGGTATCTTCCTCGGCCCGGAGTTCCCGTCACTGATCGGCGCTCTGGTCGGCTTGATCCTCGTGGTGCCAGCGGCGCGTGCCGGCTTTCTATTGCCGAAGGACAGCTGGGATTTTCCGCCCGAGGCCGAGTGGCCCAGGCATTGGCTGGGTGACCTGACGCTGGAGCGCGATGACGTCGAGGCCGCCGCGGCGGGCAGAAAGCCGCTGCCTCTGTGGCTGGCGTGGTTGCCCTATGGGCTGATCGCGTTGCTGCTGGTCGCCTCGCGCGTATCGAGTGACTTCAAGGGCTGGCTGGTCAGCGTGCAATTCAGTGCCACTGACCTGCTGGGTGCCAGCGGCATCTCCGGCGCGATACAGCCGCTCTATCTGCCTGGCGGCATCATGGTCTTCGTGGCGCTGATCACGCTGTTGCTGCATCGCATGGCCTCTCGCCAGCTGGTGGCGGCGGCCAGCGAATCCTGGCGCACACTGGTCGGCGCCGGCTTCGTGCTGGTGTTCACCATTCCGATGGTGCGCATCCTGATCAACTCCGGCGTCAATCTGAACGATCTGGCGTCCATGCCGGTGGTGATGGCGGACGTGGTGGCTGACAGCCTCGGTCAGGCCTACCCGTTGTTCGCCTCGGGCATCGGCGCGCTGGGGGCCTTCATCGCCGGCTCCAATACGGTTTCCAACATGATGCTGTCCCAGTTCCAGTTCAACGTCGCCGCCCAGCTCGGGCTGTCGGGAGCGCTGATGGTGGCGCTGCAGGCGGTCGGGGCCGCGGCTGGCAACATGATCGCCATCCACAACGTCGTGGCGGCCTCGGCGACCGTCGGTCTGCTGGGGCGTGAAGGACGTACCCTGCGCATGACGGCGATTCCGACCACCTACTATCTATTGGCCTCCGGCGTGCTGGGCATTCTGGCGTTCCATCTGGTGGGCCTGAGTGACCCGCTGCTGCCATAAGCGTGATCCGTGCTGACTGATACCCTGAAAGACATCCTGACTGACTAAAGAGACTGGCCATGACCGTCGCTGCTGCCCCTGACTCCACTGCTCACCCTGCCATGGGCGGGCATGCCTCACCCCAGGCGCGAGCTGCTGCCTATGACGCCCTGCGCGAGGCGTTGGCGCAGCACATTCCCGGTGAGCGCCTGATCCATGATCCGCTGCGCACCCTGGCCTACGGCACGGATGCCAGCTTCTATCGGCTGGTGCCGCAGCTGGTGGTGCGGGTGCATGACGAGCAGGAGCTTGGGCATGTGTTGCGCGAGTGCCGGACGCGCAAGCTGCCGGTGACCTTCCGTGCGGCGGGGACGTCGCTGTCCGGACAGGCGTTGACGGATTCGGTGCTCATCCAGCTGGGCGGCGAGTGGCGAGGGGCGCAGGTGCTGGAGCAGGGCAGCCGCATCTGCCTGCAGCCGGGGGTGATCGGGGCGCGTGCCAATCAGCTGCTGGCCCCCTTCGGGCGCAAGATCGGCCCGGACCCGGCTTCGATCAACAGCTGCATGATCGGCGGCATCGCGGCCAACAATGCGTCCGGCATGTGCTGCGGCACGGCACACAACAGTTATCGCACCGTCGAGGACCTGCGCGTCATTCTCGCCGATGGCACCTGCCTGGATACGGCGTCGCCGGAGAGTGTGCAGGCCTTTCGTGCCAGCCATGGTGGCCTGCTGGCGGAGCTGGAGCGCATGGCGGCCAGTGTGCGCGCCGACCCTGAGCTGGCCGAGCGCATCCGCCACAAGTACCGCCTCAAGAACACCACCGGCTATAGCCTCAATGCACTGGTCGACTATGCCGATGGCCTCGAGATCCTCAAGCATCTGATGATCGGTTCGGAAGGCACCCTGGGTTTCATCGCCTCCATTACCTATCGCACCGTGATCGAGGAGCCGCACAAGGCAGCGGCGCTGGTGTACTACCCGAACATCGATGCAGCCTGTCGCGCCACCATGTTGCTGAAGACGGCTCCGGTCGCGGCGGTGGAGCTGATGGACCGCGCGGCGCTGCGCTCCGTCGAGGACGCACCGGGCATGCCGGACGAGTTGCGCACCCTGCCGGAAGCGGCGGTCGCGCTGCTGGTGGATGTGCGGGGCGCGCATCATCAGGAGTTGGAGGCGCGCATGGCCGAGGTGGGCCGCGTGCTGGAAGGCATCGAGACCTGCGAGTCGTGGGCCTTCACTCAGGATGCGCAGCGTTATGCGCTGTACTGGAAGATCCGCAAGGGCCTGTTCCCGGCGGTCGGCGCAGTGCGTGATCTGGGGACCACCGTGATCATCGAGGATGTCGCCTTCCCCATCGAGCGGCTGGCGGAAGGCGTCGGTGCGCTGACGGAGGTCTTCCAGCGGCATGGTTACTCCCAGGCGATCCTGTTTGGTCACGCGCTGGAGGGCAATCTTCACTTCGTCTTCCCACAGGGCTTCGAGCGCGAAGGTGAGGTGGAGCGCTATCAGGCGCTGATGGATGACGTCGCGCAGCTGGTGGGGCAGGAATATGGTGGCTCGCTCAAGGCCGAGCATGGTACGGGTCGCAACATGGCGCCTTATGTAGAGCTTGAGTGGGGCAAGGATGCCTATGCCCTGATGTGGCGAATCAAGGAGGCCTTCGATCCGGACAACCTGCTCAACCCGGAAGTGATCCTGACGCGCAATCCTCGCCTGCATCTGGAAAACCTCAAGCCACTGCCGGCAGCGGACCCGCTGGTGGACCGCTGCATCGAGTGCGGTTTCTGTGAGTCGGTCTGTCCGTCGAAGAATCTGAGCCTGACGCCGCGCCAGCGCATCGTCATCCGGCGGGAGATCGCTCGCCTGGCTGCGCTCGAGGCACCGGATGATGCACAGCGCGACCAGCTGGCAGCGCTCAGGAAGGAATACGCCTATCAGGGCATGGAGACCTGTGCGGGGGATGGCCTGTGCGCGACCCAGTGTCCGGTCGGCATCAATACCGGTGATCTGATCCGGGGATTGCGTCATGAAGAGAACGCCGGTGCCGATCATCCAGGCAAGGTGAAGGTGGCGCAGTGGGCCGGAGAGCATTTCACTCGTGTCACCAGTGGCATGCGTGGGGTGCTCAGGCTGGCGGATGGGCTGCATGGCGCCGTCGGCACGCGCAACATGCGTCGCCTGACCCGGGCTGCTCGCAAGGTGTCCGGTGACAGGGTGCAGCAATGGACTCCCAGCATGCCGGCGGCCGCGCCGCGCCCGTATCTCAAACGTCTGGCACAACCCTTGGGTCGCAGTGAGGCGCCGAATGGGCACGTCGTCTATTTTCCGTCCTGCGCCACGCGTGTCTTCGGGGTCGCTACTGATGATCGCGATCCACGCAGTGTCACCGAGATGGCGCTGGCCTTGATGGACAAGGCTGGCTTCGAGGTCGTGCTGCCGAAAGGGGTGGAGGCGCTGTGCTGTGGGATGGCCTTCCAGTCCAAGGGTCAGTTCGAGGCGGGAGATGCCAAGGCCGCCGAGTTGGCAACGGCGCTGGTGGAGGCGAGTGACGACGGACGGCTGCCGATCTTCTGTGATACCAGCCCGTGCCTGGCACAGGCTCAGGCCTATGCGCGCGAGCATCTTGAAGTGTCGCTCACCTTGGTCGAGCCGGTGCAGCTGGTCCTCGACTATCTATTGCCTTATCTCTCGATCACACCGCTCAAGGCAAGAGTCGCGGTGCATGTCACCTGCTCCAGTGTCCGCATGGGGCTGGCAGAGCAGTTCGTGGCGCTGGCGCGGCAGTGCGCCAGTGAAGTCGTCGTACCGGAAGAGATCACCTGCTGCGGCTTCGCCGGCGACAAGGGCTTCAGTACCCCGGAGCTCAATGCCTCGGCATTGAAGGGGCTGAAGGAGGTAGTGGCCGATTGCGACTACGGAGTTTCCAATTCGCGCACCTGCGAGATAGGGCTGAGTGATCACTCCGGACTCAGCTATCAATCGATTCTCGGTCTGGTCGATAGAGCATCGGCACCAAGGTGATGGGAGGTGTTCGAGATGCATGACGCCCTGATGACAATCTCTTGAAAAAGCCCTTGCCCTCGCGGCGGTTCGTGCGTAAAGTACGCATCCGCTGCCGGGGACGCATGGCGTCACCAGCGGTGAAAGAGGTTTGCAGGTAATTGTTTTGCTTGATGTTTTTGAAGCATGCTTCGAAATCATCGATTGACAACCCCGGGCGATTCGCTAGAATACGCCGCACTCCTTGTGGAACAGGTGATCGAGCAATGCTCCTCACCGCTTGATGATGCTTAGAGGCAGTCGATTGACTCATCATCAAGTGCTTGACTTCTCAAGCGTTCCGGGTAGAATGTGTCTCCTCGCTTCACAGCGACGCTCTTTAAAAATTTGATCAGGTAATTCGTGTGAGCGCTTGCCGATGAGTGGTGATAAGGTCACCAAATATCGGAGCAAGCCTCTCACGAGAAGTTTGACTCTGAGCCAAGTTTAGTCTGCTTAACAGACTGTCAAGCTTTCAACTGAAGAGTTTGATCATGGCTCAGATTGAACGCTGGCGGCAGGCTTAACACATGCAAGTCGAGCGGAAACGATTCTAGCTTGCTAGAAGGCGTCGAGCGGCGGACGGGTGAGTAA
>NZ_JAKUMF010000014.1:0-53529 GCF_029991385.1 Cobetia sp. BMC6
AACCGCTTAGCGCCGATGGTAGTGTGGAGTTTCTCCATGTGAGAGTAGGTCATCGTCAGGCACTTATACTGAACCGCCCCTGTAGCCTTGCTGCAGGGGCGGTTCTCTTTGTGCGCAGGAAAAGTGGGCTCAGGAAAGAATGCGGCTAGAACAGTTTCTCCCTGCAAGAGTCGCGGATGGCCGCCCCGATCCTCGTCAGGCACTTATACTGAACCGCCCTGTAGCCTTGCTGCAGGGGCGGTTCAGTATGTGACAGAGCGTAGAAGCGCAACCAGTCCTGCTGATGAAGGGAAGCGCGCAGGGATCCGCCTGTGGACAACCGGAACATGGGAGTGGCACCTGAATTACCCACAAGGGCTTGTCGAGCATGAAGAGTTTCCAGGGGCAGGCAACTCTTGCTGGAATCCTGGGTACAGCTGGCTGATGGTGGGAGCTGATCAGGCGTCGCGGGTTCTGCACCTCAGTGTTGCGCATGTTTTATGCGATCAGGCTGAACTAAAGCGCTATTGGCGACTCTGAGTATGTGAGTTTCGACGTTCCCTTGCTTAGAAACTTGTCTGTGCTATCCCATCAGCAGACTTTTTGCGATCTGGCGCTCCTGCCTTGCAGTCGAGCAGCCTATCCGCCGGTCACTTCCCCAGTGGCCGGTTTTTTTATGCCTGCCATTCGGGGCGGTGCCTTTGTGGTCTTCGGCGAACTGTTGCGAAGCCTCCGGTGATCTTCTGCAGCGAGACACAAAAAAAGCGGCCGGATGAGTGATCATCCGGCCGCCTTGGCATCTGATGTGGCCCTCACGGAATGAAGGTCATGTCAGTGAGAGGAGCGTCTTAGCTGTTCTGCTCGATGCCCTGGATGTGCCAGTCGGCGCCATCGCGCAGCTCACGGACCAGGTGCCAAGTCTCGTTGAACTCGTTCTGCTCGCCATTTTCATCCAGCACGCCGTGGAACAGGACCGTTGCTTCCGCCTGCTTGCCAATCTCCTGCACGCTGCCCAGTTCAGCAAACAGACGCACGATCTCGGTACGGTTGTTGGCCGGTTGCTGAGCGCGCTCTTCACGCAGCAGATTGTAGAGCTCTGGCGTGACGTACTCCTGAATGCGCGGCAGGTCATTGTTGTCCCAGGCGCGCTGCAGGGTCATGAAGTGTTCCTTAGCACCGCCGAGGAACTGCTCCTTGTCGAACCAGGCCGGTTCGCTGGTCGGGGCGCCGCCTGTCAGGCCTGCCCCGATACCACCGGCAGGAGCCAGCGACTCGCCTTGCGGTTGATGCGCTTCACGCGCCTGCACATTGCGGGGCTGGTCATCGTGGCGTGTAGAGGTACCACCACCGCTACCTGCCGGCCCGCCGCTCGCCATGGCGGCCTTCTTGCGCGCGCTGAGGAACTTGAAGGCAATGAAGGCGATCACCGCGATGATCAGGAAGTCTGTCATGCGCAGACCATCGAAGGCGCCGCCGAAGAACAGCGATGCCAGCAAACCGCCTGCCAGCAGGCCTGCCATAGGCCCGGCAAACTTGGACAAGCCGCTGGAGGGCTTGGACTTCGCTGCAGTGCTGCTGTTGGTGGCCTTGTTGCTGCCGAACAGTGAGCTGGAGGATTTTCCGCTGTCAGCGGAGCGTGAGTAGCTACCGAAACTCTTGCCGCCGCCGAGGCGCTTGGCCTCTGCGTGTTCGACGCTCAGACCGAAGCCGAGCAAGCCGACCATCAGCATGATGAACAGATGGCGCATGTGGGATCTCCTTGGATGCGCTAGCGTGTAAGTGGAAGCTCCATTCTAGCCTTAGAATCGTCGTGGGAGGACCAATGGACGACGAAAAGTCTCAACATCTGATGGCGAGGCGATCATTGTTGTTGCTGATCGATTTCCAGGCTCGCCTGATGCCGGTTCTGAATGGCGGAACCGAAGCCATCAACAGTGCCATCTGGCTGGGCGGAATCGCCCAGGCGCTGGAAATTCCCGTCTGGCTGACCGAGCATTGCCCCGACAAGCTAGGCGCAAGTGCCCCGATGACGCACCTGTTGAGCGAACGCACACGCTGCTTCACCAAGCGCAGTTTCAGTGCGCTGGATGCGCAGGACTTTTGCAAGGCATTGGAGCAGAGTGGCTGTGACCAGTTGGTGGTGTGTGGTGCCGAGGCGCATGTCTGTGTGATGCAGACCGTGCTGTCCCTATGCGGCGCAGGCTATCGAGTGGCGTTGGTCGCCGATGGGATCGCCAGTCGCCGCCCGCGGGAGGCGGCGCTGGGAGTGGCCCGCTGCGAGGCCGCGGGCGCCAGTATCGTCAGTGCCGAGATGGTGGCGTATGAATGGCTTGGGTGTGCAGACCACGTCCTGTTCGGCGATATTCATCGCCGTTACTTCAAACCGCGCGCCGCGGAACACCTGACTTTCCCGGGGCTGGGGGGGTGAGGCGTGAAGTGCCTGCCATCACGTATCAGGCGCGTGCCGCGTCGGCCTCACTGCGCGTGAAGACCAGCGTATCGACCTCGGAGGCGGCATTGGAGAAGCGGTAACCGGCTACGTCGAAGTCCTTGAGGTCTTCGGCTGTCTCGATATCGTGCTTGAGCATCCAGGCGCTCATCAGGCCGCGTGCACGCTTGGCGTAGAAGCTGATGATCTTGGACTGGCCATTCTTCTCGTCCTTGAAGACCGGCGTCACGATGCGATGGCGGAACGCCCTGGCATCGATGGCCTTGAAGTATTCATTGGAGGCCAGGTTGACCAGTATCGGTGTGCCACTCTCTTCGACGGCCTGTTCCAGTGCCGGTGTCAGTGTCTTGCGCCAGTAGGCATACAGATCCTTGCCGGCTGGATTGCTCAGACGCGTCCCCATCTCGAGGCGGTATGGCTGGATAAGATCCAGCGGGCGCAGCAGTCCATAGAGGCCGGAGAGAATGCGCAGCTTGTGTTGTGCGCGTTCGAAGTCTTCCTCGCTGAACGTCTCTGCCGCCATGCCCTGATAGACATCCCCCTGGAAGGCCAGTACTGCCTGCTTGGCATTCTCCGGCGTGAAGGGCGGCTGCCATTCCTGGAAGCGAGCGGCATTGAGGCCGGCCAGCTTGTCGGAGAGCTTCATCAGGCTTGCGATGTCCTGCGGCGACTGCTCGCGCAGGATGTCGATCAGTGGTTGAGCCTGCTCGAGAAAATCGGGTTGGCTATGACGGGAGGTCACGGGGGCGCTGTCGAAATCCAGCGATTTGGCGGGCGAAATCACACTCAGCATGTAGACCTCCAGGCAGGGAAAGGTCTCAGTATATCAGGCAGACAAGATGGCCCCGAGTCCGTCAGGACTATCGGGGCCATAGATTGCACTGCGTGACGCCAGAGGCATCAATAGCGGCGGATCAGGAAGACCCCCGCGAACAGCAGCAGGACGCCTGCCACGCGCCCCAGCGAAAGATCATGCTGCGGGAAGGTCGCCCAGCCGAAGTGGTCCAGCACTACCGAGGCCGTCAGCTGCCCCGCCAGGAAGGTGGCCATCATGGTGGCAGCGCCCAGCTTGGGGACCAGTATCACGCTGGCCGCGACGAAGAAGGCACCCAACAGACCGCCGGTCCAGCTCCACCAGGGGGCCGCCTTGAGGGCGCCGACGCCCGGCATGGGCAGGCGCATGGCCAGCACGATGACGACGAGCGCGATCGAGCCGACCACGAAGCTGACCATGGCAGCCATGAGCGAGCTGTGAGTCTGCAGGGCCAGTGTGGAGTTGACGCCAGCTTGAATCGGCATCATGGCACCGGCGGCGACAGCCATGAGGATCATGCTCAATTCAGCGAGATTCATGAGGGGTCCTTGGTCACGAGCAGGCCGGTCATGATGGCCGGCCTGTCGGGGGTTGTGTATCCGCTACGGGTCAGAGGTGATTCAGGGACACGGGTTGGGCGCGGTGTTGTGGATCATCTCGATCTCGGCCAGCACTTCTTCGCTCAGCTCCACCTCGAGGCTTTTGATGTTGCTTTCCAGCTGGGTCATCGTCGTGGCACCGATGATGTTGCTGGTCAGGAACGGACGAGTGTTGACGAAGGCAAGGGCCATCTGGGCCGGATTCAGGCCGTGACGGCGGGCGATGTCCACGTAGCAGGCGATGACGTGCTGAGCCGGCTCGGCGTTGTAGCGCTGGAAACGCTCGAACAGCGTCAGGCGAGCGCCTTGTGGACGGGCACCGTCCAGATACTTGCCGGACAGGGTGCCGAAGGCCAGCGGCGAGTAGGCCAGCAGGCCGACATCTTCACGGTGCGCAAACTCGGCCAGGCCCACTTCGAAGCTGCGGTTGACCAGGTTGTACGGGTTCTGGACGCTGGCCACGCGCGGCAGATTCAGACGCTCGGCCAGGTTCAGGCACTGCATCACGCCCCACGGCGTCTCGTTGGACAGGCCCACGGCGCGGATCTTGCCGGCGGTGACCAGCTCGCCGAGGGCTGACAGGCTTTCCTCCAGCGGCGTCATGTCTTCATCTTCGGTCGGCTGGTAGCCCAGCTTGCCGAAGAAGTTGGTCTTGCGGTCCGGCCAATGCAGCTGATAGAGATCGATGTAATCGGTGCCCAGACGACGCAGGTTGTCGTCACAGGCGGCGATGATCTGCTCACGCGTCAGGCGTGAACCACCGCGCAGGTAATCCATGCCCGGGCCGGTGACCTTGGTGGCGATCTTGACCTGATCACGATTGCCGCGTGCCGCCAGCCAGCTGCCGATGTATTCCTCGGTACGGCCCTGGGTCTCGCCATTCGGGGGCACCGGGTACATCTCGGCGGTATCGATGAAGTCGATGCCAGCGTCGAGCGCGCGGTCCAGCTGCTGGTGGGCATCGGCTTCGCTGTTCTGCTCGCCGAAGGTCATGGTGCCAAGGCATAGCAGACTGACGTCGATGCCAGTACGGCCAAGAGCTCTACGTTGCATGCAGGATCCCCTTATCGGGTAGGTGTCAATGTAGCGGGCAGGACGAGTGCTTCCAGCACGCGCGTGGCGCGTGGTTCGCGCGCGTACTTTATCCCAAGGATGGCGCACATATTAGCAGCGTAACAAAAACCCACAAGGCGGGCTTGAGTCCCCCCGATTGCGCGAGTATGCTTGGCGCCCCGCTGTCAGGGGAGCAGTCTTTCTAGGCCGCCCGCAAGGGCAAACTGACAGTGTTGGCAAGGAGAATAGCGTCGCGGGCTCAGGATCGGGCCAGGACACGGCGTCACCCCTCTTATTCTGTATCAAGGTTACTCGTCATGCCGCAGGCCCCAACCCTGATGACTGGACTGAAATACCGCCTGGCGGAGCGTCTGTTCCACGCCTCCTGGCTGTCCGGCTCTCAGCAGAAGCATCGTCTGACCATGCGTCTGTTCAATCACTGCGCCAACGCCGGTCACACCGGTGCGTTGTCATTGTACGGGCACATGCTGTTCCAGCGCGGCAACTCCGCTCAGGAAAAGGCCAAGGGCGCGCGTTTCGTCATCAAGGCCGCGCAGGCCGGTGACGTGCATGCCCAGTATCAGGCGGCGCGTATCTATGAGTATGGCTGTGCCCAGTATCAGAGCGATCCGGCCAAGGCCGTGACCTGGTACGCGCGTGCGGCCGAGTGCCGCCATGCTCTCGCGGCCCAGCGCCTGGCGCGAGCCTATCGTGAAGGTTCCCTTGGCCTGGCGGTCTGCCCGCACAAGGCCGAGCAGTGGGAAGCCCACGCCCGCACGGGTGGTGAGGCAGACCTGCACTGAGCTGATGTACTGATCGGATGCACCAGCTGCTGTACTGCCCTCGCTGCCACTGACAACGCCCTCTTCGTGAGGGCGTTGTCGTCTCTGGCCTTCCCGGGCGCGTCTCTTGAACGTGATGCCTGCGTGATGGAGCAGATCGACCTGATGTCTGCGTTGACAGCGTCGTGTTCAGGACTCGCCAAGCAGGGGGCAATTCCCGTAACCTGAGGACATTCAACCTCTTCTCGCCCGGGCCCTGTCTGCCTGAGATACCTTGGGAGATTCGTGTGACGCTGCCTATTCTGCTCGATATTGAAGCCTCCGGCTTTGGCCGTGGTAGCTATCCGATCGAGATCGGGCTGGCGCGTGCCGACGGCAGCAGTTGCGCCTTCCTGATACAGCCTCTTGATGAGTGGGTGCATTGGGACCCCAAGGCGGAGCTGTTGCACGGCATCTCACGGGCACGGCTGGCACGCGAAGGGCGGCCAGTGCGCGAGGTGGCGCAGTGGGTCAATGATGAGCTGGGTGAGGCCGGAATCGCCTACAGCGACAGCTGGGGCTACGACAATACCTGGCTCTCGCTGTTGTTCTATCATGCCGGCATGCTGCCGCGCTTCCGTCTCGAGGCGCTCAGACGGCTGCTCGATGAGGAGCAGCTGAATTGCTGGGCGGAGCTCAAGGAAGCGGTGATCGCCGAGGGTGGCATCCAGCGCCATCGCGCCGGAGACGACGCCCGCCTGTTGCAACTTACCTGGCAGAAGGCCCAGTCGATCGGGCGCAGCGAATAAGCCTGCGCGAGGCGCCTCGGGGTCTACGCTTGGCGGCATTAGCGACACTGCAGTCAAGCCGGGTGTTGTCAGGTCAGAAGTTGTCAGGCGGAGCTGCAAGCACGAGATCGTGCCAATAAAGCCAAAAAAGCGGCAGCCCAACGGGTTGCCGCTTTTTTATACTGCCGTTTTTTCATGCTGCGGATGTCATCAGCGCCATGATGAGGCTCAGGCGCCTGTCACCGCCAGCAGCACCTTGCCGGTGCTGGCGTTGTCCTGCACATAGGCATGCGCGGCATCGGCTTCCTGGATCGGCCAGCTCTTGTCGATATGCGGGCGCAGCTCACCCCGCGCCAGGCGTGGCCACACATGCACGTAGAGCGCATCCAGCACCATGCCCTTGCCATCGGGAGAGCGCGAACGCAGGGTCGAGCCGATCAGGCGCTGACGCTTCATCAGCATGCGGCCCAGATCCAGCTCATCCATGCGCCCGCCCATCAGGCCGATCAACACCATGCGGCCGTCCTGCTTCAGCACCTGCTGATTGTCGGCCAGATAACCGCCGCCTACCGGGTCGAGAATCATGTCGGCACCGCCCCAGTCGTTCACGGCCTCGACGAAGCTGCCATCGTGGCGGTTCCAGCCGGCATCCGCGCCGAGGCGCAGGCAGGTCTCCAGCTTCTCCTGGCTGCCGACGGTCACGAAGCACGGATGCCCGAACAGCCCGCAAAGCTGGATGGCGGTAGTACCGATACCGCTGGCACCTGCGTGCAGCAGTACGCGCTCCTTGTGCTTGAGATTGCCCTCGATGAACAGGTTCAGCCAGGCGGTGGCGAACATCTCCGGCAGGGCGGCGGCGTCTCTCAGGCTATAGCCCTCCGGCACTGGCAACACCTGCAGGGCATTGACGACCACCTCCTCGGCATAGCCGCCACCGGACAGCAGCGCACAGACCGGATCACCGACCTTGAAGCGCTCGACGTGGCGGCCAACCTCACGAATGGTGCCGCTGACTTCCAGTCCCAGAATCTGACTGGCGCCTTCGGGGGGCGGATATTGGCCGGCACGCTGCATCAGATCGGCGCGATTGACGCCGGCCCAGGCTACTTCTATACGCACCTCATCCGAGGCAATCCCGTGCGGGGCCTCGGTTTCCTGCCAGACCAGTGATTCATTCTCGACGGCTATCGCAAACATTCGCTCTCTCCTTGGCGTGGCAGTCGCGCTGCCTGTTCGTACGCGGATGATCTCTGTGCCGAGGCGCATCGGCCGCGGTCCACGTGGGCGACTGTCATCTCACTGTACGGGGACTGTGACGCATCTGTCATGAAGTGGCGCGAACCTGACGTGATATCAAGCCCCATGATCCAGACATCGCGCTCCGCACTCCGTGCGGCCAAGGAGAGAGCATGATCGATACTGCCCGCGTCATCGCTGCCAAGTATCCTGCCTTTGCCAAACGTCACCCGCTGATCCGACGGCCAGCTCTGGCCATGCTGCGACGCCTGGTGCATGAGGGGGAGATCAATGCCTTCCTCGGCGAGAACTCGGACCAGCGCGGCTTTGATTTCATTGACCGCGTGCTCGATCACTTTTCCTTCGGCTACTCGGTGTCCTCGCGGGAGCGCGAGAACATTCCGGCCTACGGGCGTGTCGTCATCGTCGCCAATCATCCGCTGGGGTCATTGGATGGACTCGCGTTGCTCAAGCTGGTCGGCGAAGTGCGCCGCGACGTCAAGATCGTCGCCAACGACATCCTGATGAAGGTCGAGCCGCTGGCACCCTTGCTGCTGCCACTGGACAACCTCAGTCGACGTGGCTATCGCAAGAGCAGTGGTCAGATCTGCGATGCGCTGATGAATGAAGAGGCCGTGATCATCTTTCCGGCCGGCGAGGTCTCGCGTGCAGGCCCGACCGGGCCGCGCGACGGCAAGTGGCTGTCGGGTTTCCTGCATTTCGCGCGCAAGACCAATGCGCCGGTGCTGCCTATCCACGTCAGCGGTCGCAACTCGACGCTCTTCTATGCGCTGTCGTCGATCAATCGCAGCTTCGGCACGCCCCTGCTGGCCCACGAGATGTTTCGCCAGCGCGAGCGGCAGCTCAAGCTGCGCATCGGCGAGCTGATTCCGCTGGAGCGCCTCGACAGTGATGCCCTCAATACCAACGCCAAGACGCGTCTGCTACGCAAGCATCTGTATCGCATCGGGCGCGGCAAGCGTGGCCTGTTCGTGACAGAGAAGGCCATCGGCCATCCGGAGGAACGCCAGGCGCTGCGGGAAGAGCTGACGCCCTGTGAATTGCTGGGCGAGACTCGTGACGGCAAGAAGATCTACCTGTTCGATGCCTTCCCGGGCTCCAGCGTGATGCGCGAGATCGGTCGTCTGCGCGAGATCAGTTTCCGGCGTGTCGGCGAGGGCACCGGCGAGCGGCGCGATATCGATCGCTATGACGCCCACTACAGGCATCTGGTGCTGTGGGATGACGCCGACCTCGAGATCGCCGGTGCCTATCGCATCGGAGAGGTGCGAAAGATCATGGCGGTACATGGCGAGAAGGGGCTCTACAGCCCGACCCTGTTCCGCTTTACACCGGAGATGTTCGAGCGCATGCAGGACGGTCTGGAGCTGGGGCGCAGTTTCGTGCAGCCGCGTTACTGGGGGCGGCGCAGCCTCGATTACCTGTGGCAGGGGCTGGGCGCCTATCTGCGCTGTCATCCCGAGATTCGCTGGCTGTTCGGCCCGGTCACGCTTTCCAACAGCTACCCGGAGCCCGCCAGGGCGCTGACCGTCAGCTACTACCGTCATTATTATGGCGACGATGAAGGCTTGGCGCGCGCGCGGGCGCCTGTCGCCCGGAGCGTGCCGGGCAGCGCCGCCCATGAGGCGGAGCGCCTGTTCGATGGCCAGGATGCCGATGGCGATTTCCGCCGCCTGCGTGCCCAGCTGGATGCGATGGGCGTGACGGTACCGACGCTCTACAAGCAGTACGCCGAGGTCACCGAACCCGGTGGCACCCGTTTTCTCGATTTCAGTGTCGACGCCGATTTCGGTTACTGCATCGACGGCCTGGTGATGGTCGATGTCGAGCAGGTCACCGCCAGCAAGCGGGCGCGTTATATCGGCAGCCCCGTTCAGCAACAGGCCGCCTCGGACGATACCGTTGAGGTTGTTGGCGAGGCGGTGCTGAGCTGAGGCGCACTGCTGAAAGAGCGCGCTGAACTGAGGCGGCCGCTCGCATCGTCACTCCCCATGGCGGCGGCGTACGCGCTTGATGGGGAGTGACACGACAGCCTGTCAGGCCTTACGTCTCATGCCTCACGTCTCGGGCGCCAGACGCTCCAGCAGGGGCGCGATCTCGCGCTCGCTGATCAGGCGTGCGCGAGTGTCCGCATCGAGGAAGCCTGCCTCGACGGTGCGGTCCAGAAACTCGAGCAGGGGCGCGAAGAAGCCGTCACTGTCGAGGACAGCGATCGGCTTGGCGTGAAAGCGCAGATACTGCCAAGTCCAGGTCTCGAACAACTCCTCCAGGGTGCCAATCCCGCCGGGCAGGGTCACGAAGGCATCTGCCAATGCGGCCATCTGCGCCTTGCGCTCATGCATGTCCGCCACCTCGATCAGGCGCGTCAGACCGGTATGCGCCTTCTCGTTGCGGACCAGCACCTGCGGGATCACGCCGATCACCTCACCGCCTGCTGCCAGCGCGGCATCTGCCAATGCCCCCATCAGCCCGGCGCGCGCACCTCCGTAGACCAGTCCCCAGCCGCGTTCGGCGATGGCCGTGCCCAGAGCCTCGGCCAGTTGACGGTGCTGCGGGGAGACGCCCTCGCGGGAGCCCAGATAGACACAGATGCGATGCATGTTGCTCTCCTGAATGTTTCTCGGCGGCGCTCACTGCTGCTGCCGTGCCTTGATGTCATGTCCTTCCTATCCTACGCGAGTTGTGCGGCGACGCTATGACGCCCATGAGGAACTCGGCATTGCCCCGTGGCCAATGCGGGCCGCGTGCTGAGTTTCGGCGTTGTCGCCTGCATTCGCGGGCCTGCTCTGCTACCCTTGCCGCCCCCGCAGGCGACGGCTGGCGGGCGCTGGCGCCCCGTGAGCTTGCACCGGGATGCACCCCAACTCATCGCGACGTCGTCTTCGACGGACGCGGAACAACAAGGCAGGAGAGGCAGATGGCGCAGGTGCGCGGACGCTTTGCCAGTCGGCTGGGCTTCTTGATGGCCGCCGCTGGTTCGGCAGTAGGACTTGGCAACGTGTGGGGCTTCCCGTCCCAGACGGCCAACAACGGAGGCGGAGCCTTCGTGGTGATGTATCTGGTGCTGGCCTTCCTGCTGGCATGGCCGGCCTTGATGGCTGAGCTTGTCATCGGCCGCCATGGTCAGGCCAACATCGTCACCAGCATGAGTCTCGGTCGAGGCATCACCAAGCGCTTCGGCGCGCTGGCGGGCTGGACGGGCATGCTGACCGCCAGCCTGATTCTGGCCTTCTATGCCATCGTCGCGGGCTGGCTGCTGGGCTATACCGCCGCGCCGGTCAGCGAGGCGCTGGGCATGAGCTCCGCCGCCAGCTGGCTGACCACCTTCGACTTCACGCGCAATGTCTCGCTGACGGCAGTCTTCCTCGCGTTGACGATGGCGATCGTGGTCGGTGGTGTGCGCGGCGGGATCGAGAAGTGGTCCACGCGTCTGATGCCGCTGTTGCTGATGCTGCTGGTCGGGTTGATCGGCTACGTACTGACCCTACCGGGTGCCGATGAAGGCCTGAGTGTCTACCTGACGCCGCAGTGGGACCGCATCTTCGATGCCGACCTGATGCTGAGCGCGATGGGCCAGGCGTTCTTCTCGCTGTCGCTCGGCGTGGGCGCGATGCTGATCTACGGCTCCTATCTGGGGCCGGAGCAGCACCTGCCGCGTCTGGGCGTGCTGGTGACGCTGATCGATGTCGGCATCGCCTTCCTCGCCGGTCTGCTGGTGATTCCGGCCATGTATGCCGCGCGTCATCTGGGGGTCGAGATCTTCGATGCCGACGGCCTGCTCAAGAGCTCGGATACTCTGCTGTTCGACACGCTGCCGGCGCTGTTCGGCCAGATGGGCGGCGCAGGTGACGTCCTGATGGTGGCATTCTTCGCGCTGATGAGCGTGGCGGGCATCACCTCTTCCATCTCGATGCTGGAAGTGCCGGTATCCTTCGTGGTCGAGCGTGGCTGGCTGGGTCGGCGTGCCGCCACTCTGGCCGTCGGTGCCGCCATCATGGCCATCAGCCTGACCATCGCCGCCAACTTCGGGGCACTATTCGGCCTGGTGATCATGTTGACCACCCAGTACAGCCAGCCGCTGGTCGCGCTGGTGATGTGCCTGCTGGTCGGCTGGGCGATGTCGCGCCATGCGCTGCTCAAGGAGATCCAGAGCGGGGCGCCGGACATCGAGTCCAGCCTGTTCTGGAAGATCTGGCCGTGGTACGTGCGCCTGATCTGCCCGCTGTGCATCGCGCTGGTCTTCGCGCACTCGCTGTAGACCTGACGCTCGTCCCGACGCAAGAAGCCCGCCAATTGGCGGGCTTCTTCGTCTTCTGCATTCAAGCCGACGGCATCGGGGCGAGCGTCGCCAGAGCTCAGGGCAGCTCGGACAGCACGTCGTAATGGGCATCGACCCAGTGACCGATGGCGTTGCCCTCGGCGTAGGCGAGATGCTGGGCGTACTGGGTGTGCAGGCAGCGCACCTGATTCCAGTCACGGATGCCGCCGACGCCACGTTCACGCATCAGCTCAGTGAAGCCCTGGGACTCGATGGCGTTGCGCTCGGCTTCGCTCATGAAGCTCCAGCGTTCGGCGACGTAGGCCTCATGGCTGGCACGGTAGCGCGCCAGCAGTTCCTCGTCGGTCTTGAGGCGTTCTTCCAGCCCCTTGATGACGCCTTCGGCCTCGATGCGTGACAGTGAGATCTTGAGGCGTTCATCGCACAGCCAATAGAGGGTCGGGAAGGGCTTGCCGTCCACCAGCGAATGCATGCGCAGCACCAGCGGGGTGCCCTCGCCATCGGTGGCGGCCACGGCCTGGATGCCGCGCGGCTTGCGCCCGAGCTGGCGCTCGATGATCTCGAGCTCCCGCGCGTCGGGACTATGATTGGTCAGGATCACCATGCTTGCGGTCAGGCTCCAGCACACACTTGTTGGACCGGGATACGGCCCGGAAGAAAGCCTGGTTGAGCTGCTGGGGGCTCGGCACATAGCCATGCCATTCACGCTCGCAGTAGTCACTGCCGCGCGCCATCAGCTCCGGGGCCAGACGATTGAACCAGCCATCATAATCGTAGGGGTCAAGGCCCGGCAAGCTGATGTGCGGGTAGTCGGCGAAGCGCTCACTGAACCATTGCTCCAGCGCCGCTTCGACCTGCGCATGCAGCTCGATCATGTCCGGATAGATCCACTTGCTGTAGCGAATGCCCATCGGGCCTCCTCGCTGACGCGGTGCTGTGGTGGCGGGGGGCGTCATGGTGTGCCACGCCCGTGGCCATCAGTCGTCACGAGCCAGCGGGGCGAACTGGCCATTGCCCAGCTCACACAGTAACGCGGGGGCGAGCGCTATCTCCAGTCCACGACGGCCGCCGCTGATGAAGATTTCCGCCTGTGTCGCGGCGCTGTCATCGACCCACAGTGGCAGGCGCTTCTTCTGCCCCAGCGGACTGATGCCGCCGACCACATAGCCGGTGGCACGTTCGGCGGCATCATGCGCTGCCAGCGCCGCCTTGCGTGCCCCGCAGGCGCGTGCCAGTGCCTTGAGGTCGAGCGTACCGCTGACCGGCACCACGGCGACCACCAGCGGCTGACGTGCATTGCCGCCTTCCAGCTGGCAGACGAGTGTCTTGAAGACCTGGGTGGGATCAAGCCCCAGCGTGCGGGCGGCCTCTTCCCCGTAGGCGGAAGCGCGCGGGTCGTGGGCATATTCGAGTGTGCGGTGCGGCTTGCCCTTTAGCAGCTTGAGCGCGGGTGTCATGCCGGCACGCTCCCCTCGGAGGTGGCGCTGTGCGTCCCGAGAGCCCGGGCGGCCTCGCGCAGGGCCGGGACATCCAGTTCGGCGCTGTCGGTGTGCTCGTGCACATGGCTGACCAGGGTCGCGCGCAGCTCGCCCTCGATGGGCAAGGATTGCTTGGCATGATGATCGAACTGCACCAGCACGCAGTGGCCGCGCGCGCCGCAGACGCCGCTTTGCCACGCCTCCTGGGTCACGGTGAAGGAACTGCCGCCGAGGCGCGACAGCCAGGTGCGAATCTCCACCGGCTGGCCGTATTGCAGCTCGGCAAGGAAGTCGACCTCGATGCGCGCCATGATCAGCGGCCACTTGCGCGGATCGAGGTCCGGCACGAAGACGCGGAACAGGTCATTGCGCGCCCACTCGAACCAGGCCGGCAGGCGCGTGTTGTTGATGTGCCCGAGGGCATCGGTGTCGAAGAAGGCCGGTTCCAGTGTCTTGAAGTACATGCGTCGCTCCTGGGCATCCATGCGGCATTTCAGCCTATCAGGAAGCTCAGGCGCTGGCTGTACGTCGTGAGGCTAGTCGACGTTGCAACGGCGTGAACACGCCCAGCCACGCCGTCGCCACGATGAAACCGAGCAGGGTGCCCAGGCCGACCCCCATGCCGGGGTAGCTGAGCGAGACCACCAGCGCATAGCACAATAGCGAGCCGAGGCCGGCCGGGTAGTGCTTGATGACGGTCGCGACGGCTACCGGCCCCTGGGTGAGATGCAGAATCACCAGCAGCGGGTACATGGTGACCGGGAAGGCTGCCACCAGGCCTGCCCAGGAGGGCGGCAGCAGGTGGGCCAGCGCGGTGATGCCGAACACGATGCCGGCGGCCAGTCCGGCGCGCGCCAGCAGCGAGACCCAGGAGAAGGGTGACTTGCGCGCCGTGCTTTCCGGTACGCCGCGATAGAGGCGCATGCACAGCACGATGGCGATCAGCGTCACGATCACGCCGCTGACGCGTGTGAACTCGAACTGCGCCAGTGCCAGACTGGCGATCAGCCAGCCCAGCAGGCCGCCCAGGGTGCCGTTGATGACGCCGCGCAGCCCTTGGGCACGCCCGCATAGCCAGTAACCGACCCCCAGCGCCAGCGTCGAGGAGAAGCCGGCCAGGGTATAGACGGCGCTCTGGCCGGCAAACTCGGGGGAAATCTCCACGCCGATGAAGCCCAGCGTGATGGCCGTACCCAGCGGGTAGCCGGACAGCAGCCCGGCCATGCGCGTCGAGAGGCGCTCCGCGATCAGTGACAGCCCGATCACCACCGCCACCGAGATCAGCAGCTTGAGCAGTTGCAGGCCCAGCTCACCCTGAAGTGCTGCGCTCATTGGGCGGCGTCCCAGAACTGACGACGCACCAGCGAGATCTTGCCCACTGCCTTGCCGGAGGCCTGATGACGATGAGCCTCGGCGACCTCGCTGAAGTCGAACTGATGCTCATCGAGGCGCACCTTGAATTCGCCTTCCTCGACCAGCTCTACCAGCTTGCCCAGCGCCTGGCGCTGCTGTTCATGTCCGATGCCAGCGGTCAGCGGCAGCAGGATCGACAGCACTTCCAGGCTGCGGCTGCCGGCGTGCAGCGGCGAGAGATCCACCGTGGTGCGCGCGTTGATGGTCACGATGCGCCCGCCCAGCTTGCTGGCGGCGAAGCTGGCGGCCAGGTTGTCGCCGCCGACGCAATCGAAGACCAGGTCGAAGCCCTCGCCTCCCGTCAACCGGGCCACGTAATCGGCCACGGCTTCCTCGCGGTAGCGGATGACGTGGTCCGCGCCGCAGTCGCGTGCTGCCCGGGCCTTGTCATCGCTGGACACCGTGGTCGCGACTTCCGCGCCGATGCAACGGGCGATCTGCAATGCCACATGGCCGACGCCACCGGCGCCGCCGTGGATCAGCACGCGTTGTCCCGCTTCCAGCCGGCCACGCTCCACCAGTGCCTGCCAGGCGGTGATGAACACTGCCGGCAACGCGGCGGCTTCCATGAAGCTCAGGCGGCGCGGCTTGCGGGTGATCAGGCGTTCATCGGCGAGCATGTATTCCGCCAGCGCACCCGGATGAGCGGCGACACCGCCGGCAAAGCCGAGCACCTCGTCGCCGGGCGAGAAGGCCAGCACGTCATCGCCGACGGCATCGATCACACCGGCCACGTCGCCGTGCAGCACGCAGGGCGCTGGCGGCAGGAGAGGCACCTGACCGCTGGCCAGCTTGAGATCCAGTGGATTGACGCTGGAGGCAGCGACACGAATGCGCACCTGGCCGGGGCCGGGAGTGGGCAGCGGGCATTCGGTCGCCACGAAGTCGGCATCCGGGCCGGGATTGCGCAGCACCATGGCATGCATGGAAGCGAGCATGAGACGTCCTCGTTGATACGGGTTCCGGCCAGTGTGGCCAGTGAGCGCCACACCCTACCCATTGCGCTGCGTTGCGGCAATCCGACTTGGGTGGTTTCAGCCATCCAATGCACGGAATTGCATGATCGACAACGAAAAAGCCCCTGCCGATGGGCAGGGGCCTGGGGTGATACGGCGGCTGACGGTGTGTCAGGCCTGCCTGGGCGTGATGGGGATCACGCGTTCTGGCGCTTGGCTTTCTTGTCCACCGGTGCGATCTCGCCGGACTTCAGCTTGGCGATGTACTGGGCCAGCTCACGCTTCACGACCGGCATCAGATAGTAGAGGCCGATGATGTTGGCGATGGACATGGCGAAGATCATGGCGTCGGAGAAGTCGATGACCGGGCCGAGGCTCATGGAGGCACCGATGACCACGAAGGCGAGGAAGATCAGCTTGTAGATGATCTCGGAGCCCTTGCTCTCGCCGAACAGGTAGGTCCAGGCCTTCAGGCCGTAGTAGGACCAGGACAGCATGGTGGAGAAGGCGAACATCAACACTGCCAGGGCCAGCACATACGGGAACCACGGGAAGGCGGTCTCGAAGGCGTAGGACGTCAGCTGGACGCCGCCGAGGCCTTCGACCTGGTAGGCGCCGGTGATGACGATGACCAGCGCAGTCATGGTGCAGATGACGACGGTATCGATGAACGGCTCGAGCAGGGCGACGATCCCTTCGGTCGCCGGCTGGGAAGTCTTGACGGCAGAGTGGGCGATGGCCGCGGAGCCGATACCGGCTTCATTGGAGAAGGCAGCACGCTTGAAGCCCTGGATCAGCACGCCGACGATACCGCCGCCGACCGCGACCGGTGCGAAGGCACCTTCGATGATGGCGCCGAAGGCGGCCGGAATCGCACTGAAGTTGAAGCCGAGGATGATGAGTGCCGCGATCACGTAGATGACAGCCATCATCGGCACCAGTTTCTCGGTGACACGCGCGATGGACTTGATGCCGCCGATGATGACCATGCCGACGATGGCAGCCATCACCAGACCGAACAGCCAGCCGTAGCCGACCAGGAAGCTGGCATCACCGCCGGTGACGTTGACGGCCTGCTGATAGGACTGGTTGGCCTGGAACATGTTGCCGCCGCCGATGGAACCACCGATGGCGCAGATGGCGAAGAAGATTGCCAGAATCTTGCCCAGCCCCGCCTTGCCGTTTTCCGCGAAACCCTTGGACAGGTAGTACATCGGGCCGCCGGAGATGGAACCATCCGCGTTGACGTTGCGGTACTTCACGCCAAGCGTACATTCACAGAACTTGGAGGCCATGCCGAGCAGACCGGCCAGAATCATCCAGAAGGTCGCGCCCGGGCCGCCCAGCGAAACGGCGACCGCGACACCGGCGATGTTGCCCAGGCCGACCGTGCCGGACAGCGCCGTGGCCAGTGCCTGGAAGTGGGATACCTCGCCTTCATCCTTCGGGTCGGTGTAGTCGCCCTTGACCAGGCGGATGGCATGGCCGAACAGGCGGAACTGCACGAAGCCGAAATAGAGCGTGAAGATGACGGCAGCGATGATCAGCCAGCCGACGATCAGCGGGAACTGGGTGCCGGCCACCGGCACTGAATAGAAGATGGTCGAGACGATCGGGTTGACGATCGGTCCGACGATGTCACTGATGGCCTGGTCCATGCCTTCGGCACGGGCAGAGCTTGCGGCCATGAGGGCTGCCATGGCGGCAGCCCAGGGGGCCAGGGAGCGGAATCGACTCATGAGAGGTAACCTCGAAAAGCGAATTGTCGTTATTGTCTGGTGCAAATCTCTGCAGGCGGCTGGTGCGGGAGGCGCCTGTCTCAGGGAACGATGGTGACGGGCACCGAGGCCTCTTGAATCAGATGGGCAGTGACGCTGCCGAAGATGCGTGAGCGGACGCTTTCCCCCTTGCGGCCGACGATGATCTGCTCGGCATTCACCTCACGCGCCAGCAGGCTGAGAATCTCGGCGGCATCGCCGTGGCGGACACGCCCCTCGACCTGATAGCCCTCCTTTTCCAGCTCGCTGATGGTGGGCGTCAGTACACGTTCGTGGGCCAGCTTGATCTCGTTCTCGCGGCGGCTGGCACGCTGGGCGTTCTCCTCCGGCGTGTTGAAGCTGTAGGGCGACCATTCGACCACGTAGCAGAGAATGATCCTGGTTTCCGCGCCCACCAGAGAGGCGACGCGCTTGGCATAGGCAATGGCACTGTCGCCGCCCGGGGTTCCATCCAGTCCGACAATCAGGGAGGTGGTCATGGAGCTTCTCCTGAAGCTTGCTGGTCGTCGTGTCGCGCCAGCGGATTCTTGTTGAATTACCGTTTCGTTGCGGTTGAAAGAACTTTACTCCTCGCTCACACAAGAAATCCCTGCGGGTGTGTCGCTTCACAAAACGATGATTAAACGAAATGGCGTCAGTTACGCGTTGACGAGACTCAGGTTTCCGCTACGCCATTAGCCGGTGGTGACAATATTCGCTGAGAAAACTGCTACCCATGGCTGTCAGCAATGCCGAGAGCGGGACGAGCTGTCCTATCGGGCGCCAGCAGGCCCCCCATCAAGGTCGCTTTCAGTGGCAGGGGGAGCGGGAGTGAAGAGGATGTGACCGGGGAGTGACGCAGGGGCAAGGAGAGGGAGCCACAAGAAGAAGTAGCGGCAAGGAGAAGTAGCGGCAAGGAGGGTGCGGACAGAGATAGAGCAGAGCGGACAAGAGAATAGAGCGGACAAGAGCGGGTAAGCAGAGGAGGGTAGGTCGAGGAGAGAGGTGAGGAAGGAGAGGAAAACGGAGAAAAACGCAGCGCTGCTCACCAACAGCGCTGCGGGCGCTCGACAACCGGCGCGGCTAGATCAGCCGCTGGTGCGTCAGGTCTTGCCAGGCGGCTTCGATGGGCCATGCCAGCGGCTGACGCAGGTGTTCCGGCAGCGCCATCAGGGCGGCCGCGGGACTGTCGTGTTCGCGCATGCGCAACCAGCAGTAGGCCCAGGCGCAGGCATCATCCGGCCCCTGCGGCACCGGGCGTGCCGGCATCTGCATCAACAGGAACAGCGCTGCCTTGGGCGCCCACAGCGGCGCACCTCCCTCGACGGCCCACTGTTCCAGTGTCTCGCCATCGGGGTTGCTGGTGGGCTGGCCAAGACTTGCGACGCGCGCGGTATCAGCCAGCAGCACGGCGAGGCGCTCGCTGTCGCCACGGCCATGGGTCAGCCAGGCGCGCAACAGACCGGGCAGCCCGCGCTGGGCCTGTGGGTAAAAGGTGTCTTCAGACATGCACAAAGGCTTATGCTGTAGTTGGTCCACAGGTATTCTTCTCGCCGCCAGAAGGCGGTGTGAGTCGAGCGCACTGCTCGCGTTGCCTGCCAAATTTGCCCGCCACAGGGAGACTCCATCTTGCCATTCGATTTCATCACCCCGCTCGATCGACGCCAGTACCCTTCCCAGAAGTGGGATCGCTACGCCTCGGACGTCATGCCCCTCTGGATTGCCGACATGGACTTCAGCGCCCCGCCCGCCGTGACACGAGCGCTGGCCGAGCGAGTGGCGCACCCGGTCTACGGCTATGCTAAGCCGTCGGAGAGCCTCGATGACAGCCTGTGTGACTGGAGTCGCGAGCATTATGGCTGGGAGGTGCCGCGTGACGCCATCGTCTGGCTGCCGGGCGTGGTGCCGGCCTTGCACCTGGCCAGTCTGGCATTGACCTCTCCCGGCGCGGGCGTGGTCACGACGACCCCGATCTACCCGCCCTTCCTCAAGGTGGCCCAGAAGACCGGGCGACTGGCGCAGATGGCGCCGCTGGCAGAGCCCGAGACGCAAGGCGGCCCCTGGCGTCTGGACCTGGAGGCCCTGGAAGCGGCCATCACGCCCGAGACCGAGCTGCTGCTATGGTGCCACCCGCACAATCCTACCGGCCGCGTCTGGCGCGAGGAAGAGCTCGAGGCGCTGGCGGAGCTGGTCGAGCGTCACGATCTGCTGGTGGTCTCCGATGAGCTGCATGCCGATCTGGTGGTGGACCCGACGGCCCGCCATATCCCGCTGGCCAGCCTGAACGAACGACTGGCGGCGCGCTGCGTGACCCTGTGGGCGCCCTCCAAGACCTTCAACACCGCTGGGCTGACGTTCGCCTGCGCGGTGATCACCGACCCCAGGCTGCGTGCACGCTTCACCGGCGCCGCCAATGGCTTGATGCCCGATACCAATGTGCTGGGCATGGCCGCGACCGAGGCGGCGTGGCGCGAGGGTGAGCCGTGGCGTCAGGAGTTGCTGAGCGTGCTGCGTGACAACCTCGATCTGCTGGAAAGCCATGTGGCACGCTGGGACGGCGTCAGCATGTCGCGCCCGCAAGCCACCTATCTGGCCTGGTTGGATATGCGCAAGGCAGGGCTCGGGGAGTCTCCGCAGCAGACGCTGCTCGAGGAATGCGATGTCGCGCTGTCGGATGGCGCCGACTTCGGCTGGCCGGGCTTCGTGCGCTTGAACTACGGCACCACGAGTGTGCAGCTGGAGAAGGCGCTGCAGCAGATGGATGAGCGCCTGCAGAAAGACTGAGGTTGGCGAAGGGATCGAGGGGGCGAGCGAAGCGGCCAAGAAGGGTAGTCGACAGAGCCGGAGTTGATCTGGGTCAGCCTGCAGCGTTTCGTTGGCAGCTATCGCTCATTGCAAACTTGAATTGAGAATCATTATCGTCAACTCTGAAGCTAGGCCGCTCATCGGGAGGGGCTTGTCATCAGGAGATGCGACGATGAGACATGAGGTGGCAGAGACGCCGCGACAGGGGCGGCCAGCAAGCAGGGATGCAGGCGCGACGGCCTGTCGTGAATGGTGTTGTCAGGGCGGAAGCCTGCGCCTGGCGCGTTCGTCGCCGCCATCTTCCCGCTGCCGTGCTCCCGCGGCGTCATCTGCTGCCCCGCCTGCGTCAGGCGCCGTGATGTCCGCGGGCCATGAGCTTGAGGTGGACTTTCCGCCCAGCGTGCGCGAATCGCGTGCCCGTCCCTCGCTTCTCAAGGGCTGGAGCCGTCGTCGTTAGTCCTTGAGTCGGCGCGACGGCTGACCATCAATGACAAGGCCCCGCTTCCTTGACCGGAGGCGGGGCCTTGTCGTCTGCGTGTCGTGTTCAACTCATTGCTACGATCAGCGCACCAGCACGATCAGTACATCAGGGCGAACAGTTGGCGACGGAAGCGCACGGTCAGCTCATGGGTCGCCCCAAGGGCGTCGAAGACGCGCAGCAGCGTCTTGCGTGCCAGATCATCGCCGTACTGGCGGTCGGTCTTCACCAGGCTGATCAGGGTATCCAGAGCCAGCTCGTAGTGGCCATCCGCCAGATCGCGCATGGCGCGTTGGTAGCGGGCTTCACTGTCGTCCCGCTCGATCATGGCCTGCACCTCTTCGGGAGACGGCGCCTCGGCGATGAAGTCGATGCGCGCACGTACGCCACGCGCCTGGGCGCCATCACGGTCTTCCGGCTTGAGGGAGTCCAGCAGTTGGCGGGCCTCTTCACCATTGCCCTCGGCAACCAGCACCGAGGCGAGATGGATGCGGTATTCCGGTGTCTCGGGAGATTCCTGCGCCAGCTGTTGATACAGCGTCTTGGCGGTGACGAGGTCGCCGTTTTCCAGTGCAGTGGCCGCCTGCTCCGCGAGGCTGGGGCCTGCCCCGGCCGCCGGCTGGACCTTGTGCTGCTCGAGGAACTGGCGAATCTCGGCTTCCGGACGTGCGCCGGTGAAGTTACCTGCCAGGCCGCCCTGGATGACCAGCTTGACATCCGGCACCGAACGCACACCCAGCTGGGCGGCGATGTCCTGTTGCTCCTCGGCGTTCAGCTTGGCAAGGATGAAGCCGCCCGCATATTCACGCGCCAGCTTCTCGAGGATCGGCGTCAAAACGAGGCAGTGCTCGCTCTGCGGCGACCAGCAATCCAGCAGTACCGGCACTTGCTGTGAGGCTTCCAGCACCTGCTGAAGATTGCTCATGTCCACATCGATGATGTAGGTATTGGCGTCTTCTGCCTGGCGCGGTGCACTGGCGGCACCGCCGCCGACTACCCCTTGTGGCTGGGTGGCGGTGGTGTCATTGCCGGTCAGTGGCTGGCCGGTATTGGGATCGATGATCATGGTGCATGCCCCGAAATTCTGTCTGCGATTCAAGGCTCGCGCGCGAGCCGGTTGGCCTGATGATGCGGCCCGTCGCAGTGGAGTTCAAGGCGCTGCCGGACACTTCCTCGCGCGATCGCCTCGGGCGCGTCGGTTCACGGCAGCAGGGTGTCGCCGGCCAGGCTGGCGATGCAGGCGGCTTCGCTCTCGCTGAGCGGCATCACGGACAGGCGTGCGCGGCGCACCAGGTGGCTATCCGCCAGCTCGGGCCGGGCCTTCAGGCGCGCGATGGGCAGGGAGTTGCGCAGCGGGCGAAGGTAGCTCAGGCGCGGGGCGACCCAGCGCGGAGGCTTGCCGGCATCGATATCCGCCACCTGACGTGGGTCGAAGCCCTTGTGCTCGGGGTCACTGGCCGTCGGGTCGGGCAGGGCGAGTTCGCTGACGATGGCAAGCCCGACCACTGCAGGTACCTTGCAGCTGGAGTGCTGGATGAGCACGACATCACCGAGCTGCATCTCGCGCAGGAAGTTGCGCGCCTGATAGTTGCGAACGCCATCCCATAGCGCCGGTGATTCGCGGCGCAGGTCATCCAGCGAGAAGGCATCGGGTTCGGTCTTGATCAGCCAGTGGCGCATGCGGCACTCCCTTGGGGCTTACGTGATGAGTGTGAAGGCGATGGGCGTTGAGAAAGGGACAGGCGAGGTCCGGGCGCTGGCCTCAGCGATATCCTCGCACAGGAATTTCACGCATACGAAAAAGGCCTGATGCATGGCATCAGGCCTTTCGAATTCTTGGTAGCGGGGACCGGATTTGAACCGATGACCTTCGGGTTATGAGCCCGACGAGCTACCAGACTGCTCCACCCCGCAACACTGGGTACTGCCTTTGCTCCAACTCTGACGCATCAGAAGTTGGTAGCGGGAACCGGATTTGAACCGATGACCTTCGGGTTATGAGCCCGACGAGCTACCAGACTGCTCCATCCCGCAACATCACGTTGGTGTCTGACTGGCAATCACCTTGATAGGCAACGACTTGTCAGTGGTAGCGGGGACCGGATTTGAACCGATGACCTTCGGGTTATGAGCCCGACGAGCTACCAGACTGCTCCACCCCGCATCAACGTGGGGCGTAGTATAAGGATATACAGTGCTGCGTCAACCGTTATCCCGTAATTGACGCAAACTTCTCGTGCCCGGTGAGTCGTCACCAACCCGTCTACGCATCTCGAGCGATTATCGGCATCTCGTGTGAGAGATCTGCTACATACATTCCCGCTGCATCCTGTCCATACTGAGAGTGACGCGCCTCGCACAGGCGGATGGCAGGCGTCACAGAGTGCACGATTGTCATCAGGCTGTTAGAGACACGGGTCATTGTTGTCGTTGCAGGCATTCTCGTTTTCTCAGGGCGGGGGTGTCCGCAGATTTGTCAAGCTGTGCCCAAGCCAAGGACACAGGACGTTCCAGGATTAGGGAGACACAATAAGATGACACAAACAGCACCCGTCGCATGGGTTACCGGTGGTACCGGTGGCATTGGTTCCGCCATCTGCCGCGAGCTGGCGAACCAGGGGTATCAGGTAATTGCGGGTTACAGGAACAAGGAAAAGGCAGAGGGGTGGCTATCGGAGCAGCGCGCTGCCGGGTTCGAGAACATCGCACTGTCCGGCATCGAGCTGGACAACTTCGAAGCCTGTCAGGCAGGCGTCAACGAAATCCGCGAGCGCTTCGGTCCGATCGCGGTTCTGGTCAACTGCGCTGGCATCACGCGTGATACCTCCATGCGCAAGATGAGCTATGAGCAGTGGCGCGAAGTCATCAACTGCAACCTCGACAGCGTCTTCAACACCTGCCGTGCCGTCATCAATGACATGCTGGAGCACAAGTACGGCCGCATCGTGAACATCTCCTCCATCAATGGCCGCAAGGGCCAGTTCGGCCAGGTCAACTACTCGGCCGCCAAGGCGGGCATGCATGGTCTGACCATGGCGCTGGCGCAGGAAACCGCGACCAAGGGCATTACCGTCAACACCCTGTCGCCGGGCTACATCGCCACCGACATGATCATGAAGATCCCCGAAGAGATCCGTGAATCAATCCGCGAGACCATCCCGGTCAAGCGTTATGGTCAGCCGGATGAGATCGCGCGTGCGGTCGCCTTCCTGGCCGACGAGAAATCCGGCTTCATCACCGGTGCCAACCTGGATATCAATGGCGGCCAGTTCATGGGCTGATGCTCTGCGCTGGAGTGAGCCAGTGCAGGGTCGGCACTCGGCTCCGCCTGGCGAGAGAATGAAAAAGCCCCCGTCTCGACAGAGGCGGGGGCTTTCCGTTGCCATGGTTTCAGTCTTGCGAGTGCATCATCACAGGTTCAGACGTCAGCGCTTCAGGCGTGCTGACTCAGTGATTGAACAGCGCATCGAAGCGCGGCAGTTCGGTCTGCCAGGCGTCCCAGTCCAGCGGCCCGTTGGCGAGCAGCGCATCCAGCACCTCATCCAGCTCTTCTTCACGCTCCATGCGCTCACCCAGCTGCTGGTTGATGCGCGCGACCTGCACGGTCAGGCGGCGTGACTCATCTTCGCTGCCCAGCGGGGCCTCGAACAGAATGGCCAGGTGAACACGCAGCTCGGCCAGGCGCTCGTTGGCGGCGCTGCAGTTGCTCGGCAGGGCCTGACGCATCTGGTTGCGCGCCGCATTGGCCTGGCGGCTGTTGTCGTCGAAGGCCGAGGTGTTCGGCAGCTCGACATCCTGCACGTCGCCGTTACGCGCGCTGGCATCCGCCACGGCGTGCTGTTCGAGCAGGTCACGCCATTGCTGCCATTCCTCGCGCAATTGCAGAGCGTGCAGTTCGTCCAGACGCTGCTCGCGACGCTTGAGAATGCCGGTCCAGCGACGACGCATGCCGTCGCCCCGCTTGCCGCGCGGTAGCGGGCCGAGGGTGTCGGCTTCCTTCAGGGCGTCATCAAGCAGGGCGGCGTCTTCCAGCGTCTCCGGCTCCCAGCTGTCGAGGCGCTCGATCAACGCCTGCCACTGATCCAGGCGTGCCTGCTCGCGGCTGTCGCGGTCTTCGCGGTCCTGATCGCGTGCGGCGAAGATACGGTCGCACGCCGCGCGGAAGGCGGCCCACAGGCGTTGTTCTTCGCCCTTTGGCGCGCGGCCCATCTCGCGCCAGCGACTCTGCAGGGCCTTGGCCTGTTCGGCGCGGGCACGTGCCGGCGTGTCCTCATTGGCCAGCGCCTCGACGGCCTCGACCAGAGCCTGCTTGGCGGCGGCGATCTGACCCGCGCGGCTGTCGATCAGCCCCTGCAGTGCCGTCAGCGCCTCGCCGAAGCGGTGTGACAGCTGGCGACCGGGGCCTGCGGGCACCGGCGTGTGGCGACGCCATTCCTCACGGGCGCGATCGCGAATCTGGCGCAGGGAGTCGGGGTCGGCATCGTCCATGGCGTTACCGTTGAGCGATTCAAGCTGCTCGCAGAGCGCTTCACGCATGGCCAGGTTGAGTTCACGCAGCTGCTTGCGCGATTCGCGGTAATCCCGCAGGCGCAGCTTGATGGCGTCAGAGGCGGTGCGGAACGCCTGGCTGGCATCGCGGCTGGCGGCCGCATCACCTAGCTCGCGCCATTGCTGAATCAGCTGCTGGTGCTGGCGGTCGCGCTGCTCATCGCTGATGTCATCGCGCTCGCTCAGGGTGGTGATGGCCTCGAGAAGCTGCTCGCGCTTGGGCGCCGCGACGAAGTTCTGCCAGTCACGGAGTTCGGCGACACGCGCGCCGAGCTGGCGCAGGCGTGTCTGGCGGGCATTGTCGAGCTGGCCTTCGGTGCGATCGCGCAGTGAGCGATGCAGGCGACTGGCCGGCTTTAGCTTGCCGGCATCGAGATCCGCTTCCAGGCGTGCCAGTTCGGCATCCAGTGCGTCCAGATCCAGGCTCGCCTTGCGCGCAGTGCCGTCGCCCTCGCGGGAGGCGTCAGCTGACTCTGTGTCTTGTGCAGGGCTTTCATCGAGCGCGTCCTGCTCTTGCGCTGCCTCTGCCGGTTCTTCCGGCTGCGCCGCGTTGATCGCCTGACGCACCGCGCTCAGGCTGGCGGTCTGCGGCAGACCCGCAGGCCAGGCCACCTCGCTTTCCAGACGACGCAGCTGGTCGATGTCATTGTCGACCAGCGCGGCATCCAACTCGCCCTGGCACAGCTGATGGCGATGCCAGGCATCGAGGGCATCCTGCAGCTGCTGTTGCAGGCGCTGCTGACGTTCGAGCAGTTCGGCCGGGGCCGAGAACTGGTCGGTCAGCTCGCGCCAGCGCTCTCCCTGCAGTCGGCGTTGGGCCTGCAGGCTGGCGAAGTCGTGATCATTGACGCAGTCGCGGCTGTAGAGGTCTGCCCGCGCCTGGTCCACGGCGCTGAGAATCTCTTCCAGGTGCGTGTTGAGGTTGGCGCTCAGGCGTTCATGGGCACGAATGGCTTCCTCGCGGGCCTCATGGTCGCTGATGACCTTGTGCGCCTGCTGGCGTGCCTCTTCGAAGCGCTGTTGAATCTCGTAGTCCGCGGCCGGCAGACGCTCCCACTCGCGCAGCAGCGAGCGGTAGCGCGAGGGCACGCTGTCTTCCCAGGCCTGACGCGGCAGCTTCTCCATCTGGCGCAGCAGGTTGTCGCGGCTGGCGGCCAGCGCGTCGGCCTGCTGGGCATCGGCACGGCGCTGGGCGAGGGTGTCGCGCGCCTGACGCTGCACGTGACGGTCCCGCTTGGCATCACGCACCAGACGCTCGAGGCCGGCCTGGCTGGTAATGCGGGCGGCAGCAGCATGGCGCACGGCGGCGATGGTGTTGTGGCAGGCCTGATGGATCAGCGTCTCTTCATCTTCCAGTCGGCTCAGTGCGGTCAGACGCAGTTGCTGGTTGTCGCCACGGGACGCCACGGCGGAGAGCAGTTCGCGATCTTCCAGGCGCGCGACCAGCTGTTCACGGCTCAACAGTGAGGGCGCATCCTGGCCGCCGCTCAACAGTTCGATCAGGCGCTCGCGTACCAGACCATCGGCGCGGTCGAGCAGCGGCAGCAGACGTTCGGGAGATTGCATGCGCGTCAGGGCGGCATGGCGCACCTCCAGGGCGTCATCTTCGAGAATCAGGGTCTCCAGGATCTTGCGCTGGTCTGGAATCTCCGGATCAAGCTGGTCAGTGGCAGCGGAGCGAATGGCAGGGTTGGCGTGTTGCCAGCGAGGAGTGAACAGGCGGCCAGTGAGGCGGGAGAGCAGTCCGGTCATGTGAGAGCGGTTATCCAGGCAAAAAATAGAGGGGCGCAACAATTGGCCGCACACTCGGCGGGTGCCATCGGGTGGGCACGACGGAGTGGGCGGAGTGACGGCGCATGAATTTCGTCACCCCGCTATCTTACCAGTCACAACCCCCCGTTGTGTGGTATCGCATGTCGATCGATGTGCCTTATTGCATGCGCGCGGCGGCGTGCGGGGCGAGCGGCGGCGGGTGACAGGTCGGCAAGGGAGCCACGTCGTAGGCACGCGACACCTGACAGTGCCTGCTGCTGGCCGTATCATCAGTTGCAGCACTGTGTTCGCTCACATAGTTTTGTACGTTACCGCTATGCCATTCAGTGTCTGTCATTCATGCTCGGCGCCTATCAAGCAGTCGCTGTGCCGTGTGCGACGGCGAGCTATGTTATTCAGGTGGCCTTTTTATTCGAGGGCCGCCTTGAGGATGCCGTGAACAGTACGTGCATCATCAAGAGTGTCGGAGGGCTTCGACACTCCTTACGCAACCGGAGTCAGGTCATGAGTCTCAGTACGGACAGGGCCCCTCAGGCCTTCACCTTCAAGGGCGGCATGCTGCCGATGACGGTCATGGAGCTGGTCAGCGGTGATCCGGAGCAGATCCGTGCTCAGCTGGCGAGCAAGCTCAGCCAGTCGCCGGCCTTCTTTCAACATACGCCGGTGGTGCTGAGCGTCGAGAAGCTCGACGAGCCGCATCTGGCGCTGGAGCGCATCTGTGCCGTCTGCCGTGGCCACAAGCTGTTGCCGGTCGCGGTGCGTGGCGGTGGAGACCCGGTGCGCCAGTCCGCCTGGGCGCTGGGGCTGGGGTGGTTCCCGCCGCAGGAGAATCGCGGGCGCTCCCTCGAGTCCGTGCCGCCGGTGGCCGCTGAGCCGATCGCCGAACCTGCCGAGACAGTCACGGACAGCGCGGCCGAGAAAGCGGAGCCGGCCCACGCCAGCAAGGTGTATCGCGGCACGGTGCGCTCGGGCCAGCAGGTCAGCGCACCGGAGGGCGATCTGGTCATCATCGGCGCGGTCAATGCCGGTGCCGAGATCCTGGCCGCCGGCAGCGTGCATATCTATGGCGCTCTGCGGGGCCGCGCGCTGGCGGGTATCCATGGCGATCGCAACGCCAGCATCTATTGCAAGGAACTGCACGCCGAGCTGCTCTCGGTGGCCGGAACCTACAAGCGGCTCGATGACATCGACAATCGCCTGCTGGGTGCCAATGTCGAAGTCGTGCTTGAACACGATCAACTCTGTATCGCACGACTCGGCTGATCTCAGCACTGTGTTCTGAACGATATCCAATATTTACAGGTGATCCTCGCTCGGCGAGGGACTCTCAGCAAGGAAGATACCTTTGGCCAAGATTATCGTAGTGACGTCAGGCAAGGGCGGCGTCGGCAAGACGACCAGCGCCGCCGCCATTGCCACCGGACTGGCTTTGCGCGGCAACAAGACCGTAGTGATCGATTTCGATGTGGGCCTGCGTAACCTGGACCTGGTCATGGGCTGTGAGCGCCGTGTGGTCTATGACCTGGTCAACGTCATCCAGGGCGAAGCCAATCTCAAGCAGGCTCTGATCCGCGACAAGCGCATCGACAATCTGCACATCCTTCCGGCTTCCCAGACCCGTGACAAGGATGCGCTGACGCTGGAAGGCGTCGAGAAGGTGCTCGACGCGCTGCGCGAGGAGTTCGATTACGTCATCTGTGACTCGCCGGCCGGTATCGAGCGCGGTGCCCAGCTGGCGATGTACTTCGCTGACGAGGCCGTGGTGGTGACCAACCCGGAAGTCAGTTCGGTACGTGACTCCGACCGCATCATCGGCCTGCTGTCTTCCAAGACGCGTCGTGCCGAGAATGGCGACACCCCGGTGCGTGAACACCTGCTGATCACCCGTTACCATCCGGCACGCGTCACCGGCGGAGACATGCTCAACCTGACCGATATCCAGGAAATCCTGTCGATCCCGCTGATCGGCCTGATTCCGGAGTCCGACGCCGTGCTGCGCGCGTCCAACCAGGGTGTGCCGGTCACGCATGACCAGAAGAGCGATGCCGGCCAGGCGTACGTGGATTGCGTGTCCCGCCTGTTGGGCGAGGAAGTGCAGTTGCGTTTCCACGAAGTCGAGAAGCGCGGTCTGCTGGCCAGAATGTTTGGAGGGGGGCGCAAGTGAAATTACTGGATTTTCTGAAGCGAGAGCGCAAGAAGACCGCCAATGTCGCCAAGGAGCGGCTGCAGATCATCGTCGCGCACCAGCGTAGCCAGCGTGACCAGCCGGATTACATGCCGATGCTGGAGCGTGAGCTGCTCGAGGTGATTCGCAAGTATGTGCAGGTCGACCAGGATGCCATCAACATCTCGCTGGACCGCGAAGACGACTGCTCGGTGCTGGAACTCAACGTCACTCTGCCGCGCCCCGGCGAGGCCTGAGTTCGCGGGGCGTCGGGTGCTTGCCACCTGAGGCGTTGCCGAGCGGGCAGCGCCTGCGACGTCCCGACCCAGCCCATGCCCATTGCCTGCCAGAGCACCGTGCCAGCCTCGCTGGAGACGGTGCTCTGGCACGTTCATTTTTCGACCGCCCGCGTGGAGACATCCTGTGGCAGAGCCCACCTTCCTGTGGCACGACTACGAGACCTTCGGCGCCGACCCGCGCCGTGACCGTCCTTCGCAGTTCGCGGCCATCCGTACCGATGCTGACTTCAATGAGATCGGCGAGCCGCTGACCCTCTATTGCAAGCCGGCCGATGACTTCCTGCCCCAGCCGATGGCGTGTCTGATCACCGGCATCACCCCGCAGCAGGCCGAGCGCCGCGGCATCCCCGAGGCCGAGTTCGCCGGGCGCATCAATGACGAGATGAGCGTGCCGGGGACCTGCACGCTGGGCTACAACAGCCTGCGCTTCGATGATGAAGTCAGCCGTCATCTGTTCTACCGCAACTTCCTCGACCCCTACGGGCGTGAGTGGCAGAACGGCAATTCGCGCTGGGACCTGATCGATGTCGTGCGCGCCTTCCATGCCCTGCGCCCGGAGGGCATCGAATGGCCCAAGCGTGAAGATGGGGCGCCCAGCTTCCGTCTGGAGCATCTGACGGCGGCCAATGGCATCGAACACGCCGGCGCGCATGACGCGCTGGTGGATGTGCGCGCCACCATCGCGCTGGCACGCCTGCTCAAGTCGCGCAATGCGCGACTGTTCGATTACCTGCTCAAGCTGCGCAACAAGCGCCATGTCGCCAGCCTGCTGGATATCGGCGCACGCAAGCCGATGCTGCACATCTCGCGTCGCTATCCGGCCTCGCGGGCCTGTGGCGCGCTGGTGGTGCCGTTGGCGGAGCATCCTTCGAATGCCAATGGCGTGATCGTCTATGACCTCTCGGTAGACCCGGCGCCGTTGATGGAGCTGTCACCGGAAGAGATACGTGCCCGTGTCTTCGCCAGTGCCGATGACCTCGCGGAAGGCGAGGAGCGGATTCCGCTCAAGGTCATCCATCTCAACAAGAGTCCGGTGCTGCTGCCGGCCAATGCGCTCAAGGATGTATCCGGGCCGCATGAGGGCGAATACGGCGAGATCGCGGCGCGCTTCAAGATCGACCCCGCCCAGTGTCGCGTGCACTGGAAATGGCTGAAGGACAACGCCGGTATCGGCGTGAAGGTGGCGCAGGTATTCGCCGAGGTGCCGCCGGCCGGGCCGGCTGATCCGGACTTGATGCTCTATTCCGGCGGCTTCTTCTCGCCCGCGGACCGCAAGGAGATGGAGCGGGTACGTGCCACCCATCCCGAGGCGCTGGATGATACGCCGTTCGCCTTCCAGGATGGCCGCCTCGAGGAGATGCTGTTCCGCTATCGTGCGCGCAGCTACGGCTACACGCTCAACTCCGCCGAGCGCGAACGCTGGGAGCAGTGGCGCTGGGAGCGCATGAACGATGAGCAGGTCGCGAGCCTGACCGTGAAGGGCTTCGTCAGCGAGATCCAGCGGCTGGCCCAGAGCGAACAGGACCCGGACCGCGTGCAGATTCTCGAAGAACTGGCGATGTACGTGGAAGGCATCATGCCGCCGCAGGCCTTCGGCTGATGACGGGCTAGCCGGCCCGCTGTGCTTGCCGGCAAGGCATGAATGAACAAGACCCCGACGCGGTCATTGAACTGCACCTCGTCGGGGTCTTGTCATTTCAGGCGCTCGTCCGGTGAGGGGCAGCGTCTGGTTTGCCCGTCAAGCCACTGGCGGGCCGTCGATGCTCAATGCTGAGCATTGCCACTGGCCTTGGCTGAGGGTGCCGCCAGGGTCGCGCCTGTCTCGGCGCGCGGCGCCTCGGGCAGCGGCGGCAGGTCCAGTTCGGTAAGGCGCTGGTCGAAGTCGCTGGGCGTGCCGGGGTCGAAGGCCAGTTCCAGCGCGCTGGAGGCATTCAGCTGCTGCCAGATGGCGCGGATATCCTGTGCGCTGACCTGCTCGACGGCCGCGACCAGTTGCTGGCGGCGGTCAAAGCCTGTCCAGCCGAAGCTCAGCTCGCTCCAGTTGCGCGCTGCCAGCTCGGACAGCTTGCGGGGCTTCTGGGTCAGGCTGTCGACGACGGCGTCGCGGTAGCTGGCAAGCGTGGCCTCATCCAATGACTGCACGCGGCTGTCGAAGCGGGTGAGGAAGGCATCCATGCGCGAAAACAGCGTCTTGCTGTCCCTGGACGGCGACTGCACCAGCAGGCTCAGCCCCGGCGCATCGAGCATGGGCGAATAGCGTGCGGAGACGATATAGCCGAGTTGCTCCTCAGTGCGCAGCTGGCTGTAGAAGGGGGCTTCGAGCAGCTGGCCCAGCACCGCGATGCGTGCCTGGGTCTGCAGCGTACGGTCCTTGCCCTGCAGGTAGCGCAGGGCGCCGGCATCGCCGCGTGTGCTGTCCGGACGCAGTACCGTGTGGTGGGTGGCCTGACGCACTTCCAGGTCTGGCACCGCATCACGAGTGATACGCGGCGCCAGCCCGTTGATCACCAGCTGTCCGGTCTCGCGGGCCTGGTCGGCGGTCAGGTTGCCGGTCACCATCGCCTGCACGTGCAGCTTGGCAAGGAAGCGCTTGCGGAAGCTGTCCAGTGACTGGGCGTCGATCTTGTCCAGGGCGGCCAGTTGTTGCTCGGCGGTGCTCGGCAGACCGACCAGCGCTTCACTGAGGCTGCGGCCCAGGCGCGTGTAGAGCGGTGCCTGAACGCGATTCTGCAGGCTGCGACGCAGGCGTTGAGTGATGCGCTCCAGGGTGGCGGGGGCCATCTCGCCATTCACCAGCTGGTCGAGCACTTCGCGCATTTCCGGCTGCTGACCATCACGCCAGCCACTGAACTGCAGCGTGATGCCACGCCCATGGGCGTAGACCAGCGCATCCTGCCCTGCCAGACGCGCCGGATACAGACGCGCGTTGAGACTGTCATTCAGCCACGCCGCCAGCACCTGACTCATGGCCTGGTCATCCACCGAGCGACTGACGTCGGGATTGAGCAGACCAAAACGCCATTCGGCCTTCGGCACACCGAAGCTCGCATCACCCTGATACCAGAGTTCGGCACCGGGCTCATCGATCAACTGGCTCGGCTTGGCGTCGGCCAGGTCGAGTACGCGGAAGTCCTTGGCCAGATAGGGGTTGGGCTTGGGCAACGCCAGCTGGCTGGCCAGGGTGTCGTCGCCGGCTGTCTGAGCAGCGGCATCCGCCGTCAGGCGCGTCAGGGTATAGGGCGCCTTGAACCACTCGCCCTGTTGATCCCCCTCCACCTGCGGGCCGGAGTAGACCTCCAGCAGGTTGTCGGGTGTCAGGCGAGCGAGGGTGTCCTTTATCAGGTCCGGATCGAAGTCCTGCATCAGGTAGGGCGCCGCCAGCACATCCTCGATCGGGTAGCGCGTCATCATCATCGCCAGATTGCTGGCCAGATTGACCGGTGAGCTGCGCTGCTGGAAGCGGAAGCTCTGCTCACCCAGCTGTGCCTGTTCGGTATAGCGCCAGTCGTTGATGCCCTCATCGCGGATCAGGGCCAGGTAGTCGAACAGCGCGGCACGGATCGCCGCCTGATGCTGCGCGCCTTCCGGGGTCAGGCTGATGTCGACGCTGAGCAGGGCATGCTCGCCATCACTGAGGCCACCGCCGGCCGAGAGGCCATCAGCCCAGCCCTTTTCCTTGAGCACCGCCAGCAGACTGCCTTCACCTTCATGACCGATCAGGTTGGCCAGGTAGCTGACCGGCTGCGATTGGTAGTGGGCGATCGGGTCGTCGATAGGGAACATGAATGACAGCTTGCGCTCCTGCTTGAGTGACTTGACCTCAAGGCGTGCCGGCAGTTCGTCACCGCTGGCCAGGGGCGTGTTGATCTCGGGACGCGACAACCCGCGATCTGGCACATCACTGAAGTTGTCACGGGCCAGCTGCTCGAGCGTTTCCAGCGACTGCGGTCCGACCAATGACAGGCGCATCACGTTGGCGCCGTAGTGGGCCTGATAGAAATCGACCAGACGCTGGCGCAGGCTACCGGCCTCGGTGTCCTTGAGGGTCTCGAGACTGCCGACGCTGAAGCGGTTGAAGGGGTGTTTTGGATTGAGGGCCGCTTCGACAGCCTCGTAGATGCGCCGGCCATCGTCCTGCAGGCGCGCCTGATACTCGGAATTGACCGCATGGCGCTCGCGATCCACGTAGTCGGCGTTGAACTGCGGTGCGACGAAGAAGCGCGCAAAGCGCGGCAGCGCTTCATCGAAGGCATCCGGGTCGATGTCGAAGAAGTAGTTGGTGTCCTGGCTGGCGGTGAAGGCGTTGTGCTGGCCGCCATGCCTGGTGATGAAGTCCTGGTAGGCGTCCGGCTTCGGGTAGCGATCGGTGCCGAGGAACAGCATGTGCTCCAGGAAGTGCGCCAGCCCCGGGACATCGTCGGGGTCCTGGGCGCTGCCGACTTCGACATCGACGGCGGCGGCGGCCTTGTCGGCCTTGGCATCACTGACCAGCAGGACCTTGAGGCCGTTGTCGAGGGTCAGGCTGCGATAAAGTCGCTGGTCGTTCTCGCTCTTGATGACCGGACTGGCCTGCTCGCCCCTGGCGGACGCCGTGCTTGAGGCGGAGTTGGCGGCCGGCGCGAGTGACGATGCGGGCGCAGAAGCCGGGCGGGTATCGGCATGGCTGATGGCCGGCGCCAGACCACCCATGACGATGGCTGCAATGGCCGTGCTCAGTGCAAGAGGGCGAAATCCTGAAGGCAGTGACATCTTCTCTCCTGATTCATGCCACCGCTGCTCGGGCAGGTGGCGCTGACTCGGTGATGGTTCTCATTGGGCGAACATGTGCGCGAGGCGATAGAGCGATGCAGTGCCACCATCGTCAATACGTGCCGTCGACGCAGGCGGATTCAGGTCAGCATCGGGCCGGTGGGGTGGGCGACGCTCCACTCCTGATGCTCGGGGTCGTTGACGAGGCGTGCGACCGGAAAGGCGGCCAGGCTGACGTTCGGTGTCAGCATGCTGCGGGCTGTCTCCAGCGGCGTCTCGGCATTCAGCCAGTCGCGTACCTGATGCGGCGCGATCACGGCGGGCATGCGATCGGTCAGGCGTGACGTGACCCCGGCGCACTCGACACTGATCAGCGCGAAGCTGTCGCGACCCTCGGGGGGGAGCCCCTCCATCAGGGGAGCGCTGAAGTGGCGCGTCCAGAGGGCGGCCAGCAACAGCGGAGCGCGGGTCGGGTGCGTGACCAGAAACGGCTGCTTCATGCGCGGTTGTTCCTTCCACACATAGACACCGCCGACGGGGATCAGTGCCCGTTGGCTGATGAACGACTCGCGGAACATGCGTCGCGTTTCCAGCGACTCTGCACGCGCCACGTGCGGGGCGTGGTCCATGATCTCCAGCCAGCTGGGTGTCAGGCCCCAGAGTGCCGGCACCAGCCGCAGGCTGGGGCCTTCCAGACGCAGCATCGAGGCGGGCATGCGCGGGGCGCGATTGGCACTGACCAGCAGTTCGCTGCGCAACTGGCGTTCGAGCGCGGGAGTCGCCAGCGACCCGAACAGTTCGTCGGGGGGCAGGTCAGCGGGGTAGGGGGGGATATACAGACGACCGGCCACGAGAATCCTTTGAGGCGATGAGGCGAAGGGAACATGCAGCGGCAGCTGCTGCCTGAGATGGGGTGTGGATCGCGCTGCACGTCACGCATGCCAGCATGCCACACCTTGGTGATGCTTGCGTTTGTGCTCAGTCTCGATATGCTGGACGGAAACACTGTTCGATTCAATGACTGATACGGGGTGCTCCAAGAGGTGCCCGCAAGGCGTCGCAACCCTTTGCCCACCCGTGCTGTCCGAACACACGCCGCGTCAGACTCGCTACGCGGTAACGCATCTCAAGCATCAGAGGAATTCGATGGCCCGTCCACGTCAGCATGCACCGGAAGCGCTGCATGCGCGGGTAATGGAGACCTGCGATGAATGGCTCAAAGAGCAGCCCGTTCACGCCCTGTCTCTGCGCAACCTGGCTCGCGAAGTCGGTTGTGCGCCCAGCACCCTGCTCAAGCTCTATGGCAGCTTCGGCAACCTGCTCCAGCACGTCAATCTGGCGACGCTGGACAGGCTGCGCGATGCGATAGCCGGACAGGAGACGCCGAGTCCTTCGGAGCGCCTCAAGGCCTTGGCGCGCGCCTACTGGAGCTTCGCCCAGCGCGACCCTTATCGCTGGCAGCTGCTGTTCGACTTCCCGCTCGCCCAGGAAGGGGAGCTGGACCAGCGTCAGAACGCGATGATCGAAGGGCTGTTCGAGCGTGTGGAGGGGGCTTTGGTCGAGTACGCCCCACGCGTCGAGTCCGTCGAGGCCAAGCGCATGGCGCGCACGCTGTGGGGTAGCGTGCATGGTCTGGTGCAGCTGGGCATGAACGAGCGTCTGGGGCTCTGGCAGGGGCAGCCACTGGAAGTGACGGAGCTTCTCGATCAGTTGCTGGACACCATGTTGGCAGGGCTCAAGGTACGCAGCGAGGCTGCGTGTGCGGGGGATGCCACGGAAGCTGGAAAATGAGTCGAGAACTGCTCCGGCGACCCCGTTTTGCGCCCTTCTTCTGGACCCAGGCCCTCGGGGCCTTCAATGACAATCTGTTCAAGAACGCCTTGCTGCTGCTGATGACCTTCGTGGTCATCGAGCAGCGGGGCTGGGACACCGGCATCGTCAACAACCTGGCGGCCGGTCTTTTCATCCTGCCTTTTCTGCTGTTCTCCGCCTGGGGCGGCCTGTTGGCTGACCGCCTCGACAAGCAGCGCCTGATCGTGCGACTCAAGTGGCTGGAGCTGGCTACCATGAGCGTGGCGGCCGGCGCCTTGATCTTCGAAGCCTGGGAGTTGCTGCTGGCGCTGCTGTTCATGATGGGCACCCAGTCGGCGCTCTTCGGCCCGGTCAAGTACGCCATCCTGCCCCAGCATCTCAAGCCGGATGAGCTGGTCAGCGGCAATGCCTGGGTCGAGCTGGGCACCTTTCTGGCCATCCTGATCGGTACCCTTGCTGCCGCGGCCTTGATGGCACTGGGCGGCGAGCTGGCACGCTGGGCGCTCTCCGCGTCGCTGGTTTCCTTGTCCCTGCTGGGCGTGATGGCGGCCGGCAAGATTCCGCCGGCACCCTCCGCTTCGCCCGGCCCCGTGCCGTGGCGGCCGCTCTCCGGCAGCATCGCGGTGATGCGTGAAGGGCTGAGCAACCGCCGGCTACGCTGGGCGCTGCTGGGCATCAGTGCCTTCTGGTTCCTCGGCGCCAGCTATCTGACGCAATTGCCGGCCTATGCGCGCGATATCGTGCATGGGGCCGAAGGGGCGACCTCTGCCTTGCTGGCGGCCTTTGCCATCGGTATCGGGTTGGGGTCGCTGGCCTGTGAACGTGTCTCGCGCGGGCGCCTCGAGACGGGACTGGTCCCCTTCGGCGCGCTGATCATCTTCGCTGGCGGGCTGGATCTTGCCCTGCGCCCGGCACTGGCTGAGGCGCAGATGGCCATGCCCTTGATCGAGCTGCTGGGCATCGCCGGTTTCTGGCGCATGTGGCTGGATCTCGGCGTCATCGGGTTCGGTGGTGGCCTCTATATCGTGCCGCTCTATACCCTGTTGCAGATCCGCAGTCCTGAAGATCACCGCGCGCGCATGATCGCCGCCAACAACGTGCTCAATGCCCTGCTGATGGTGCTGTCGGCCGGTGCCGGCATTCTGGTGCTGGGCGTGATGGGGCGCGATATTCCGGATTTCCTGCTGTTGCTGTCCCTGATCAGCGGACTGATCGCAGTGGTCTGCATGCTGCGCGACCCGCGCCCCTTCCTGCGCCTCAATATCTTCATCCTCATCCACCTGATGTATCGCCTGCACCTCAAGGGGCGCTGGCGGATACCGGCGGAAGGGGCGGCGCTGGTGGTGTGCAATCACGTCAGCTTCATGGATGCGCTGATTCTGGGCGGGGCCAGTCCGCGTCCGCTGCGTTTCCTGATGGATGCCGAGATCTATCACTCGCCGTGGCTCAAGTGGTTCTTCCGCATTGCCGGGGCGATTCCGGTGGATTCCTCACGCAAGGACCCGGCAGGGGTGCGCCGTTCGCTGGAGGAAGTCGGCAAGGCGCTGCGCGAGGGAGAAGTCGTGATGATCTTCCCCGAGGGCAAGCTGACGCGTGATGGTGAGGTCGGCCGCTTCCGGCGCGGGCTGGAGTTGATTCTGGCGCGTGACCCGGTGCCGGTGATTCCGATGGCGCTGGGCGGACTATGGGGGTCCTGGTTCTCCCACGGCGGCGGGCCTGCTTTCGCCAAGTTCCCGCGGCGTCTGCGCGGGCGGGTAGAGCTGTGTGTAGGACGTACCTTCGACCCTGTCGGCACCAAGGCGGTGGAGCTCGAAGAAGCGGTGCGTGATCTGCATCGCAAGGCGACACGCCTGGCAGGCAATCGGTGACAGGATGAAGCGGCCTCGCTCGTGTTCAGCCGTCACCCCGGTTGGTGAGAGCCAGCCCTGCCCCTGAAGACAAGACGCCGCCCGTGATCTCGCGGGCGGCGTCTTTTTGCGTGTGCCTCATCCAGGGCGGCCGGTGGGCTCACTCAAGCAGACGTGGTGGCGCCACTGCGGGCACTGGGCTGATTGGACGGGGCGGTATGGCGCGTGATCCAGAAGCCGATGCTGCCGATCAGGCAGGCTGTCAGCATCACCAGGGGCACCGGCAGCATGTCAGTGCCGTTCAGCCACAGACTGGCAATGGCACCATAGAGCCCGCCGCCCAGGAAGAGCGTGGTGCCCGAGATGGCATTGGCGACACCGTGACCGCGGGCGAAGAGCGACTGGTAGTCTGCCATCACGTTGGGGGTGATCATGGCGCCTGCGCCAAGTACCACCAGCATGCCGGGAATCATGGTAGCGGCGCTGATCATGCCGCTCAGGCCCAGCCCCAGCAGCCAGCAGATGCCTGTCAGCTGGACACCCAGTGCCAGCTTGACCAGGGTGCGCATGCGCAGGTGCTTGAGGCCGACATGATTGAGACGATTGCCGACGAACATCGCCACCACGTTGGCACCGAAAGCCAGCGCGAACTGAGGCGGTGTCATCCCGAGCAGCCCCTGATACAGATAGCTGGCATTGGTGATGAAGGTGAACATGATGCCGGGGCCGCACAGGATCAGCATCAGATGGCCGGGTACACCGCGCGTGGAGAGGATGTCACGATAGCTACGCAGCACATTGCGGGGCTTGAAGGGCGTGCGCTCGCTGGGCGGGTGGGTTTCCGGCAGCCAGCGATGGATGATCAGGCCGACCAGCAGTCCGTAGACCCCCAGCGCGAAGAAGATTGTCGTCCAGTGGCTCAGCGAGATCACCAAGGCCCCGAGGGACGGGGCGATCAACGGCGCGGTCATCAGCACCATGGTGACGTTGGTCATCAGGCGAGCGGCGTCCTTGCCGGTCGCGACATCCCTTACCACGGTGCGTGAGACACCACCTGTCATGCCGGTGGCGATGCCCTGCAGCACTCGCCAGAACAGCAGCCAATGGAAGTCGCGGGTCAGTGCGCAGCCCAGACCGGCGACGAGAAACAGCACGAAGCCGCTCAGGGCCACCGGGCGACGCCCCAGGCTGTCGGACAGCGGACCGCCGCCCAGCTGCCCCATCGCGTAGCCGAAGAAGAACATGGTGATGGTCAGGCCGATACGATGCTCGTCCACGCCGAAGTCGCCTGCCATGGACGGCATGGCAGGCAGATAGGCGTCAGTGGCCAGAGGGGCGAGGGCGACCATCAACGCCAGCATCAGCGTGAAGCGGGCGGGGTGGTGCTGCAGTGCAATCTTCGAAGGGGAGGCTGAGGTCATGTCGGCCCTTTGTGCAGGTGGTGGGCGTGGCGGAAAGACGGTCGGCGGATTCGGTGGCGGTGATCGTGAGTCAACAGGCCGGATGTCACCGTGCTCGTCGTGGCGCAGGCAGAGGATAACGCGTGTCTTCGCCATTGGCCGCTTCACGGCATGCAACACGGCATTGCAACGAGCTGGAACGTGAAGAGCCCGCCGGGTGGCGGGCTCTTTTTGGCATCACGACGTGATGCCGAGGGGCAATGGCGACATCAGGTGCGTGTGGTGCGGGCTGCCTGCCAGCAGCGTGCCGAGGTGATCTGGTTGTCCTTCACCTGCTGGATCTCGATGCGCGTAGTGCCGATGGCGAGACTGGCCGGAGCATCCGGGAAGGATTCCAGGTGTTCCAGAATCAGGCCGTTGAGTGTCTTGGGACCGTCAGTCGGCAGCTGCCAGCCGATGGCCTTGTTGATCTCGCGGATGTTGGCGGTGCCTTCGATCACGTAACTGCCGTTGTCCTGCGGGTGGATCTCCTGATGCGTACCGGCGACATCGGTGGTGAACTCGCCGACGATCTCCTCGAGGATGTCCTCCAATGTCGCCAGCCCCTGCACATCGCCATACTCGTCGACCACGATGCCGATGCGGCGTTTCTGCTTCTGGAAGTTGAGCAGCTGGGTATGCAGCGGCGTGGACTCCGGGATGAAGTAGGGCTCGCGGGCTTCCTGGATGATGGAGGCCTTGGTGACCTCGTCCAGTGACAGGAAGCGCGCCGCGTTGCGCAGGTGCAGGATGCCTATGATGTTGTTGATGTCCCCCTTGTAGACCGGCACCCGCGTGTGCTGACTGGCGCGGATATGGCTGAGGATGATGTCGAGGTCATCGTCCAGGTCGATGCCGAAGATCTCCTGACGAGGCACCATGATGTCATCGACGGTGACGTTCTCGAGATCGAGGATCGACAGCAGCATGCCCTGGTGGCGACGCGGAATCATGCTGCCAGCCTCATGGACCACGGTGCGCAGCTCGTCACGAGTCAGGCTGTCGGCGCCGCCGCTGACATCGCGCACGCCGAAGAGACGCAGCAGGCTATTGGAGATGCCATTGACCAGCCATACCAGCGGGTAGAGCAGCTTGAGCAACGGCTCCAGTACCAGAGAGGCCGGATAGGCGATGCGCTCCGGGTTCACGGCGGCCATGGTCTTGGGCGTCACTTCGGCAAAGATCAGCACCACGATGGTCAACACGGCGGTCGAGACGGCCGGGCCTGAGACATCACCGAAGTAATGGATCGCGATGATGGTCGCCAGCGAGGCGGCCAGGTTGTTGACGAAGTTGTTGCCGATCAGGATGACGCCGATCAGGCGGTCCGGGCGGGAAAGCAGGCGGGTAACACGCTTGGCGCCGCGCTCACCGCCCTTGGCGCGGTGACTGAGACGGTAGCGGTTGATCGACATCATGCCGGTCTCGGAACTCGAGAAGAAGGCAGACAGGATGATCAGGATGACCAGTAGGCCGAACAGCAGCCCCAACGGGGTGTCGTCGCTCAAGAGTGAAGGGTCCTCGGTGGCGGATTTAGGCGCATGATACTGACACGCTCGCTGCAATGCATCAGGCGCAGCGAGCGATCTCTGTCGGGATGGCAGGACTTAGTGGGAAAATATCACTTGCAGCACGAACTTGGTGCCGAAGAAGGCCAGTGCCAGTACCAGGCAGCCGCCCAGTGTCCAGCGTGCGGCACGCTGGCCGCGCCAGCCCAGCACGTGATGCCCGAACAGCAGTACGGCGAAGATGATCCAGGCGCCAAGGCTGAGCACGGTCTTGTGAGCCAGATGCTGGGCGAACATGTTGTCCAGATAGATGGTGCCGCTGATGATCGATACGCTGAGCAGGATCATGCCGGCCCAGATCAGCTCGAACAGCGCGCGCTCCATGCTGGTCAGTGCCGGCAGCACCTGGACGATACCGCGGGTATGTCGCTTCTTGAGCGCATGCTGTTGCAGTGACAGCAGCCCGGCCTGCATGGCCGCGATGCTGAAGAAGGCCAACGCCGCCACCGAGGTGAAGATGTGGGCGACCAGGCCGGGGGAGAGCGGGTTCTCGGTGGTGGCGCTCGGCAGGTTCATCACGCCGAGCACGCAGGCGGCGGCGACCGGGAACAGCGCCGCGCCCCCGGCGATCACCGGCTTGAACAGGCTGGCGATGACCAGCAGCAGGCAGATGGCCCAGCTGACCAGCGAAGCGCTCTCGAACAGTCCGAGGTGCAGCGCGCCACCGTGGTTGAGCGTGACCCAGACGATGACGGAATGGCAGGCGACGGCGATCAGCGCCAGGCTGCGCACCAGACGCGTGCGTGCCGGGACGCGGCGTGTCAGGGTAAGGCCCTGCCAGAGGCCGGCGCCGAGATAGAAGATGATGGCCAGAAAGGCAAAAGGCAGAGCCTGCATGTGCTGTTGTCCAGGTGCCGGAGGGTAGCGGGAGATCAGGCCTCGCATGAGACACTGTCTATCTGCAGAGACTATACCGAATGCGCCGCCGGGATTGCATCCACTCGCGGTGTCCTGTCGCGTGCTCTGACGGGCGATGAGGCCCGCGCGGCAACAGACTCCGCATTGCATGACGATTGTCGGCGCTGCTTCCTTCATGCATGTCATCGCCAGGATGGCGACTTGCAAGTCTTGCATGCATGGAGACACGGCCGCCCTGTGCGTATAATGCGCGACAGGATAACCATTCACGCGCTGGGGCGTCATGCCGTGCGCCGGTCACGAGGTGGCTTACGCCCTCGTCCCCGCAGCGCGGACCCCAGACGTCCCTAGCCGGAGAGGCCCATGTTTCAAAGTTTGAGTGATCGCCTGTCGCATACGCTGAAGTCGATTACCGGCCAGGCCAAGCTGACGGAAGACAACATCAAGGACACCCTGCGCGAAGTGCGCAAGGCGTTGCTTGAAGCCGATGTCGCGCTGCCGGTGGTCAAGGCCTTCATCGAGCGAGTGCGCGAACGTGCCGTCGGTCAGGAAGTGTCCAAGAGCCTGTCGCCGGGCCAGCAGTTCGTCAAGATCGTCCAGCAGGAGCTGGAAGCGATCATGGGCGAAGCCAATGAAGGTCTGACGCTCAAGGGCAGTCCGGCCGTCATTCTGATGGCAGGCCTGCAGGGCGCGGGCAAGACCACCACCGTCGCCAAGCTGGCACGCTACCTGCGTGAGCGCGAGAAGAAGAAGGTGCTGGTGGTCTCGGCGGACGTCTATCGTCCGGCCGCCATCGACCAGCTGGAAACGCTGGCCAAGGAAGTCGGGGTCGATTTCTTCCCCTCCGACTCCTCCCAGCAGCCGGTGGCCATCGCCGAAGCGGCGATGAAGCACGCGCGTATCCAGTTCCACGACGTGGTGCTGGTCGATACCGCCGGTCGCCTGCATGTCGATGCCGACATGATGGACGAGATTGCCGCCCTGCACCGCAGCGTCAATCCCGACGAGACGCTGTTCGTCGTCGATGCGATGACCGGTCAGGATGCCGCCAACACCGCCAAGGCCTTCCATGAAGCCTTGCCACTGACCGGTGTCGTGCTGACCAAGGCCGACGGTGATGCGCGTGGCGGTGCGGCCCTGTCCGTACGTCACATCACCGGCAAGCCGATCAAGTTCATGGGCATGGGGGAGAAGGTCGACGCCCTCGAACCCTTCCACCCGGACCGCATCGCCTCGCGCATCCTCGGCATGGGCGACATGCTGTCGCTGATCGAGGAAGCCGAGCGCACCGTCGACAAGAGCAAGGCCGAGCAGCTGGCCAGCAAGGTCAAGAAAGGCGAAGGCTTCGATCTCGAGGACTTCCGTGACCAGTTGCAGCAGCTCAAGAACATGGGGGGCATGGGCAGCCTGATGTCCAAGCTGCCGGGCATGGGGCAGCTGGCGGAAGTCGCCCAGAGCCAGGCCAGCGAGAAGGAGCTGGGCAAGCTGGAGGCGATGATCAACTCCATGACGCCCAAGGAGCGCCGCAACCCAGCCCTCATCAATGGGTCGCGCAAGCGCCGCATCTGCATGGGCTCCGGTACTCAGGTGCCGGACCTCAACCGTTTGCTCAAGCAGCACAAGCAGATGGCCAAGATGATGAAGAAGGCCGGCAAGAAAGGTGGCATGCAGAAGATGATGCGTGGCATGTCCGGCATGATGGGCGGTGGCGGTGGTCCTGGCGGCCCCGGCGGTATGGGGGGCATGGGCGGTATGGGTGGCCCCGGCGGCATGGGTGGCGGACGCTTCCCGCGTCGCTGATTGCTGACCCGATGCCCGATGCAGCGCTGATGAGACATGGGCGCTGACACCTGGAATAGCGCTCCGTGGCACGTCCCGTGTCGCGGAGCGTGTGTATGGCCTTGGAAAAAGGTTTCCAAGGCTTGCCAATTTCCGTAGAATGTCGCCTCTTCGTGTGGACCCTCCATGCGAAGACGAGTTCTGTGGCACGATTTTCACTTCAACACGAAGGACAGATTACGCAATGGTTACCATTCGTCTGGCACGTGGTGGCGCCAAGAAGCGTCCCTTCTACCACCTGGCTGTAGCTGACTCCCGCACAGCCCGTGATGGCCGCTTCATCGAGCGCGTCGGCTTCTTCAACCCGGTCGCTCGCGGCCAGGAAGAGCGTCTGCGCGTCGATCTCGAGCGCATCGCTCACTGGCAGCAGCAGGGCGCACAGGTCTCTGACCGTGTCGCTCAGCTGATCAAGGAAGCTGGCAAGCAGCAGGCTTGATTCCAGGATGCCTACTCAACCGAACAATCCGCAGCCGACCGCAGCGTCATCGCATGACGATGATGTGGTGGTAATGGGGAAGCTTACCAGCCCCTATGGCGTCAAAGGCTGGCTCAAGGTGTATTCCTACACCAGCCCGATTGACGGCATCTTCGATTACGCTGGCTGGATGCTGAAGCTGGACGGGAAGCAGATTCCCGCCCGCCTCGCTCAGGCACGTCGCCATGGCAAGGGCCTGGTGGCACAGCTCGAAGGTATCGACAGTCGCGAAGCAGCACAGGAGCTGGCCGGGGCGGAGATTCTCCTGCCCAAGCAGCACCTGCCGCAGCTGGAAGTCGGTGAGTACTACTGGCATCAACTGGAAGGTCTCGAGGTGGTAACGCTGGATGGCCAGCGCCTCGGGAAAGTGAGCACCCTGATGGAGACCGGTGCCAACGACGTTCTGGTGATAAAGCCGAACGACGACAGCATCGATGAGAAGGAACGGCTCGTGCCGTACCTTCCCGATCAGGTGGTTCGCGATGTGGATCTCACCTCTGGGCGCATGAGCGTCGACTGGGATCCCGAATTCTGATGTTAAGCACAGAGAGCTGACGCCTGTGTGGATTGGTGTAGTGAGCCTGTTTCCGGAAATGTTCACGGCGATTACCGCCAGTGGCGTGACCGGCCGAGCGGTCGACAAGGGCCTGCTCGAGGTTGATTTCTGGAATCCTCGCGACTACGCCACCGACAGGCACCGTACGGTCGATGATCGTCCCTACGGCGGTGGTCCCGGCATGTTGATGAAGGTCGAGACCCTGCGAGGTGCCATTCGTGACGCCCGTGCCGCTGGTGGTGACGACGCCCGCGTGATCTATCTCTCCCCGCAAGGCCGCAAGCTGGATCAGGCCGGTGCCCGTGAACTGGCGACGAATGAGCGCCTGATCGTGGTGGCCGGACGCTATGAAGGCATTGACGAACGCGTGGTGGAAGAGGAGATCGATGAGGAGTGGTCGATCGGCGATTACGTCCTGTCTGGCGGGGAACTGCCGGCCATGGTCCTGATCGATACGGTTGCGCGCCTGGTGCCGGGCGTACTCGGGCATGAAGCCAGCGCGGAGGAGGATTCCTTCACTGATGGCCTGCTCGATTGTCCGCACTATACCCGCCCTGAAGTCATCGACGGCAAGCGGGTGCCGGATGTTCTGCTCAGTGGCAATCATGCCCTGATCAAGCGCTGGCGGTTGCAGCAGTCTCTGGGACGTACCTGGCTCAGGCGTCCGGATTTGCTGGAGAGTCGCACGTTGACTCGTGAGGAGCGCAAGCTGCTCGACGAGTTCATCGCGCAGCACGCCCGGAAAGGCAAGGCCTGACCGCTGCGAACCGAAGGTTCGCTGTCAGGAGAAGGCCACCACCGTGGCGGAGGTGCGGCACGGCCCGGAGTCATCTTGCGGGAGTTCCGTGGCGCGTCACACACAAGGTCGATCCCCGTGTTCAAGGCCGTTTGCGGTGCCGGGGTCATGACGAACATCAATCTCGGGATTGATGCTAACGAATTTGGAGCTAGCGATGAGCAGCAAGAATAAACTGATCCAGGCGATCGAAAACGAGCAGATGGCCAAGGAAGTCCCGGCCTTTGCACCGGGCGACACCATCGTCGTCCAGGTCAAGGTTGTCGAAGGTACTCGTGAGCGTCTGCAGGCCTTCGAAGGCGTGGTGATCGGCAAGCGTAACCGCGGTCTGAACTCCGCCTTCACCGTCCGCAAGATCTCCCACGGTGTGGGCGTCGAGCGTACCTTCCAGACTTACAGCCCGCAGGTTGCCGCTATCGACGTCAAGCGTCGTGGTGACGTCCGTCAGGCCAAGCTGTACTACCTCCGTGAGCGTAGCGGCAAGTCTGCACGCATCAAGGAAAAGCTGGGCTAAGCGCTCCGCATTCCCTGACTGCAGAACTCGGCAGTACTGCGGGGGAGCGAATTGCCACTTGCTCCTCCGCCACACGAAGACCCCGCCATGCATCGCATGGCGGGGTCTTCGTGTGTGCGCCAGGGAAATCCGGTGTGACTTGCAGCGGGTTCATTTCATCGTCAGGGCATCACGGTAGAATCGAGGCTCACGCAGGCCCGGTGCCGCGGTACATGACGGCCACGCGAGCGTGGATGGCGCGTCATTCAGGATGGGGGAGCGGGAATGATGGACGACGATGCGTTGGTCGAGGCCTTTCTCGATACGTTGTGGCTAGAGCGGGGCGCCAGTGACAATACGCTCGGTGCCTATCGCAGTGATCTCACGGCCTGGCGGCGCTGGTTGGCCGATCAGGCGGAGGCGGGTGCTGACACGGTGCCCTTGCTGAGCGTGGCACCGCAGAAGGTGCAGGTCTTCTGTGACTCGCGGCGTGAGTCGCATGCGCTGCGCTCCACGGCGCGCCTGCTGTCGGCATTGCGGCGCTTCTATCGCTGGGCGCTGGCCGAAGGCATGATCGAGGCGGACCCGCTGCATGAGGTGCGCCTGCCGCGCGTGATTCCCAGCCTGCCGGGCACGCTGGATGAGGAAGAGGTCGAGCGCCTGCTGGAGGCGCCGGATCTCGAGACGCCCATCGGGCTGCGTGACCGCACCATGCTCGAAGTGCTCTATGGGGCGGGGCTGCGTATCAGCGAGCTGGTCAACCTGAGTGTCGATGCGCTCAATCTGCGCCAGGGCGTCGTGCGTGTCACCGGCAAGGGCGATCGTGAGCGGCTGGTGCCGCTGGGCGAGGAGGCCTGTGACTGGTTGTCACGCTGGCTGTCCGTTGGCCGACCTGCGATGATGGCCGACCAGACGCGTCCGGCACTGTTTCCCGGCCGACACGACAAGGCCATGACGCGACAGACCTTCTGGCATCGCATCCGGCGTCACGCCGTGACTGCGGCCATCAGCAAGCCTCTGTCACCGCATACGCTGCGCCATGCCTTCGCCACGCACCTTCTCAATCACGGTGCCAACCTGCGTGTCGTGCAGCTGTTGCTGGGACATCGTGATCTTTCCACGACCCAGATCTATACCCATGTGGCCCAGGCGCGTCTGGAGCGTCTGCATGCCGAACATCATCCGCGTGGCTGAGTGTCCTTTCCTCTGCGCGCGGACGCCAAGGAGTGTTTGATGAGCAAGTCTTTCCGTCGTCCGCAGGCCCTGTCCCGTGCGATTCGCCTCTTGAGTGCCGGCGCCGTGCTGACGCTGGTGGCGCCATTGGCCCAGGCTGATGCCCTGGATGATCTGCGTGACAAGCTCGTCGTCAATGGCCAGCCGCTGCCGGTCGAATCACTGGCCTCAAGCCCCATCGATGGCCTCTATGAGGTGCGCCTGACCAGTGGCGAGAGCTTCTTTACCGATATCGACGGCAAGCATCTGATCGTGGGTGAGATGTACCGCAATGATGGCGACAAGGGGCTGGTCAATCTCAGCGAGCAGAAGGCCAATGGCGAGCGTCTCAAGCTGCTGGCCGAGGTCAGTGAAGATGATATGGTCATCTTCCGCCCGGCGGGTGAGGTCAAGGCGGTGATCAGTGTCTTCACCGACACCACCTGCCCGTATTGCCGCAAGCTGCACCAGGAAGTGCCGGAGCTCAATGCACGCGGCATCGAAGTGCGCTATCTGGCCTTCCCGCGCGGTGGCATGCGCTCGCAGGGCGCACGTGAACTGGCGCAGGTGTGGTGCGCCGAGAATCGCACCGAGGCGATGAACCAGATCAAGAATGAAGGCGAAGTGCCCAGGCAGGCGGCCAGCTGCGATGCGCCGGTGCAAAGCCAGTATCAGCTGGGCACGCGCATGGGAGTGCAGGGCACCCCGGCCATCGTGATGCCGGATGGCCAGATGGTGCCGGGCTACCTGCCGGTGGAGCGTCTTGCCACCATGCTGGGCATCGATGACTGAGCCACACGAATCACATGAACCACAGGCGACAAGACTGCGCGTTGACAGGGCGTCCTGCCTTGCTACCGTGGTCACGACAGACGTACGTGCAGGATGTCTGGATAATAGACCGACGTGAGATCGGCAAGGCCGTCGCTGACAGTGGCGCGGCCCTCAAGGCTGGATACCGTAACAAGAGAGGAAAGCGACGTTGAAACCGGTGAAAGTAGGAATCTGTGGTCTAGGGACCGTAGGCGGCGGCACTTATAACGTGCTGATTCGCAATGCCGATGAGATTGCGCGTCGTGCTGGACGCCCGATCATCGTCGAACAGGTCGGCGCACGACGCGACAATCCTGACTGCGACATCACCGGCGTCAGCCGCACGCATGACATCTTCGAGGTCGCGCGTAATCCCGAGGTCGACGTGCTGGTCGAGCTGATCGGCGGCTACGATGTCGCCTATGAGCTGGTGATGGAAGCCATCGCCAACGGCAAGCATGTCGTGACCGCCAACAAGGCGCTGATCGCCGTCCACGGCAATGAGATCTTCCGTGCCGCGGCCGAGAAAGGCGTGATGGTAGCCTTCGAAGCCGCAGTGGCCGGTGGCATTCCCGTCATCAAGTCGCTGCGTGAAGGTCTGGGTGCCAACCGCATCCAGTGGCTGGCCGGCATCATCAACGGCACCGGCAACTTCATCCTCAGCGCGATGCGTGATGAAGGTCGCAGCTTCGAGGACGTGCTGGCCGAGGCTCAGGCGCTGGGCTATGCCGAAGCCGATCCGACCTTCGATGTCGAAGGCATCGATGCCGCGCACAAGCTGACCATCCTGGCCTCGATCGCCTTCGGCGTGCCGCTGCAGTTCGACAAGGCCTACACCGAAGGCATCTCGCGCATCACGGCCGAGGACATCGAGCAGGCCGATAACCTGGGCTACATCATCAAGCATCTGGGCATCACTCGCGCCACGGCCAAGGGCCTCGAGCTGCGCGTGCATCCGACGCTGATTCCCAAGGAGCGTCTGCTGGCCAATGTGCATGGCGTCAAGAATGCCATCGAGGTGATGGGCGACGCTGTCGGCCCGACCCTTTATTACGGCGCTGGCGCCGGTGCCGAGCCGACGGCCTCTGCCGTGGTCGCGGACCTGCTCGACGTGGCGCGCGATATCGCCACCGACCACCGCTACCGCGTGCCGTATCTGGCCTTCTCCGAGATTAATCAGCACGGCGACACTCTGCCGATCCTGCCGATGGAAGAGATCGAGACGGCCTGCTATCTGCGTCTGCACGCAGTGGACCGCCCGGGCGTGTTGGCACGTGTCGCGTCGATACTCTCCGATCAGGGCATCTCCATCGAGGCGATCATCCAGAAGGAAGCCACCGAAGGGGAGCTGGTGCCGATCATTCTGCTCACGCACCGTGCGCGCGAACTGCACATGAACGAAGCGATTCGTCAGCTGGAAGCGCTGGTGGATGTCGCCGGGTCCGTGGTGCGCATTCGTGTCGAGGATCTCGACGACAACGCCTGATCGCGGGCAAACGGGGTGGGGCTATCGACGCTGATGGCACCGCCCCGCTGGGCAGCCGGCGCAGGCCGGAAGAGCAAGAATCATAACGGTGGCAAGAGCCACGGGAAGACACGACATGCGTTATATCTCCACGCGCGGCCAGGCGCCGGCGCTCGGTTTTGAAGATGTGGTTCTCACGGGGCTTGCCAGCGATGGTGGCCTGTACGTGCCGGAAACCCTGCCGCAGTTCAGCGCCGAAGAACTGACGGCGATGGCCGGTGAGTCCTACGCGGAAATCGCCTTCCGTGTCATGAAGCCCTTCGTCGATGGCGCCATCGATGACGAGACCTTCCGTGACATCGTGCGCGAGACCTACGCGACCTTTAGTCACGATGCCGTCGCGCCGCTCAATCAGCTCGACAGCAACCATTACCTGCTGGAGCTGTTCCACGGCCCGACGCTGGCCTTCAAGGATGTCGCGCTGCAGCTGCTGGGTCGCCTGCTGGATCACTTCCTCGCCAAGCGCGGCGAGCGTGCGGTGATCATGGGCGCGACCTCCGGCGATACCGGTTCTGCCGCCATCGAAGGCTGCCGTGCCTGCGATCATGTGGATATCTTCATTCTGCATCCGCACAACCGTGTCTCCGAAGTGCAGCGTCGCCAGATGACCTCCGTGCTGGCGCCCAACGTCTTCAACATCGCCATCGAAGGCAACTTCGATGATGCCCAGGCGATGGTGAAGGCCAGCTTTGCCGATCAGGACTTCCTGAACGGCACGCGTCTGGTTGCGGTCAACTCGATCAACTGGGCGCGTATCATGGCTCAGACCGTCTACTACGTGGCCGCCGGTGTGGCGCTGGGTGCTCCGGCGCGCCAGGTCAGTTTCACGGTGCCGTCGGCCAACTTCGGCAACATCTTTGCCGGCTATCTGGCCTCGCGCATGGGGCTGCCGGTGCGCCAGCTGGTGATCGCCACCAACGCCAACGACATTCTGCATCGCACCATCTCCTCCAATGACTTCTCGCGTCAGGAGCTGAAGGCGACGCTGGCACCGTCGATGGATATCGTGGTGTCCTCCAACTTCGAGCGCCTGCTGTTCGAGGCCTATGGCCGCGATGGTCAGGCGATCCGTGAGCTGCTCGAGCACTTCTCGCGTGAACCGGCAGCACTGGCGGATGTCCCGCTGGCGAAGCTGCGTGAGCTGTTCTCCAGTCACAGTGTCGATGACGAGACGATCCTCGAAGTCATCCGTGAGGCCCACCATCGCACCGGTGAGATTCTCGATCCGCATACGGCAACCGGCTATCGTGCGGCTGAGGTCTGCCGTACCGATAGCGCGACGCCGATGATCACGCTGTCGACGGCGCATCCGGCCAAGTTTGCCGAAGCCGTGGCGCGTGCCGGCTTTGCTGGCGTCGACCTGCCGCCGCACCTGCATGACCTGCTGGAGCGCGAGGAGCGCTATAGCGTACTGCCGGCGGAGTTGGCGGCAGTGCAGGACTTCGTGCGCGAAAATCGCCGCGGGTGATTGCAACAACTGCCGGTTTGCCCGCTCGGGGTGATCGGCAGTCATCTTTTCATGGCCGTCATGTCTGCAGTCCGCTGCCGAGATGACGGCCATGTCGTTTGTCAGGAGCTCTTCATGTCTGTCACTTCCCCCGTGTCGCCCCCATTCTCGCAAGATTCCATGAGTCGACCGGATGAGCGCATGCTCGCGGCCAGCATTGCGCGAGTCATTCAGCCGCGCGTGCGGGACGAGCGTCTCTATCAACAGGGCATCGCGACCGGGCTCAGTGAATTGCAGGCGCGTGTGCTGGCAGGGCGCCTGACGCTGGAGAGCTGCAAGGCCCCCCTGGAGGCGCTGGTCACACCGGCGCTCCGGCATATCGAGCATCCCGAACGGCTGGCCGATGGCCGGCGCGCGGCAGAGCGCATCGCGCGCGCCGTCGCCGAGGGGGAGCATATCGGCATCCTCACGGACTATGACGTGGACGGCATCACCTCGCATGTGGTGATGCTGCGCACGCTGACCGAGCTGTTCGATGTGCCTTACGACCGCGTGCATAGCCTTATCGGCCATCGCATCCATGATGGTTATGGGATCAGTCTGCCGCTGGTCGAGCGCATCATGACGCTGTCGCCGCGCCCGTCATTGATCGTGACCGCGGACTGCGGCTCCAGTGATGAGGCGCGTCTGGCGTTGCTCAAGGAAGCGGGGATAGATGTCGTGGTGACGGATCACCATGCACTGCCTCAGGAAGGGCCGCCGGCTTCCGCCTACGCGACCGTCAATCCGACACGCGATGACTGCGCCTACCCCGACGCGACCATTGCCGGTTGCATGGTCGCCTGGCTGACCATGTCCTTGACGCGCAACATCTTGATCGAACAGGGCAGGTTGGCGAGCGACGCCCCCAAGCTGTCGCCGTGGTTGTCGTATGTGGCACTGGGGACAGTGGCGGACTGTGTGTCATTGGGGGGGAGTGCGATCAATCGTGCGGTCGTCAATCTGGGCCTCACGCTGATCAACCGCATGCAGGAACCCTGCTGGCGCGCGATGGCAGAACGGCTCGGGGCGGATAGCGTGCCCTTCAATGCCGAGACGCTGGCCTTCCAGATGGGGCCGCGTATCAATGCCCGCTCGCGTCTGGATGACCCGTACGCCGCGCTGCATTTCATGTTGGCGCGTGAAGATGATGCTGCCCAGCGTGCACTGGAAGTGCTCGATCAGGACAACCAGTCACGCAAGGCGATCGAGGCCGAGATGGTGGAGTCGGCGCGTGCCCTGGCGCTCACCTCCTTGCGGGAAGGTCATCAGGTGATCGTGGTCCACCTGGAGGATGGTCATCCCGGGGTGCAGGGCATTGTCGCTTCGCGCCTGGTGCAGCAGTTCGGGCGCCCGACCGTCGTGCTGACACCAGCCGCAGTGCCCGGCATGTTGACGGGCTCCGGGCGCTCCATCGAAGGATTGCACCTGCGGAATGCGCTGCAGCGCGCCCATGATCTCGTGCCGCACTGCCTGCCGCGCTTCGGTGGACATCGCGGCGCCGCTGGGGTGGGCTTGCCGCTGGCGGAAAAGGATACCTTCACTCGTGCTCTGCAACAGGCAGCCGCGGAGCAGTTGGGGGAGAGGGCGCTCAATCCCTTGATTCTCAGCGATGGTGAGCTGGTGGAAGGGCAGCTGAGTCTGGAAACGCTGGATGAGCTCGAGCGTCTGGCGCCCTTCGGACGTGAGTTCGAGGCGCCTCTCTTCGAGGGCAGCTTCCTGGTCGAGAGTCTCAGGCCGGTAGGCGCCGATGGCACGCACCTGTCATTGGAACTCTCGCTCGGGCGTACGCGCCTCAAGGCGATCTGGTTCCGTGCGCTGTCGCCGGGGGAATCGCCGGCATTCGGTGTGGGTTCCTCTGTGAAGTGTGCTTACAAGCTGTCGCGCAATCGCTGGCGGGGGAGAGAGTCACTGCAGTTGATGCTGGAGCACGCAGTGCCTGCATGAGCTTGTTTGGATGAATTGAAATTCCAGGCCCAAAAACCCTTGCCATCAAACCGATTTCTGCGTAAAGTACGCATCCGCTGCCGGGGACGCATGGCGTTACCAGCGGTGAAAGAGGTTTGCAGGTGATTGTTTTGCTTGATGTTTTTGAAGCCCGCTTCGAAAATCATCGATTGACAATCCCGGGCGATTGGCTAGAATACGCCGCACTCCTTGTGGAACAGGTGATCGAGCAATGCTCCTCACCGCTTGATGATGCTTAGAGGCAGTCGATTGACTCATCATCAAGTGCTTGACTTATCAAGCGTTCCGGGTAGAATATGCCTCCTCGCTTCACAGTGACGCTCTTTAAAAATTTGATCAGGTAATTCGTGTGAGCGCTTGCCGATGAGTGGTGACAAGGTCACCAAATATCGGAGCAAGCCTCTCACGAGAAGTTTGACTCTGAACCAAGTTTGGTCTGCTTA
>NZ_JAKUMF010000015.1:0-32419 GCF_029991385.1 Cobetia sp. BMC6
ATGCCCCAACAGAGCGCTTCTTCAGAAGCCTGAAAACGGAATGGATACCAGAGATCGGCTATCCCGATGTTGCTGCGGCGAAGCGATCTGTCACTGATTATATGATCGGTTACTACAGCAGCCTCCGGCCGCACAAGCATAACGATGGGATACCGCCGAATTTGGCAGAAAAGAACTACTGGAATGCTCAAAGCTCGGTGGCCAAAAGCACTTGACCACTACACTACAATACGGCTGTAGTCCTAAAGACAACCCTTTAGGATGAGAGACAATCGGTTGAATATAATTCAGCCCATAACACGAAATGTGGTCACGACCTGAAGTGACCATAGCATGGACTCTGCCGAGATTCGGCGGGCCGTTAAGCAGCAGACAAGGAAGAACCAGCATGGGCAGTGTGTTTACTCCAGGCATGCGCGTCGTGTGTCGCGATGCCGAATGGCTCGTTTCGCGGGTAGATGCCGCGGGCAGCTATCAGCACCAGATCGTCTTCTGTACTGGGGTGGATGATCTCAATCGCGGTCACGAGGCCGCCTTTCTCACCCAGCTGGACCAGATCAAGGAGGTCAATCCTCGCGAGACAGCCCTGGTGCGCGATGAATCCAACGGCTACTCGCGCTCCCGGCTGTTCCTGGAAGCCCAGCTGCGCCAGATGCCGCTGACCGACCCGGCCCCCAATTTCGAGGACATGGGCGCCTTCACACCCATGGAGTACCAGAAGGAAGCGGTGCACCGCGCCCTCCACCAGCTGCGCCCGCGACTGCTGCTGGCCGACCAGGTGGGCCTCGGCAAGACCATCGAAGTGGGCATGATCCTCAGCGAGCTGATCCGGCGGGGGCAAGGCAACCGCATCCTGGTGCTGGCCAAGAAGTCGATGCTCTCGCAGTTCCAGGCCGAGCTGTGGAACCGTTTCGCGCTGCCGCTAGTGCGTATGGACTCCGATGCTCTCTCCCGGCTTCAGCTCAAGATTCCGGCCTCCAAGAATCCCTTTGAGGTCTACCAGCGCATCATTATCTCCATCGATACCCTCAAGGATATCGGCCGCTACGCTCACTTTCTGGAGAACACCCGCTGGGATGTGGTGGTGATCGACGAGGCGCACAACGTCTCCGGCGGCAGCAACCCGGAGCGCCATCTCAGCTACCGCCTGGCGCGGCGCCTCTCGCGGCGCACCAACAGCATGCTGTTGACCACTGCCACCCCTCACAACGGCAAGCGCGAGACCTTCGGTCGCCTGATCAGCCTGCTTGACCCTTCCGCGGTGCCAGATCCAAAGCTTCAGGAGTATGAGGCCAAGGATATCGCCCCCTTCTTCCTGATGCGCTTCAAGGAGGATGTGAAGGCTGAGGCCGGCAGCAACTTCTCCGAGCGCCAGGTGGTGCCGCTGGAGCAGACCACCGCCCACGCCAACGAGTCGGAGGAGGGCGTCTACCAGCAGCTGGCGCACATTCGTCAGCGGGTGCTCGACAAGGAGATTGAGAGTCAGGCTATCGTTAGTTGGGGCATGTACAAGGCCTTCCTCTCGAGCCCGGAGGCCTGTTTCTCCACCGCTAGCAAGCGGTTGGCACACATCAAACGTCAGGATCCCGGCTCCCCGGAAGTAGAAGAGCTTGCCCTGCTGATGCGGCAGCTGGAGCAGCTTACCATCAGTGACAGCGCCCGCTTCAAGGCATTGGTACATGAGTTGGAAGCCATGGGCTGGGATGGCACGGCTAACAGCCCGCGGCTGCTGATGTTCACCGAGAGCCGCGTGACCCAGCAGGCTCTGGCGCCGGCTCTGGCCCACTACTTCAAAATCAAGTTCTCCGATAAGGAGCAGGATCAGGCTAAGCAGACCATTGCCGCCATCCACGGTGGCATGTCGGATAGCGCCCTGGCCGCATCGGTGGAGTCCTTCGGTACCGGTACCAGCGATGTGCGCCTGCTGCTGGCCACGGATGTCGCCTCGGAAGGCGTCAACCTGCACCACCAGTGTCATCACATCATCCACTACGATCTGCCCTGGTCGATCATCACTCTGATCCAGCGCAACGGCCGCATCGACCGCTTCGGCCAAAAATACCCGCCGATCATCCGCTACCTGATGGTGGAGTCCCGCGAAGGCCTGCTGGAGGGTGACAGCGAGATCTTCCAACGCCTGGTCGACAAGGTAGAGGAGATCAACCGCTCCACTCGCACCGGTGAGAGCGTGCTCAAGCTCTATGATGCCAAGCGCGAGGAGGAGAGCATCGGTGAGGGCATAGTGCGTGGCGATGGCGAATTGCTTCATAAGCTCGAAGTGGATAGCAGCGGCGAAGCCGGCGGGCTGGAGTCCCTGCTGCAGGAGGCTTCCCATCAGGGCCACGATGATTTCCTCGACATGCTGCTTGGCGAGAGTGATGAAGAGAGGAATATCGATGATGAATACCGGGGCGTTCAGGACAACTCCTGCATCCGCCTGCTGAGTAACGCCCAGTTCCTCGAAGACGGCTACCGAACCCTGCAGGCGGAAAATCGTGACTGGCCGGGCCTGGAAAAGACAGCCCAACAGATGATCTTTACACCGCCCCGCGAGGTAGCCCGTCGCCTGGGGGCCCCTTGGGTGGATAGCGAGATGGTCTATGGTGCCTCGGCGATCCCCGAAGAGGCCTGGCCGGCGGAGAAGCAGCTCTTCTTCACCGAGAGCCCCAAGCGCGCCAACGCCGCCATCCAGGCCGCACTGGCCCAGAAGGGCCAGTGGTCTCGTGAGCTGCTGCTGACCGAGCAGCATCCGGTGATGAAGTGGCTCTCCGAGCGGCTGATGATGCTCCAGGCCCGCGGAGAAGCCCCCTTAATCAGCTCCCCCTGGCTGGAGCCCGGCGAGCTGCTGTTCTGCTTTATCGGACAGGTCAGCTCCCGCGCCGGCACGCCGTTGATCGTCGACCCCCATGCGGTCTCCTTCCGCAAAGGCGGCAAGTTCCGGATTCGCCCGCTCAAGGAGGCCTTGGCCGAGGTCAAGTTCGATCAGCTCACCAACACCGGCAAGCGGGGCGAGCTGCCCGAGCATATGATGAAGAGCTTCTTGGGCTCGGCAGTGAATCAGAGCCTCTACCACCTCAAGCAGATTAGGGACCGACGCCGAGCCGAGATCTGGCCGCGGGTTGAGGAAGAAACCAAACGTCTGGATGACTGGTTCGCCCGCTGGGCCACGCGCATCGACGATCAGCTGGTCGGCTTACCGCCGGAAGGCAAACGTGCCACCCAGCTGCGTAACAAACGCGAAGAGATGGAGAAGTACCTGGAGGACCGCAAGGAGCACTGGATGGGGGCCCACTACCGGGCAACGGATGAGCCTACCACTCGGCTGGTGATGGTCGTGGAAGGAGTGAAGTAATGGCGCTGGATACTGCAATCAAGAACGTCGGCGACTACTACGCCGCTCATTACCTGGCCGACAAGAACGGTTTTGCCAAGGACCTTCGCGACCAGGCCAAGGTCTGGAAGGAGCAGGGTAGCCAGTCCGCGCCGCGACGCCTGGCGACCCTTGGCGACAGCTACTTCAAGGCCAAGGCCGCGGCCCTCGACTTCCCCGAGCCTGAGCTGCGCAGCCGAGCCGGCATCAAGGAGGTGGAGGCCTGGCACCCCGCACTGCTCGATGCCCTGGGCTATCAGCCCGAGCCCTTTGCCATGGAGCTGGCCACCGAGAAGAAGCAGCTGCCGGCCCTGCTGCGGCTGAATCGACATAACCGCCCCTGGCTGGTGATACTGCAGGCGGCGTTCTGCCTGGCCGGCGGCGACAGCGACGAGGAGCCACTTGAGCAGCAGGTGCAGTCGCCCAGCCGTCTCGTCGAGGAACTGCCTACCCTGCAGGAGAGCTGGGAGAAAGCCATCGCCATCCTCTTCAAGCAGGAGGATGCCCCGCGCTGGGTAATGCTGCTGGCCGGTGCCCGCGTCTATCTGTTCGATGCCCAGACCTACGCCCAGGGGCGTTACTTGTGGGTCGATCTGGAAGATGCCTATGGCCGCCGCCAGGCCGAGACCTTTCAGGCGATCTGTGCGCTGTTCTCCGTCGAGGCGCTCTCGCCCCAGGGCGAGAGCGACGAGGTGCTTCACGAGCGCCTGCGTGAGGGCAGCCTGAAGAGCACCCACGGCGTCTCGGAGAAACTGCAGGGTGCGGTGCGCGATGCCATCCAAGACATCGCCAACGGCTGGGTGGAGGCACGGCGCCAGAGCAACCTCGGCTATCGCCAGCTCAGTGAGCGTGAGGCGCCGCTGCCCGACGGCAGCCGCGAGATCACCGCCGAGCAGCTGCGCCACGATGCGCTGATTTACGTCTACCGCCTGCTGTTCTGCTTCTACGCCGAGGCCCGCGGTGGCGAGCTGGGAATCCTACCCATCAACGACGACGTCTACCGCTTGGGCTACAGCCTGGAGGCCTTGCGCGACCTGGTGGATGCCAACGAGCCGGGCACCACCACCGAGCAGGGCACCTACATCGCCGAGCACCTGGAGCGGCTCTTCCAGCTGATCTACGAGGGCTTCGACCCGGCCCGGGAGGGCCTGGCTCAGGAGGAAGTCGAGAGCGATAGCCCCCAGTTCGGTCACCTGCCCAGCCAAGAGAGCCTCTTCGGCAGCCCCGGCGGCCAGCAGCTGGCGCTGGAGGATGCCCAGCCCCGTCACGCCGACAGCCGCCGTGACGGCTACACCCCCGGCAAGCTGTTCAGTATCGAGCCGTTGACCGCCACCTTGTTCGACCCTGCCGCCACGCCGCTGCTCAGCCGCGTCGAGCTGCCCAATCGGGTGCTGCACGGGGTGATCCGCTGCCTGAGTCTCGGCACCTCCCAGCAGAGCCGGCGCATTGGGCGTATCAACTATGCCGAGCTCGGCATCGTGCAGCTCGGCTCCGTCTACGAGGGACTGCTCTCCTACAAAGGGTTCTTCGCTACCGAAGACCTGATCCAAGTGCATCAGCGGGGCAAGAAGGTAAAGCCCATGTTTGACGATGCAGTGGATCCAAAGGTACCCACTTGGTTCGTGCCTCGTTCCCGCGAAGATGAGTTCAAACACGGCGAAGTGGTGCTGGAGCACCGCACCGAACAGACGCGTTACTACAAGGCGGGGAGCTTTATTCTCCACCTCAACGGGGTCGATCGCGTCAATAGCGCTTCCTACTACACCCCGGAGGTGCTCACCCGTACCTTGGTAGAGGAGGCCCTCAAGGAGCGATTCAAGGACTTCACGCCTGAGCAAGCCGACGAGGTGCTCTCGCTCAAGATCTGCGAGCCGGCCATGGGATCGGCGGCCTTCTTGGTCGAGGCCATCGACCAGCTGGCCCACCGCTACTTGAAGCTCAAGCAGCAGCAGCTCGGCGAGAACATTGCCCCCAGCGATTACGAGGACGAAGTTCGCCGGGTGCGCCACTACATCGCCGTGCACAACGTCTACGGGGTCGACCTCAACCCGGTGGCAGTGGAGCTGGGGGCGCTCTCGCTGTGGCTGGCCACCATTCACCGCCTCCAGGAAGCCTCCGGTAGTGAAGATAGCCAGCCGTTCTATCGGCCGGCGGCCACGCCTTGGTTCGGCCTGCGCCTGCGCGCCGGTAACAGCCTGATCGGTGCGCGGCGCAGCGTTTGGAGCAAAGGGCAGCTCAAGGCCGGCAGGCACTATGGCAAAAATGCCGAGGTACCTCGCCAGATCAAGCCCGGCGAGGCACGCGAGCCCGGCGAGATCTACCACTTCCTGATTTGGGACGAGGATATGGCTCCCGCCGCCACCGACAACTTGATGGCGCAGCACTGGCCGAATGAGTGCGAGTACATCAAGCAGTGGCGCAACAAGCAGGTGAAGCAGAAGTTCTCGCCCGAAGAGCTGGTGCGCTTGGAGGCGCTGAGCGAGCGGATCGACGACCTGTGGGCCGAGTATGCCGCCGAGCGTCACCAAGCCCTTGCATACTCCGCTTGTACCGCCAGCGTCTGGCCCGCCCCGCAGAACGACGTGGAGGCGCTGCGCCCCAGCCCCAGCCTGCGCCATCAGGAGCGCTTGAAGGCCACGCTGGAGGCCGAGTCCGGAGCCTTCCAGCGCCTGCGCCAGCTGATGGACAGCTGGTGCAGCTTCTACTTCTGGCCGCTTGAGCAGGCCGAGACGCTGCCCAGTCGCGAGGCCTGGCTGGCTGCGGCCGAGGTGCTGCTGGGGATCGGCACCGATGACCTGGCCACCCGCGCCATGCTGGATATTCAGTTGGGTGAGGATATCGACCTGGAAGCGCTGTTCCAAGTCAGCGAGGCCCAGCTGCCCGATGCCGCTCACCTCAGCAAGCTGGTACCCTGGTTCGGCGTCGGCCGCGCCACCGCCGCCGAGCAGCACTACCACCACTGGGAGCTGATCTTTACCGAGATACTGGGGCCGCGAGTGGAGGATAAGCCCAAACCCAAGGGCTTCGATCTGATGTTCGGTAACCCACCGTGGCTCAAGGTGACCTGGAAGGATGCGCCGCTGCTCAGCGAGTTCGAGCCCTTGCTGGGTGTGCGCGATGCCAAGTCTGCCACCTACAACCGTGAACGGCCCAAGCTGTTGCAGGATGAACAGCGCCGCTTGACTTATCGCGCCGCCTTCGAGCGTGGTGAGGGCAGTAACGTCTTCCTGAACGATGCGACACTCTATCCGGCGCTGGCAGGGGTGCAGACTAACCTCTACAAGAACTTTATCGAGCGCAGCTGGGGGCTTATTGCTGATAAAGCCATAGTCGGCTTTTACCATGAATCAGCGATATTCGACGATGCAAGAGGAGGCGCTTTCCGAGAAGCGTTCTATCCGAGGTTGCGTTTGGCTGTGCAATATCAGAACTGGCTACCTCTCTTTTCTGATGTGGGGGCGGCGAAAGTCTTTTGCATGACCTTGAGCTCAAGCCCCAAGGAGTTTATTAAATTTGAATCTATCAGTAATGTCTTTCATCCTCAGGTAATTGCGCAATGCGAAATAGAAGATAGGGCTGCGAATCCTGTTCCGGCTTTGAAAGACAGCGATGGAAAGTGGGAGATGCGAGGACATCCACTAAGAGCCATCTGGGTGACGGAAAAGGAGCTCGCTCTGTTTTCCAAACTTCTTGATGAAGAGGGCACTTTGCCTGCAAGAGCGCGCTTACCTCAGGTTCATAGTCAATCTGTGCTCAAGGTGTTGGAAAAGTTTGCTGGAGCACCTCGCCGCCTAGATGACACTAAGGGCCAGTACATTGCCACCGTCATGTTTGATGAGACATATGCTCAACGAGACAGAATTATCACTCGGCAGCAGGAACCGAGCTTTCAGCCTTCCAGCAGCGACGAGTGGGTCATCTCCGGCCCACACTTTTATGTAGGCAATCCGTTCTCAAAGACAGCACGGGCATTGTGTAAAGAAAAGAGTGACTATGATGTAGTTGATCTGGAGAGCATTCCCAGCGACTATCTGCCCCGCGCCGTCTACCGCCCCGGAGATGAAAGTGGCGACCTGACCGCCTTCTACAATGCCATCCCCGAGTGGCCCAAGGCGCAGAAGCCGATCAAGATCGATAGTGGTTGGCAGCCAGGCTTCTGGCCCGTCGCCGATGATGAGGTCGCCGCTTACGAGGCCCTGCTGGGGGAGCCGCTCAAGTGCTACGGTATCGATACGTCACGTCCCGGTGCCCGTACCGCGCGCCAGTTCGGCTTCTTTTCACGCTGGGAGGGTGACGTGGAAGGGGCAATTCGCTGGCTTAAGCACAATGGCTTGGAACGAAACGCCCAGGCGTTTACGCGTAGCTTCATTGATGTGCGGCTGGAGCAAGCAGCCCCAAGCGATGAACAGCAAAAATATCTTCCCAAGCCGTTGACAGCCTATTCACGCTTTATGGTGCGTGATATGTGTCAGCCGTCCAACGAGCGGACTCTGATGGGAGCGTTGATGCCGGTTGGAGCAACGGCAATCAATACGGCGCGTGTTCTTACAATGCTTGATAAGCATGCGCTTATTGCTTTTTCTGGTTTTTGTACGTCAGTAGTTGCCGATTTTTATATCAAGCTGAAAGGCCGAGGTCACATCCATAATAGTGACCTTGCCAGTCTCATCATGCCGGTGAAGCCTGAAATATGTAATTCCTTAGTGGCTAGAACCTTGGCGCTTCAGTGCTTATCGACACAATTCGATAATTTCTACGAGGGAATCGAGCTGACGTCTGCCAGCCCCCACATGCTGCACAGTGTCTTCGACGGCACCAACTTTGCCATTGAGCTGCGTCCACGGGTGCGCAATGACATGCAGCGTCGCCTAGCACAGATCGAGATCGATGTACTCTGTGCGCTGGAGTTGGACCTGACCGAGGAAGAGCTGATTCAGATCTATTCCGTCCAATTTCCGGTGATGAAGGCCTATGAAGAGGCGGACGAATACGACAGTCGCGGCCAGCGCCTGCCCAATACATCCCGCAAGGATGCCGGTGGCAAGGAACTTCGCGCTGCCCGCTTAGGGCACGACGGCAATTCCCCGCTGACTGTCAGCTGGGAGATCGACAACGGCAATCAGACCGTCACCCGCACCTTCTACCCGCCCTTTAGCCACGTCGATCGCATTGAAGACTACCGCACCGCCTACCGTGTCTTCGCCGAGCGGTTGGGTATCGAAACCAAACAAGAGGAATTTGCCTGACATGGATGCCAAGGCACGCGATCTGAACCAGATCTTCGACTCGACCATTTCCTTCCAGATCCCGCTGTTCCAGCGGCCATATGTCTGGCAGGAACAGCATAACTGGGGCCCGCTCTGGGAGGATATACAGGGCTTGATGGACCACCGGCTACGCACTCAAAAGTCGCGTACTCACTTCCTGGGGGCGGTGGTGCTGGAGCAGATGAGTAATGTGGCGGGCTCCATCGAGACTCACCAGGTGATCGATGGCCAGCAGCGCTTTACTACCCTGCAGATCTTCATGATCGCCGCCCGTGATATCTGTCACCAGCTCGATAGCGGCAAGTACTATGAACGCTTCGCTGATCTGGTGGGCAACAAGGCCAGTAAGGTCGATTTCGAGCACGAGCGCTACAAGGTATGGCCAACCAACAGCGACCGAGAGGCCTTCAAGCTGGTGCATGGCGTAGGCGGGTTGGAGCCCCTAGAGCAGTGCCTTCAGGAGCAGCCAAAGCTCCATGAACAGAATCAGCAGGTCATCGATGGTTACCGCTATTTCTACCGGCAGCTGGGCCTTTGGCTGCAGGGTGACTTGGATGAAGAGCCTGATGAGCAGGCACCGGACTTGGATGGTCGCCTCGATGCCCTATGGCAGGTGGTGAGTAATGCTTTGCAGGTAGTGGTGATCAACCTGAGCGATGATGATGAGTCACAGGTGATCTTCGAGACGTTGAACGCCCGCGGCACCCAATTACTGCCTGCAGACCTGATCAAGAACTACCTGTTTCGTAGGGCGCAGTCCGAGGGGCAGGATATCGAGTCACTCTACGAGCAGCACTGGAAGGCTTTCGATGCCAAGTTCTGGCGCAAGGAGGTCAAGCAGGGACGTACCAAGCGCCCGCGCATCGACTTGTTCCTCCAGCACTACTTGGCGCTGATGCTTAGGGAGGATGTGCGCAGTGCCCACCTCTTTGAGGCCTTCAAGGAGTATGTCGTCGCCCTGGAGGAGGGAGAGAAAGGCTCTCAGCTGACGGCCCAGCCCTACAGCATCGAATCCCACCTGCAGTCACTATCGCGCTATGCCCGTTCCTTCCGCAAATTCGCGGAACCAGAAGCTGGTTCACGTTTGGCACTCTTCCTTGAACGCCTGCAGGCGGTGGATACGGCCACGGTCTATCCGTTGCTGCTGTTGGCCTGTGACCAACTTCTGCCAGCCGATCAAACAGAGTTCGACCGCGTTCTGGTGGTGCTGGAGTCCTTCCTGGTACGGCGCATGATCTGCTGCATGACGACCAAGAACTACAACCGCCTGTTTATCGATGTGATCAAGTCGCTGGACAAGCGAGGCAAGATCAATGCCCAAGTGTTGCAGGAGGCCCTACAGGCCAATGAGGGCGACAGTGTACGATTCCCAACCGACGAGGAGCTACGTCAGAGCATAGTGAAGACGCCGATCTATAAGCACTTGGCCCAGTACAAGATTCGAGCTGTATTGGAAGCGATCGACCTCGCCCAAGAAGATCGCAAGAGCGAAGTGCTTACGCTGCCAAGGAACCTCACCATCGAGCACATCATGCCGGTCAAGTGGCAGGCAAACTGGTCTATGCCTGAAGACGTGGCTGCCGATCCGGAGAAGCGCCTGGCCTTCAACCAGGAGCGAAACCGCCAGTTACACACGTTGGGCAACTTGACCCTGATCACTGGCAGCCTCAACCCCTCGCTTTCTAACGCTTCCTGGGATCAGAAGCGCCCGGAGCTATGCAAGTACAGCAAGCTGAACCTTAATCGCTACTTCCATCCGCCCAAAGAAGTCGAGCCGGACCCTCTGCTGGAATGGAGCGAGGCAGCCATCGAGTGTAGAGGGCAGGAGCTCTACCAAACGGCGAAATCGGTCTGGCCTTACCAGATCGCTGGCAGCTGAGATTTCACTGTGATCACAGAAACGCATCAGGAGATGACATGCTGCCAGCCACGCTAGCTCAGGAAGTCCGCAAACAGGTGCTGCACTATCTGCAGGCCACTTTCCGCCTGCGCGATCACGCCACCGAGAAAGCCCTGGAGGCTTTCTTCAATGACCCGGAAAACGGCCTATTCAAGGGGCCCTGGGTGCAGGTCCGCCGGCCGTTCCGGCTGGATTCGGGGAATATCTCGGGCCTGTTCGATATCGAGATTCCCTACGTGCCGTTTCGCCACCAGGCGATGAGTTGGCGCCGCCTGACCACACGCGGAGATAACCAGCCGCAGCATACGCTGGTCACCACCGGCACCGGCTCGGGCAAGACGGAGTGTTTCCTCTACCCGGTGCTGGATCACTGCCAGCGGATGCACCAGGCGGGTAAGCGCGACGGCATCAAGGCGATCATTCTCTATCCGATGAACGCCCTGGCGGCGGACCAGGCTGGGCGCTTTGCCGAGGAGATCCTCAAGTCGCCGTTACTCAGCGACATGGTGGCCGGCAAGCCCAAGGCGCGGGTACGCGTGGGTCTCTATACGGGCCGGATGACCTCCTCTTCCAGCAAAGAGGGGGGCGCCGAGCCAGACACCTATGTCGAGGTGACCCGCGAGTCCGCGAAGGATGGAAGCGGCGGTTGGACCTACAAGGCGATCACCAACCGTGAGGCGATGCAGGCAGATCCGCCGGATATCCTGCTGACGAACTACAAGATGCTCGACTACCTGCTGCTGCGACCCAAGGATGTCAGCATCTGGCGCCACAACCAGGCTGAGCCCAGCCTGCTGCGATATCTCGTGCTCGATGAGCTGCATACCTACGATGGTGCCCAGGGTGCCGACGTAGCATGCCTGCTTCGGCGCTTGAAGGAGCGTTTCTCGATTCCGCGTGGCCAGCTCTGCATGGTGGGTACCAGCGCCACCGTGTCGGGCGGCGATGACGAGAGCAACCTTGGGCCAATGCATAAGCTCTGCCACTTCGCCAGCACGCTGTTTGAGGAGAGCATCACCGACGAAGCGGTGATCCAGGAGGATCGCTACCGCGTCGATGAAGTGGTGAGAGTGCCCGAACTGGAGATCGATACGCTGCCGCCGGCGGAGGAGTGCGGACCGCGTCATCGCGAGGATGCTGTTCACTACGCCTACCGCATGGCCGCACTGTTTGGTGGGCCGGCCTACCCGGTCGAGATTGATGATCCGAACTGGCCGGAGTGGACGCCGCATTACTCGACGCTAAAGGCGTCTCTTGCCAAGCTGGACGACCACACTCGCTGGGGGGTGGCGCTGGGCGAATGGATTCGCTGGCATCCGTTGTTCCAGCGGCTGCTGGTTGCTACCCAGGAAGCGCCGGCCCACTGGCTGGAGCTGCTGCGCGAGCTGGCGCGTGAGGACTTCGCCTTCCGGTCGGTGGGCGGCCTGGCCGAGCGGGGCGAGGTGCTAATGGCCTTCCTGGCGCTGGTAGCCCAAGCCCGGGAGCTGCGCAGTGGCAAGGCTTTCCCGCTGGTGCCTACCCAGGTGCAGCTGTGGCTGCGCGAGCTCAGACGTATTGGTGCTCTGGTCCACGAAGATCCGTCCTTTGCATGGCTGGATAACCCATCCCCTGAGGGGCGTCATCAATTGCCAGTGGTTCACTGCACCGAATGTGGGGAACTTGCCTGGGTGGGACTGCGAGACTTGGATGCCGATGCAGCCATCGAGCAGCACGGTATTCGCGGCATGCAGCTCTCCGATGAGGTGCCGTCCATCTACGAGGCCTGGGGCTTCGAGGGATATCCCAAACCTACCCTAGTGATGCTGAGCCCTTGGCGCGAGGGTGATGATCCGACCAACGCCAGTGGTCAGCAGGAGCTGGAGGGGCTGCGCTGGCATCTATCGCCTGGCTCGCTTGTGCTGCGAGAGGGACCTGGCGCCTGCCCGCTGACCGAAGAGCGTACCTTCCCAGTCAAGGTCGTTCACGAGCATGACCACCGGAATAACGGCCAGCGGATCGGCGTGCGGCGCTGCCCACACTGCCAAACCCTGGATAGCCTGATGTTCATCGGTAGTCGTGCGGCTACCATTGCTAGCGTGGCCATCGATGAGGTGTTCGGCTCGGTTCTCAACAGTGATCCCAAACTACTCGCTTTCACCGACAGCGTGCAGGATGCCAGCCATCGAGCAGGGTTCTTCTCGGCACGTACCTACCACTTCACCCTTCGCACCGCCCTCCAGCATCTGATCGATGAGGCCGGTGAAGAGGGGATAGCCCTTCCGGATGTTGGAGAGCGCTTGCTGGCGTTCTGGGCCGAGCCGGCACCCGGGCGGCCGGGGACCATGAAGGAGTCGATGGCAACGCTGATGCCACCGGATCTGCGTGAGTACGAAGACTATCTCGATTATCGCGATAGCAGTGCTCAGACGCCTGCTGCAGGGCTCTTTGAGGAAGTGGCCAAGCGCCTGACCTGGGAGGCGACGAGCGAGTTCAGCCTTATGCTGACCCATGGGCGCACCATGGAGAGTCACGCCAGCGCGACCCTGGGATGGGACCCGAGCCGCATCAATGACACCTTGGGTGCACTGCGTCAGCGTTTCCCGCGAATCAGTCCACGCCTCGAGGAGCTTGGCGATGAGGTGCTGCGGCTTTGGGTACTGGGCATGCTGCACCGTCAGCGTGAACGGGGAGGCCTGCATCACCTCTATCTGAGTAGCTATGCCCGCCAGAACTATTGGGGCAAGTACCCATTCGGAAAGGTGGTCAAGGGGCGTGAGACCTTCCCGCCGCAGGGGCGCTATCAGCCGCGGCTGTGGACGACCCATCCCGATAGGCGGCACGACCATATACTGGTGCCGCCCCGGGACGGCCAGATGCAACCCTGGCAGATTGTGTGGGCCAGGCGAGTGCTGGGGCTGCCCGGAGTGGACGACGCTACCCTGGTCGATCTGCTGGCTGCCTTCCTGGAGGCTGGAGAAAGCGCCGGGCTGCTGCACAAGCTGCACCAGGATGGTGACAAGGCGTGGTATGCGGTCAGCGATGCGGCGGCACGGCTCTATCCGGAAGGTGAGAAGCTGCTCTCCAGCAGCGGGTATTACCTGTATCGACCATCCCAAGAGGCCTTGCTGTGGCAAGATGCGCCGAGCCTCTCATACCAGGATGCTATCGGTAGGTATCGTCCTGCGGAGCTGAACGAGCGCGAGAACTACTATCGCACTCGCTATCGGAAGGGCGCTCTGCGTCGTGTGTTTGCCCATGAGCATACCGGGCTTCTGGATACACCCGAGCGGGAAGGGCTGGAAGCCAACTTCAACGACGGCAGCCATGCCGATGATCCCAATGTGCTTACCGCCACTTCCACTTTGGAAATGGGCATCGACATCGGGGATCTCTCGACCACCATGCTCTGCTCGATTCCTCCCAGCGCGGCGAGCTACCTGCAGCGCATCGGGCGGGCCGGTCGTAAGACGGGCACGGCCCTGATCCTCAGCGTGATCAACCAGCGTCCCCATGATCTCTTTTTCTATGCCCGCCCGGAAGCACTGCTGGCGGGCGAGATCGAGCCTCCGGGATGCTGGCTGGATGCTAGCGCGGTGCTGGTGCGTCAGTATCTGGCGTTCTGCTTCGACCAGGCCGTGCGGGAAGGCGTATTGATCGACCTCCCTGGCACCGGCAAGCAGCTGGTGGATGAGGTGGTCCAGAATCGCGCCGGCCATATCCCCGGGTTGCTGGCGTGGATGCTGGAGCATGAGGAGATGCTCCAGCAACGCTTCATGGCGCGCTTCGCTCAGGATGCCAAAGATGACACCCGCCAGCGGTTTCTGGGTGAATCGCGTGCCGAACGGCTGCGCGAGGCCATCGAACGTGCCGCCAGTGAGTTTCAGCTACAACGTCAGCTGCTGGACAACGCACGTAAGCGCCTGCGTGACCAGAGAAACAAGCTGGAACCCGCTTCCGAGGCCCTTGATCTGGCAGAGATCGAGCGGGAGGAGCGCATCCTCCGTGCTCGCCAGCGCAAGTTGAACGAGATCGGCGCGCTGGAGGTACTGACTGAGCACGGTCTGCTGCCCAACTATGCCTTTCCGGAGCGCGGCGTGCGCTTCTCCGGTGCCATCTACCATCGTCGCCCCAAGGGCGAAGACGGCGAGGTGATCGAGACTCGGCCCCCCATCGAACTGGTGCGTTCAGGGGCTCAGGCCATCCGTGAGCTGGCGCCGGGCAACCACTTTTATACCCACAGCCACCGCTTCGCCATCCAGCAGATTGAACTGGGCTCACGCAACCAGCCGCTATTGGGCGAGTGGGCCATCTGCGGACAGTGCGGCCACATGCGTCTCGCCGCCGAGGTGCATCGCCCGGAAGCGGTACCGGCTTGCCCGCAGTGCGGTCACGATGGACCGGAGAGCCAGACTGAAAAGGGGCAGACGAGGAATTTCCTGCAATTCGCCCGCTCTCAGGCGGTCTCCTATATGGAGTATTACGACAGCCTCTCCGCCGACAAGGGCGAGGAGCGTGAGAATGAGCGCTATCAGCTGGTGACCTCCTTCGATCAGACGGTTGAGCAGGCCAGTGGTGCAGTGGGTAATGACGCCGAGCCGTTTGGCATCGAATACCGCTCGGCCATGGTGATGCGCCAGGTTAACGCCGGTTACCAGGACCAGTATCGCGACCTCGCCTTCGGCCAGGAGAAGGTCTCCTCGGAGGGCTTCCTGATCTGTGCTGATTGCGGCATGGCCGCCGAGCCCGGGCAGGGCCCCAGCGAAGTACGCCATCGGCGCAGCTGCTCCGGGCATCGCGAGAGCCAGCGCCGCCACCGAGAAGGGCGCCAGGATGATGCCTACCGCTGGGAGCATGTCTTCCTCTACCGCGAACTGCGCTCCGAAGCTGTCCGACTGCTGCTTCCCGACGTGGAACCAGAAGATTTGTCCACCTTGGAGGCCGCCATCTATCTGGGCATGCGGCTGCGCTTCCAGGGCGACCCTGGTCACCTGCTGGTCCAACAGCAGATCGTACCCAACCTGCAGCTCGGTGTGACCCAGCACTATCTGGTTCTGATGGATGCGGTGCCCGGAGGTACAGGCTTTCTCAAGGCGCTCTTCCAGGAGGTCGACGACGAGGGCCGTGCCGGCGAAGGAGTGATGGACGTGCTGCGGCGCTCGCTTGCTGCCTTGGAGCACTGTACCTGCCGTGAACTGCACCAGACGGAAGACGATACCGACGGCTGCTATCGCTGCCTGCGCACCTATCACCTGCAGTACCGGGCGGACCAGATCAGCCGCGAGCAGGGCATTCGGCTGCTACGGCGGCTGATCGCTGCGGGGGAAACACGGGAATCCAAGCAGGAGCTGGACGAGATCAAGCCGCGGGCCATGTTCGGCAGCGTGCTGGAGAAGCGTTTCGTCAATCGGCTGCGCGACTGGGTGGTAGAGCGTGGTAAGGAAGATGACTGGCGCGAAGTGCTGATCGGCGGCACTCGGGGCTTCGAGTTCACCCTGGGGGATGGGCGCATCTGGTCACTCCAGCTGCAGCCCCTGCTGGGTAGTGCTCAGGGAGTCTCTGTGGGCTGCCAGCCCGACTTCCTGCTGCGTCCGGATGATGATATCTGCCGACCGATTGCCATCTTTCTAGATGGATTCGAGTTCCATGTGAAGCCACATGAAGCCGAGCCTCGCCTAGCCGATGACTTCCTCAAGCGTAGGGCTATCCTGGATAGCCAGCGTTATTGGGTCTGGTCACTCAGCTGGGATGACCTTGACCAGCTTGAGGGCGAGCGCTTTCGGTTCCTGGCGCCGCGACTGACCGATGAGATCTTGCCCAAGCGCATTAAGGCGGTGAAATTCATCTCCCTCCCAGCGTTACCGCAGGTAAGCGGTAACGCTTTCCAGCAGTTCAAAGCTTTCCTCCTCTCGCCAGAAGCCGCGGCTTGGCAGTGGGTAGGACAAGATGTGCTGGGCCTCACCCTTATGATGTTAGCTGGCAAGGGGCTGGGACAGGATGCCGCGAAGCTGCGAGATACCATACCACTGTGGCGATCCGGCTATGCCGTGCCACCGATAGCCCGTGAGGACAGTGGCGACTGGGTTTGGCTTGCCCGAAATGTAGCGCTGACAGACGACATGTTGGTGTATTCCGTCAGCCAAGATTTGTTAGGCAATGACTTCACGCGGGTGCAAGTTGAGCTGCGACTAGGCGACAGCGAGCAGGAGCGCAGCGCAGTGGAGACTTTCCGGCTGCGATGGCGACGGTTCCATGCCCTGGCCAATCTCTTCCAGTTTGTGGAGAAGATGCTGGTTTTCACCACCTCCGAGATCGAGAGCGGGGTGATTCCGGAGCCTTTGCTGATGCCTGAGGTAAGCCTGGGCAGCCAGTGGCAGGGAGTTGTCGAGGGAACGCTGTCCTCGCTGGAAAAGCTGGTCCATCGCATGGCAGCCGAGCAGTGCGCTTTGCCTGAGGTAGAGCACTACAGTGATGATCTGGGAGGGGAGCCCTTTGCCGAGATGGCATGGCCGGAGGCTTCCCCGCCTGTGGCGCTACTGGTCGGGGATCAGGCTAGCTTCGTCACCAAGTGGCACCAGGCCGGGTGGCGAGTCTTAACAGACAAGGATCTGCAGACCCACGGCGAAGCATGGTGTGTCGAACAGTTGCCGAAACATAAAGCAGGAGATGAGTGATGGCGAAGATGATGCTGCACCGGGACGTGCTGAAGAACTTCGGCAAGTTGCCGGCCAAGGTGCAGAAGAAAGTGGTGGAGCTGACCCAGAAATTCGAGGAGGACAGCACCCAGGCCAGTATCCACCTGGAGCCGCTGAATGCCGTTAAGGACAGTAAGGTGCGCAGTGCTCGTGTAGGTGCCGACTATCGCGCCATCGTGATTGCTCCTGAGAAGGGGGATACCTTCCTGCTTATGCATATCGACCACCACGACGAGGCCTACCAGTGGTGTCGGAACAAGCGCTTCGAGGCCCACCGGGCATTGGGCACCCTTCAGGTATTCGATGTTGAGGAGGCCGAGCGTTCACTGCATTCCTCAGAGTTGGGTGAGATAGAAGAGGCGCCCTCAGAGTCCTTGGCCGTTCCTGAACATGCCCTTCAGGTACTCTCCGATGAAGAGCTCTTCCAAGCCGGCGTGCCCGAGGCTCTGATCCCGGCAGTTCGCGCGGTCCGCAACGACGGTGACTTCGAGCGGCTAGCCGAATATCTGCCGCCTGAGGCGGCGCAGGTGCTCTACGGTGTAGCTTCTGGCATGTCCCTAGATGAGGCCATCAACGAGATGCTTGGGGCCCTGGATGAGATCGAGAAGCCGACTGGGCCGGGCGATTTCAGTCATCTGGCCGATATCACCAACATTGACCTGGTACTGGTCCAGGGGGAAGAACATCTGCGCGAGATCCTGAGTGAGGATATCGAGGAGTGGCGGGTGTTCCTGCACCCCTACCAGCGCAAGCTAGTGGAGTGGCATACCCGTGGGCCAATGAAGATTTTTGGTGCGGCCGGTACCGGCAAGACGGTGGCCCTCATGCATCGTGCTGCCTGGCTGGCTCAGCACTGCAGCGATGATGAGAAGGTGCTGATCACGACCTTCACCACCAACCTCTCTGTCACCATCAAGGGGTTGATGGGGAAGCTGGCGCCCGGTGTGATCGATCGCATCGAGGTGACCAACCTGCATCAGCTCGCCAGGACGATTTGTGCACGTGCCCAGTGGCAGGGAAAGATCGCTGAGAGGGAGGATCTGAAAGTGATCTGGCAAAAGGTTTTGGCCATGCCGGCAGCATCCGAGCTGGATTTCTCTGGTGAGTTCGTTCGCGACGAGTTCGAGCAGATCATCGACCCCATGGGCATCAGCAGCGAGGATGAGTACCTGACTGTAGTGCGGTCTGGCCGTAAACCGCTGCGCCGTAAGCAACGCAAGGCCCTGTGGAAGGTTTTCGTTGAGGTGCGCCGTCAGCTTTCCGGTCGCAATCTGCTGACTTTCGATGGCTTGATCCATCAAGCTCGAGAGGTGCTGGAACGCGGCGAATTCCCACGCTATCGCCATGTACTGGTCGATGAAATCCAGGACTTCAGCCTAGAGGCCCTTCGCTTGGTCGCCAGTATCAGCCCCATCGCAGAGGGGCTGGATAACCCGCTGTGCGTGGTGGGCGATGGTCACCAGCGCATTTATAACTCGATGCCCGTCCCGCTTGGCCGGGCCGGCATCGATATCCGGGGCCGCTCGCGTCGGCTGAAGATCAATTATCGCACCAGCGAGGAGATCCGTGACTGGGCCCATGCAGCCCTTGAAGGAGTCGATGTAGATGACCTGGACGGTGAACAGGCCATGACCCAAGGGGATCGTTCCATCTTCCATGGGCCTGAGCCTCAGCTAGTGACATGCAGCAGTGACGATGAGGTCGCCAGTGCGATTGTTTCGTGGGTTAAGGGCCTCACCGAAAGTGGTCAGCTCAAGACCCACGAGATCTGCCTGACACCGGCCAATTCACGCGTGATCAGTGCGTTGCAGTCGAATGGCTTTGCTACCGTGGAGCTTAAGGCGCGGCAGGCTGACCCCGGCCAAGAGGAAAGCGGCGTGCGCTTCGGTAGCAAGAAGCGCATCAAGGGACTGGAGTTCAAGGCGGTGGCGATTCTCGATGCGGGCAATCGCGATAGCCTGTTGGACAGGTTCGAGAACTATGTGGCGGCTACCCGGGCCCGCCAGCAGCTGCTGGTGGTCAGCCGGGCGACGATCGAACAACAGTAGAGTGAGGAAATGTCTTGAACCAGACGGTGCATGACCTTGTTGCGGGTCGCCAAGAGGCCGATTCCCTCCGTGAGTTGGATGATCAGCTGACTGATGTTATGGCGGCTCGACAAGTTCAGGAGTTTATCCAGGGCGATCGCTTAGCAGTGCTTGTGCAGCGTGCTCAGACGCTATGCGATGAAGAGGACGCGGACGAACGCCTACTGCTGGCCGCCGTGCTGGGTCGGATTGCTGCCGTGGCACGTAACCGAAGTCGTGAGGTTTTCGAAGGGTTCGAGGCTTATATGATATCACCGCCCGCCTCCATGGATGTACTCCAGGACGGTGACGAAAAGGCTTATGCCGCCATGTCATTGGCTCACTTGGGAGCACCCAGGCCTTCTTGGTTGGCCGATTATGTTATCCGTGAAGCCTTCTATCTGGATGCTGCCGAGAACGCCAGGAAAGTATTGCTGGGCATGTTGAGGGACCATTCCGTCGACTACCTGGGGGTCCTCAATGGTTTGAAGCAAGGCTTCGATGGCCTGGAGCTCGAAGTGGCAGACGTACGGCTTAGAAGGGTCAAGCGGGTACTGCAAGCCTGGAAGGAGGTCTCACAAGATCACTTCTGGTCACTCAAGGCGAATCCTGGTGAATCGCTCACACGTGTCATTAAGGCTGCCTTGCATAATGTGACCGGCGCCAAGGAGGAAGCTCTCGCCAATGAGGTGTGCGACCTGCTTTTCGAGCTGCTGCTGCGAGTCGTACAGCTGCGGTTTTCTTACGCGCTTGAGTCGGCCACTTATGCGCCGCTAGCCACTATGAAGATGCATTTTGGGACTCGCTTATGGACACACTTGCGGAGTCATTCGATCGTCAAGCCGAGAGTGCTCTCTTGTTTGCGTGAGGCTTGTCTAGTGCTGGCGCGCCAGGGGCAGACGGACACGGCAATGCTGGATGCCATGAAGGTGATGTACGCGACTCGTACCAGTATGGGAAATGACCTGAAGCGTCACTTTGAGGGGCATCACGAGTTGGATTCCGAGGTGTCCGAATGGTGGGCTTCAGGGGGGACCAAGCGTGCCAACAACAGTAAGAAGGAAAAGTCGCTCAAATCTGATGAGGATATGCTGATAGGTCAGCTGTTGCTGGAGGGTGAAGGCGCCAGCCGCCCGCTAAATAATGTGCGTACTAACTTGTTGCCACTGATTGAGGAGTTCAGTAATGATCCAGTGGCGGTGGCTTCCCTTCGCAAGGGGCTCGGCGGATTCGTAGAGCTTTCCACAATACTGCGCCAGTTATGTCGTATGCGGCGCCTTGAGCCATCTGGGCTTGAGGGTGAAACCATCACTTACAGCCGGACCCGTCATGAAATGATTGGCGGGCATCAATCGGGTGTTACTGAGGTCAGGGTAGTGCGCGATCAAGTCGTGCAAAAGCTCTATGGGCGGGAAAGGATAGTGGTCAAGGCACTGGTTGAGCCGATGTAGGTTACGAGAGCCTTGTAATATCAGGGAATGGAGGTTGCATGGATAACAATAAAGCAAGGTGGCTGCTGGAAAACTTGCTGGATCGTCTGGTTGGGCGAGAAGATGGCAAGCAAGAGCTGCCAGGCATCATCACTGAATCGGAGCAGGAGGCACTGACTGCAGCCATCGATTTACTTGGCGTATCCTCTCGTTTGGTCTCAGCCTCACAGGAAACAAAAGTTGAGCCAGTTGATCCTGATCAACAAGATGACCTGCCAATATATACTGTGGCCTCAGGTCTTCCCGAAGTACTTTTGAAAGAGCTCGATTTTGATCACGAAAGCTTGAGAGCTGTTTTTCCTCCTATTCTCGATGAGCCTGTTTCACCAGATATAAGACTCTGTATCGACTTTGGTACTGCCATGTCAAAGGTGACTCTGGTACATGATGGCGCGGGAAAAAATGGAGGTGACGAACTCCAGATACTAGAACTCGGTGATGTAGCAGGCCAAGATCCATCTGATGGACCGTTAGAGTTGCTCATTTCTTCAGTATATATAAGTAACGAAGGTGTCGTTTATTTCGGTAAAAGTGCTTTGGAAGTATCGGAGCAGGAGGCTTCGGAAGCTAACCGTCAGCGTATCGATAATATGAAACGTTTTCTTTCTGAGGATGGTATTGAGGACGTACTTTCAGCAGAGTTTAACCCAACCGAGATTGAAGTTCATTATCGTGATATTATTCTTTACTATCTCGTTTACCTGACATGGGTATTCAACCATTGTACGGATGATATGGGATATGATAAGAATGTCCTACGTCGTTTTGCAATGCCTTGCTTTGATGACATAAAAGCACGTCAATACTCTCAGATGCTATCCCGCATGCTAGGTCATGCTCAAGTTATAGCTATCTTGTTGGGGGATGAAATAAATGAAGGTGTTCCGCTTTATAAGTTGAAGGGTTTATGTAATAGTATTCATGGGAAGAATTATGAGTACTCATTTATAGGAAGCCCTGTCACTGAGCCTCTGGGTGTGGCCTCTGCCTTAGTTAGTGAAGATGGTGCAGCAAATAACCTTTCAATGGTTATCGATATAGGTGCTGGCACTACAGATATTAGTCTATTTCGTATACGTGTCGATACTGATAAGGATATATACTTAGCAAACCAGATTCCAGAAGCGGCCTCCGGTTTGCCCATGGCGGGAAACTATATCGATCGTGTGCTAGTTCAGAAGGTGTTATCTCTTGCTGATGTTTCATTCCAGCTGCCTGATTATCGGCGTATTCGCAATGATCTAGAACGAAAGATAAGAATGTATAAAGAGGAGTTGTTCGAGATGGGGAGCGTAAATATTCCTCTCCCTAATGGTGATGTTATCGAGGTATTGCTTGATGACTTTATGGAATCCCCCTCGATTCATGAATTTCATACTAAATTGAGAGAGAAGATAGTTGAAGTTCTTGAGAATGTAGATGAGTTTGTTTTACGCACTGCACCACGTCGAGAGTTAGTGCTAGTGTTGACAGGAGGTGGTGCTTCTCTTCCGTTTGTACGTAACATGATCGGCATAGTTATTGATGTTGGAAATATATCGTTGAAGACGGTTAAGTCGCATGATTTCCCGGCGTGGATGGAGGAAGATCATCCAGAATTTGAGTATATATTCCCACGTATTGCTGTGGCGCTGGGGGGGGCGAGGAATAATATAATTGTTCCTTATAATCAGAGAAGTATGGAGCTCTCCGATGCCTGATCAGGTATATTGTTCGCTTGGGATAAGCTAATTGATTAGTGCCGTCTGTACTATAGTGTTGTATGGTATACGGGAGAAAATAAAGAGGATGGCATATCTTTAATTTATCATGGCCAGGAAGTCAACCAATAATATCGGGTACGTTATGATCGATCCTACCCTCGGTGAGTTGTCATAGCTAGTAGCCTATCTCATCGACCCCTTACACAAGCTATTGCGCTAGGAGTGCGAGACCTGATTGGCAAGGCCTCAGCTGGGTATTTCCCATGAGCCTATGCCGGCATGTACATTGCACAAGGCTGACAGGCGGTGGTGCGTTAAGGGGATTTGCCGAAGCGCACCGTATTTACCGGCACTGCTGATACCACCGAAAGGTGGCAGATTTGCGTGACTATAGCGGTGGAGGAGGTTTCTTCAACAGTAGCGTGCAGCCGTTCTACTTAAAGCATGCTCACAGTATCCTAGAATGACCCTTGGCTCTATCTGAAAGTTACCCCTGGTACCATCAGGAATCCTTGGTAGGGTGATCCGAAGTGTTTCTGTCAATACCTTATCCATTACTCCTGGTCGCTTACACCTAGAGCGGGGAGCAGTTAATCGACTACTCTGACAGAAAAGTGGCTTGACTGTATGCATCAGGTTTGACAATAACTCACTCCTGCCTCGATAGCTGAATCATGACAGCTGATCCCTGATTAGTTGGGTTCTCTGCACGCTTACACTTATTCTGGGGGATATGGATATCGAAAAGGGCTAACTTATCCTTCAGTCTCCATTTAAGAAATGCAGAGAGTATTCTGTCTTCTGGCCATCTTCTTGTCTCATGGCTATTAAATAACGTTCACGTATACCTATAGGTTCAATGATGATTTGGCTGCCATCCTTGAGTACAAGACGTAAGAGCTTTCCTTTGATCTGATCGATATTGTGTTCTCCAATAGGAATGTGTTTATTTAGATCAATTGTTTCAATTTTACTTTTCTCGAATTGAGTTTTTGGAGTCTTTGCTATATTATGCGCAGCCTTTATATAGCGACAATTAAGGTCAGACTCATGGGCTAAAATAATCAATCTGGCCTTGGCGCGACTGAAGGCAACGTTGATCAGTTCCTTGGAAAGCGTATCGGTCAAAAAGCGGTTTTTTCCGGAAAGGTTGATGACGTCAAGAATCACAGTGTGATATTGCTGCCCCTGGGCCTTGTGGATAGTTGAGCAGGGTATATTAGTAATTTTAGAGTTCTTGGCTTTCTGGCGTATCATGCGCAGCTGTGAGTGCAACGGAGCCAGAATCATGATATCCGATTTCAGTTGCATTCTTTCACTGGAAAGTGCCTGATATATTTTAATGGCCATCTCAGCAGAACCTTCGCGAACTTCTCCCATGAATCGCTGGCGCCACTTAGCAGTATCGTCTACAAATACTACCTCTACTGGTTTTTCCCATGTTTCACATAGTCGGCGACGCTCGCTCTTCCAGCTCTCATTCTCTGCTGATGTGGCAAGTCTCAGTTTTCCTGGGTAGAACTGTTCGCTGACGAGTCGACAGACCTCTTCTACCATTCTGTCCTGCTCATCGAGCATCACTTGTGACGAGTTGGGAAACTTGTCACGTAGCCTGAAGATGGACTTTCCTACCCATCGCTGGGCTTGTGTGTTCTTGTGAGCAACACAGACCGGCGGCAGTTGGCGGTCATCGCCACAGAACAAGTATCGCCTGCCCAGCGGCAACAAGGCGATCGTCTGGTATAGGGAAACTTGGCTGGCCTCATCGAAGACAACCAAGTCGAATCGGTTATAGAGCGCTTCAAACCGGAAGCTCGCGCTGGCCGAGGTGGTCGCCACCAGCTGACACTTTTGCATCAGTGCTTTGGTGTGTTCGTCGATCTCCCTGCGAACTTTCTCATACTGGTTCAGCCAACTGTCGTAACCTACCGCATCGCGCTGGTCCGGCTTGTGCTTCTCTAGCATCTTCAGCTTGTCTGTGAGTTCCTGGCTAGAGGGGAGAAGGTGTTCACGGCCTTCATAGAGGGCCATGGTGAAGTTCTTACCGATGCGTACCGAGCGTGATTTGCGCTGATCGTCACCCAATTTTTCCAGCGCTTCGTCCACCTTTACCAGTGCATCATCCACGGCGGTATTGCTGTTGGAGATCAGCAGAACGCGCTGCTCTGACTCATGACACAGAAATTGAGCGAGGATCGCTGCCAGAGTGTAAGTCTTTCCCGTACCGGGGGGGCCTATGAGTAGGGAGTGGCTTCGATAGGGAAGCTTAAGAGCTTCACGTTGCTGGGCTCTAAGGGATAGAGGGACAGGGTTGGGCAGGATTTTCTCATCTTGAGGGGACCGGCTATCTAAGGAGTGCAGTATCCCTAGGCCGAGCTCTTGGTAGCGCTGATCATAGTAGAGCTTACGCACCGGTTCGATGAAGTTGGGCGGGTAGATTCGTAATCGGCTCTCTTGATCTGGCAATTCCCCCCTGACGGCGGTGATATGCAGTTCGTTGTCTTCGGGAAATACTGAAAGCACTCTTGCTTCACCATTATGTGGCCCTTCCATCGGCCACCAAGTATTGGCTCCTTCCAGGCTTATGCTCAAGGTGTCGCTGTTACGCCGGTCATTGTCTGGTGTGACCTTGACCAAGGCGATGCGCCCGCTGATGTGCCTTGCCCGGTCCACCTTGAATATGTAGGTACTACGTTGGGCACTTTCTTCCACCCGAATGGCTTCACGGATCTGCGTCAGCTTGTCCATGCTGTTGCCCTGCGTCGTTAGTGAGGGTTGCTTTTACTTGTTTAGAGATGTTGTATCAGCGGTCCATGTTGCACCACAAGTTCCCTTTGGTCTCGACGACCAGCCAAGCTGTGATGCCTGCTGTCTCGACTAGGTGAATCAGTAGCAGAAAGGTCGCGTGGTTGACAGACTCCTTGTTGATCTCTTCATGTGGCGATGCTTTAGAGGTTACATGCCCGTCGCTCAAAGATCGCAATATCCTCCCTTGAAATACAATCACGGCCGTGCCGCCCCTGCGACATCCAGGTTCAATTCCATCACTTCCCCGATCACGATCAGGTGATCTCCCGCAGGGTGCTCAGCGTGAATCGTGCAGTCGAGCCAGTGCAGGCTGTCATTGATGATCGGGTTACCGAGGGGGGGAGAGCTGCCAGTCGATGCCTTGTCATTTGTCTGCGCCACGCATGGCGAACTGGTTGGAGACATGGCTTTGCTCGCTGGAGAAGATGTTGACGGCGAAGCGCTCTGCCTGGCGAATCTTCGGGTAGCTGAACGAGCTTGCCTTGACGCTGAAGGAGACCAGCGGCGGGTTCATCGAGACGCTGTAGAACGACTGGCAGGTGAACCCGACTGGTTCGTCGTTGACCTGGGGGATGGTGGTGATGCCGGAGGCGAAGTGGCCGAGGGCTTCACGGAAACTGGCGAGGTCGATGGTGGTGTCAGCTTGAGTGTTGGTATCGAAGAGCGACATGTGTAGTCCTGGAAGAGTGGGGGGGGGGTAACAATCAGCCGTGGGGGATGGGCTGCAGCTATGGCGGGGGACTAAGGGTTTGACTGACAAGGATGAAAGTGATGAAAAAATGGCCGTCGTGAATCCTTCACGATGGCCATTTTTGTTTGCGGCGGTGTCAGCCGCTGCTACCTCTAGCGCTATCACAAGTTGTATTTCGCATGGACTGTTATCTCTACTGACCAGCTTCGGTATACCGCAATTGAGGATGGGGGCTTATCGGCGCCATTTTCTCGCCTGATTGACGACTGTGACCTTCAAAGAGGCAGGTAATTGCGCAGTATCCTGCACGAAGATGTGAAACGAGGGGAAATGTACGCGATCAGCCATGCGCTAAGACACGAGAAGACTGTCAGCTTGATACTATCTTCCGAGGATAGTTTGCAAGACAAGGTGGCTCTCGGTCCCGGGCAAGTCATCAAACATGACGATGAAGTCTCAGAGGCGTAGTGGTATATGGATAGCTTGGACAAGCGTGCTCTTTACCTGCAAGAGGTCAGCAGTTGTGGTGGGGTTCGGGCGGCAGCGGAGCATCTGGATGTGAATCCTTCTGTCGTGACGCGTCAGATCCGGAGTCTGGAGAATGAGCTGGGCGTGGCGTTGCTCGAGAGAAATGGCCGGCACGTATTGCCAACGGAGGCGGGGAGGCTGGTGTTGGAGAGTTATCTCGCACAGCGACAACTCAATTCCGAGCTTCGCGATACGCTGTCACGCTGGAAGAACCTGCAGACGGGGCAGGTCACTGTCTCTGTCGGTGATGGTTTCGTGGATAGCTTCATCAAGTCGGTGCTGAGTACCGTCGCAAAGCGTTATCCGGATGTGATGATTGATATGCGCACCGGCATCTATGTGCCGCGCGAACCTCATGAGATGGTCTTGCATGATGAGGTAGATATCGCGGTGACTTACGGCCCGGTGGTAGACCCACGTCTGGTCGTGCATTCCTTTGCCCGCGGGCCTCTATGTGCTCTTGTGGCGAGGGATCACCCCTTGGTAAATCATGAGAGCGTCTCCGTAGCGGAGTTGGCACGTCATAAGTTGATCTTCCTGCCGGAGGTTTCGGGGTCGCAGCGTCTGGTCAATGACATCTTCCGTACGGCAGGCCAGGTCGCGACACCTTCCTACCGCTGCAATCTGCATTCCATCTCGCGTCGGATGGCATGTGCTGGCGTTGGTGTCGCCTTCATGACGGCAGCCGCTGCACATGAAGAGGTCTCGGCGGGCCTCCTGTCTGCCATCCCCATCGAGCATCCTTTGGCAGAGGCCACTCAGGGCAATCTTGTGCGCAGAGTCGGCAGACGGCTGACGCCGGCTGCCGACTATCTATGGAAGGTGATGATGGGGATGCATTGACTCAGCTCGCCATCATGTAGACCCCCGGCCCGATGGCCCAGCCCAGCGACAGCCATAGCATCAGGAAGGCCGACCAGGCGATCAGGAAGCCAAGCGCCAGCGGCAGCATGGTAGCCACCAGAGTGCCGAGGCCCATTTCCGGTTGATAGCGCTGCATGTAGACCAATGCCACCGAGAAGTAGGGGCTCATCGGCGAGATGATGTTGGTACTCGAATCACCGATACGGAACATCGCCTGCACGAAGGCGGGATCGAAATCGATCATCATCAGCATGGGCACGAAGACCGGTGCCATCAGTGCCCATTGCGCGGAGCCGCTCGTCATGAAGATGTTGAGCACTGCCGTCATCACGATGAAGGCACCGACCAGCGGGAGACCGGTAAAGCCTGTGCTCTGCAGGATATCGGAGCCTTCAATGGCGATGAACTGCCCCAGCTCGGACCACTTGAAGTAGGCGATGAACTGCGAGATCGCGAAGAACAATACCAGTGTCGGGGCCAGCTCGCTGGCAGATTCCGCCATCTTCTTTGGCACATCGCGACTGCTGGTGATCTGGCCGACAGTCGCGCCATAAACCAGGCCAATCAGTACGAAGTACAGGAACATTAGCGGTACGAGGGACTTGAGGAACGGAGAGGGGATCAAGCCGCCATCGGCATTGCGCAGTGGTGAAGCCTCAGGTAGCACCGCGATCAAGACAAGTGCCACATAGGCCAGTGTGGCCAAGCCGACGCGCTTGATGCCGGTCCATTCTTCAGGCTTCAACTCAGGCTTTTCACCTTGTGCCGTGAAGTCCTTGCCCATGGGCAAGACGCGTTGTAGGCGCGGTTCCACCACCTTGTCGATGACGAGGGTACCGACGATAGCCAATACAAATACCGAGCAGGCGACGAAGTAGTAGTTGTCGACCGGTGAGACATAGGCATTGGGGTCCACAAGCCTGGCCGCATCCGTGGTGATACCGGAGAACAGTGCGTCCCCCACGGTCACGAACAGGCTGGCATCGTAGCCGGCGCCGGCAGCTGCGTAAGCCGCCGCGGCGCCGGCGATGGGGTGACGGCCTACGGAGTGGTAAACCATCGCCGCCAGCGGTATCAGGATCAGATAGTTGGCATCCGAGGCGATACTGCCGCAGATACCCGCCATGAAGACGCAGAACGTCAACAGGACCGGAGGCGCTTTCGCGACGCTGACCTGCATGAGGGTCGATAACAAGCCTACCTTGTCAGCCAGGCCAATCCCGAACATGACGACCAGAATGAGTCCCAGGGGTGGGAAGTTGATGAAGTTGCTGACCACGCTGGTCAACATGAATTCCAGTCCCTCGGGGGATATAAGACTACGTACATGTACCACGGCATCGCTTTGCGGATTGACGGCAGACACGCCGAGTAGATCCAGCACCGCCGAGGCGACTATGATCAACCCTGCCAGAATCGTGAATAGAATGAAGGGGTGAGGGAGCTTGTTCCCTGTACGTTCGATGGATGCGAGAACGGCTTGCATTGTTGTTGTCCTTGTTATGTTGATCTGACCGACTTGTTCAATCGCGTGCCAGCAAGTCTTTGGCCAACGACAGGAAGACACCGCCCGCGACCGGCAGGATGTCGTCATTGAAGTCGTAATGCTCGTTGTGCAGGTAGGCACTGTCGCCGTTGCCGACGAAGAAGAAGCATCCGGGGATTTCCCTGAGGTAGAAGGCGAAGTCCTCAGCGCCCATCGTCGGCATGTAATCCAGCTTCTTGATGTCATCACTGACTTGATGGTGACGAGCGATCTCGAGGACCTTGTCAGACCATACGGCGTCATTGAGGAGAGGGGGGATCTCAAGCTCATGCGCCATTCGGTAGCTGGCGCCATGCGCGCTGCATACGCCAGAAATGACTTGCTCAAGTTGACCGGCCAGTGCATCACGCGAGGAAGTACGGTCACTGCGGATATTGATCAGGATCTCGGCTTCGCCGGGGATGATGTTGGCCGCATCACCGGCATGGAAGGCGGCAATCGTAATGACGCCTGCTTCCAGCGGCGATTTGTGACGCGCGACCAGTCCCTGAAGTTGCTGAATGATCGAGGTACCCACGTAGATCGCATCCACTGCCAGGTGCGGCATGGCGGCATGCCCGGTTTGCCCTTCGACAGTGACCCGGAAGGTGTCGTTACCCCCCATGGCAGGGCCAGGTTTTACGAATACCTGGCCAGCCGGGAAGTTCGGACGGTTGTGGTAACCGAATATCGCGGAGACTTTCGGATTCTCCAGCACACCTTGTTCGATCATCCGTGCCGCGCCGTTACCACCTTCCTCTGCTGGCTGGAAGATCAGCTTCAGATGCCCTGACAGGGTACTGCGCTGCTCCATGATGGCTTCAGCCGCCAAAAGGAGTGTGGCGGTATGCCCATCATGCCCGCAGGCATGCATCAGTCCACGCATGGTGGAGCAGTGCGAAAAGGTGTTGGCCTCATCAATCGGCAGCGCATCCATGTCCGCACGAAAGGCGATCACGGGCCCCGGGCGACCAGTATCCAGTTCCGCCAAGACACCTGTCTCCGCAATACCCTCGGTGACCTGGTAACCCAGCTCGCGCAGTCTCTCGGCGACCACCTTTGCAGTCTGCGTCTCCTCGAACTTCAGCTCGGGATGCTGATGGAAGTGGTGCCTGAGCGATCTGGCTGTCTCTAACTGGCTGTCGGTAAACATTGATTGTCCTTGTTCTAGTTTAGGAACTGCTTGACTACGCTAGAACAAGGCGGGAGCACGAAGGGAGGCCAGAGAGCGTCGTGTTTGTTGACCTGAGTGCAACGAATACCAGAGGGCGCTCATTTTGCTGTGTCTCAATCTGCTGGTGTAGCGGACGAAGGCTATTGCCGATGATGCATTCTGTCTTGCACAGCTCGGCCTAGTGGGGTCTGCAAAAACCAGCTGATCGGCACGCGCAAGAAGTGCTGCCTCGATAACCTATTCAAGAGGTCGGGCAGACGTGTCTGCGCAGGGCCGGGTATCGCCCATTCGATGGTTTAAATTCTATGCTAAAAGCGGCCTTGTAGGGCGATTCTGATCTTGAAGGTGGATCGGAATAGTTTATTATTTCTTTTGAAAACGGAATTTAAGGTCGCTTTTGTACGTGAAAATAAACCAGTTGCTACAGAAGATCCCGCATGGTGCCGTCGTGACGACTGCTTGGCTGGCGTCACACGGCGTCACCTCGGATCAGGCGCGTAAGCTGGTTGGCAGCGGCTGGCTACAACGCGTGGGGCACGGCGCTTACTGCAAAGCGGGGGAGCTTCTTACCTGGGAGAGCGCTGTCTTTGCCCTGCAGGCGAGGGACGACACGGGCTTGCCACCTCTTTGGGCGGGTGGCCGGACGGCCCTGGCACTGCATGGCTTTGCCCACTATCTGCCGATGGGGGAGAGCACAACACATCTGTATGGCAAGGAGGCCGCACGGCTGCCCCGTTGGTTGAATGATGCCGAGTGGGCAGGGCGGATGGTGCTCCACTCCGAAAAGGGCCTACCGGTGCAGCTTCCGGGCAGCTTCACGGACTACGCGCCGGATGGCAGGGTCTTCAGCTTACAGGTATCGACCCCTGAGCGAGCGGTCCTAGAGTGGATCGCCGTGACGCCGAATGAGCTGCTGTTCAGCAGTGAGCTGGTGGATACCTTTGGCGGGCTCAATACGCTGCGTCCGCGCCGGCTGCAGGTATTGCTAGAGGGGTGCCGTTCGGTGAGAACCAAGCGGGTCTTCCTGGTGCTGGCTCGCCACGCCGGGCATGCCTGGTACGGTCGCCTGGAACCTAGTCGACTGGATCTCGGCAAAGGCAAGCGACAGCTCTGCCAGGGCGGCAAGCTGGACAGGGAATACCACGTGACGGTGCCGGAGGCGTTCCTGCATGCCGATTGAAGCTCGCTACCACGAACAGGTCAGGCTGTTGGTCTCGCTGCTGCCTTTCCTCAATGACGAGCCGTGCTTCGCCCTCAAGGGCGGTACGGCCATCAACCTCTTCGTGCAGCCATTACCCCGCCTTTCAGTCGACATCGACCTGGCCTACTTGCCGCTGGAGCCCCGTGACGAGGCCCTGCAACGCTGTCGCGAGGCGCTGCAGCGACTGGCAGGGACCTTCAGCGCTCGACTGCCAGGCGTACGGGCCGAGCTTCAGGATAATCGCCGAGACGAGCTGAGGATTCTGGTACGCCGAGGGCGTAGTCAGGTGAAGGTCGAGGTATCGCCGGTACTGCGTGGCACCCTGCACCCACCCCAGGAGCGCGATGTCGTTGAAGCCGTGGAGGACGAGTACGGCTTTGCTGCGGTGCAGGTGGTGTCACTGCCGGACCTGTATGGCGGCAAGATCTGCGCCGCGCTGGATCGCCAGCACCCCCGGGACCTTTTCGATGTGAAGCTGCTGCTGAACCAAGGCGGCCTGGATCGCAGCGTATTCGAAGGCTTCCTGGTCTATTTGCTGGGGCATCCCAGGCCCTTGAACGAAGTGATCAATCCGCGACTGAAACCACTGGATGACGTCTACCGACAGGAGTTTGTCGGGATGGCCAGAGTTAACCTTCCTTTGCAGGAGCTGGAGAGCGTCCGCGATGAGCTGCTGTCGCGGCTGGGGCAGCTAATGATCGATGAGGACGTTCGCTTCCTGATGTCCTTCAAGCAAGGGGCGCCTGACTGGGCGCTACTTCCGCTGTCGGGCGTCGATCGACTGCCCGCCGTGCGCTGGAAGCTCGCTAACATCCATAAGATGGGGGCTGACAAGCACCGTCAGTCACTTGAGCTCTTGGAGTAGGCTCTGGGTAGTCTTCGGAGCTAATGCCCAATAGCCCTGCGACGTACCGTCTTAAGTAGACTTCTCCTTATATCCTTTAAACGCTAGGCTGTTACGCATAATTACGCTACGCGCAGGGGATGAGATGGCGAACAGCAGGGAAGCTCTGTTCCAGTGGAACATCACCAAGCAGGGAAAATGCATGAAAAACCGCTCTACGACGGGCCTCGTAGCGCTTTACCAAAAGGACCTCATGTGGTCATTTAGCAGCTTTCGCTCATGGATGATCCGATGCTGACACCGTCTCTTATGCACCA
>NZ_JAKUMF010000016.1:0-23499 GCF_029991385.1 Cobetia sp. BMC6
AATTCCGGGATGGTCATGCTCATAGGCGGCGCCATCTTCTTGAGGATGGCTTCCTTACGCTCTGTGGAATAACGCACGTTGATCACCTCTCAATCCGTTTAGGTGACAACTACGCTGGCAGATAAGGCGATCAACACGCCATTGCGCTTGAGGTCGTTGATCAACGCCGTGGTGCGCTGGGCGTCCGGCGCTCCGTCACGCGCCGGATCACACAGGTCTACGCCGAGAAACAAGCCAGCGCCTCGGACATCACTCACTTCCTCGAAGCGTGACTGAATATCGCGCAGGTGGCGCATGAGATAGGCGCCCTGACGCTTCGCATTCTCCATCAGGCTTTCTTCAGCGATGACATCGAGCACTGCTGTTCCGGCCGCCACCGCGACAGGCGAGCCTCCGAAGGTATTAAAGTAGCCGACATCGGTATTGAGCTTCGCCAGCAACTCCTCGCGCGCCGCCAGCCCTGACATCGGGAAACCATTGCCCATCGGCTTGCCCATGGTGACCACATCCGGCTTGACACCATGACGTGCAAAGCCCCACATGCCATCACCGGTCCGCCCGAAGCCGGGCTGAACCTCATCAGCGATGAATAGCCCTCCCTGTGCCTGCAGCATCTCGACCGCGGGCTTTAGAAAACCGACGGGGTCCGCGTAGATGCCATCGCTGGAAAAGATCGAGTCCACCAGCAAGGCCGCACATCCGTAGCCCCGAGCATCCAGCTGCTCAATACCATGCCGTACCTGCTCAGTGAGCCAGGCGGCGGGGTCCGATTGCTGGGACATCTCGGAAATCGGCAGGATATGGACATGATCCGGTGGCCTGCCCTGCTTGTAGGAAGACGGTGACACCTCGGTCACGGCCGCCGTGTTGCCGTGATAGGCCGCCTCGGTGACGATGATCCCCTGCCGGCCCGTCCAGCCACGCGCCAGCCGCAGCGCCATGTCGTTGCTTTCACTCCCGGTACACATCATGACCAGCCGATTGAGCGCTGTCGGCAGCGTGTCCAATACGCGCTCTGCATAGCGATGAATGCCTTCGTGCAGGTAGCGGTTGTGCACGTTAAGGGTCCCCATCTGCTCGGCGACCGCCTGGACCACGCGAGGATGACAGTGGCCGATCGACGGGACATTGTTGTAAACATCCAGGTAGCGCTTGCCTTGATCATCGAACAACCAGACCCGCTCCCCCCGGACGATATGCAGCGGCTCCTCATAGAAGAGCATGGATGTAGGCCCTACCGTTTCCAGCCGCTTGCGTACCAGTGCGCCGATTCGCGCATCTGCCTTGTCGATGTGCGCCATGCTGAAGGCGTTCTGATCCAGAATCCCGCGTACCTTTTCCATCACGCCATCCTCACATTGTGGTGTCGTTGCAGATCATCAGGTAGGTAGCCATCGCGTACCGGATGGCCACGTTGTGTCATATAGCGCTGTGCCATCACCGCGGTATCGCGGCTGAAGTCACTGCCCAACGCCTGGCCTTCCTGGCTCTCCTGATGGGTTGCCAACCAGGCACATAGCAAGATGCGGCGAATCAGAATGAAGGTGTCGAGCATCGCCTCATCCGCTGCCGAGAATTCAGCAACCGAGCGATAGCCCTTGAGCCAGGCGTCCCGCAATTGCGGAACACAGGGGTCTGTCTCATGAAAGCTGATGGCGGCAGCGAAGTCATAGGCATACCAGCAGAAGCCACAATCATCGAAGTCGATGATCGACATGCCCTCTCCCGACACCAACAGGTTGGTCAGCCTCAGGTCGGCATGCACCAGGCCATAGCGATGGGGTGCCGTGCCGTATAACGCGATCTCTGACTTGATGTAGGGGATGGCCTCACTGATGGTGTGAGCCTCGTTCATCGTCATGCTGGGGGCATTACGCCAATCCCCCCATAGCCCTTGCGCAGAGATCATCGTCTCGAGATTCCAATGCTTGCGCACGAACCCTTCTGGCAACTGCCAACGACGACTGTGCGCATGCAAGGTCGCAGTGACAGCCCCGAGACGCTCGAACCATTCCGGCAAGCCGTCACCGATATCTGGCTCAGCCCCCGCTGCATGCTCAAAGGCCACCACCAGTAATGTCAGCTCGCCCACGGAAATGCTCAGCACAGGGCTCCCCGTCTTAGTCGGCAAAGGGGCTGGCGTGTTGACCTCGGTGGTCACCCGAATAGCGCGTATCCAGGCCAATTCAGACTCGATCTCTTCTCGGCAGTGGTAGTCCGGCCGATGGACACGAATGATGATCTTGCGACCTGTCGCACTCTCCTCAGCGATGAAGGTCGCGTTCTCCGACAGGGTCAGGAGCGAGACCTGAGCCTGTTTCGATAGGCCCCATTTCTCCAGACAGCGTGCCAACTCGATTTTTATTTGATTTGTAAGAGTGTCCGTATACATCTCACTACCTCGCTGACATCAGAAAGGCCGGGACGCTGCGAAATACTCACTGCCTCGCGATGTCACATGAAGGGCGGCCTCGTGGTCGAAGCCATGCCCTCCTCGGCGATTCTTGTCCTTGTGGTCTCGGTGCCACTTCGCGGAAGAAACAGGCATGGGTGTGCGAATCGATATTCCGAAACCCCGCTCCCTCTTTGAAGATGTGCGCGAAAGTTGCATGTCCAGACTAACGACACAGCAAGGGAGAGCGTTATCAGCATCTGGCAAACCTTGCTTAACCATGGAAACCAATGAGTTACACGCGATATGCCACAATATGTGTCACTAGCAGGCGCAGGCGATGCCACAAGGAAGTACAGGAAAGATTCACTCGCACCAGGCAAGTGCACGCGGGAGGCATGGGACGTCAATGAACAGGCCGGCAACCTGACCGATTGGTCACAGGAATATGATCAATACGGCGAGGGGAGATTCTATGGCCGTATCGATGAGCTTCACCTGCCTCACATGCAGGTATTCAAGGAATACACCAGTCATGCGCTCGGGCAGCAATGTCATGTCTGGCCGGATTCGCTGTGGCTGGGCATCCCGGCAGCTCGGGTGCCTTGCCGTATCAATGGCTACTCTCTGCAAACGCAGGACATCATGTGTCAGCCGGGAGACCATGACTTTGAACTGACCACGCCTGATGACTTCGCGATCTATAGTCTGGTGATCCGGCGGGACTGGCTGGTGAACGTCGCGGGAGAGTCGGCACTGGCATTGCTGGAGGCAGACCCACAACAGGTGATGCGTCTGGAGGTATCATCCAAGACTCGGCAGGCCGCCACCTTCCTGATGGAATGCCTGCTCAAGCGTCAAAGTGCGGCGTTCGAGGTGCAGGTCCACCAGGACATTCTATCTCTGGCAATCAACACCATCCTGCACGAAAAGACCCCTCTCCCTGAGCGCTACCCTAGCTATCACCACCGGCGTCAAGTCGTCGCGAAGATACGTGACTACGTGAATGGCAGTGCTTCTGCCCCCATCAGCATCGACACCCTGTGTGACATCGCCCATGTCAGCCAGCGCACGCATCACAACAGCTTCGTCAGCATTCTCGGTATCAGCCCGATGCACTTCATTCGCCTGAACCGCCTCAACCATGTACGACGTCGGCTATGTGACCCGGACAGCACCAGTACGGTGAGCCAGATTGCCAATGACTGGGGGTTCTATCACCTGGGAAAATTCGCGCAGGATTATCGTCATCTGTTTGGCGAGCGGCCGTCGGTGACGCTGTCACGTTATCGCGCCAACCCCATGTTGGAAGCGTGAAGGGGTTCAAGTGCACTGGGCACTTCAGAGATCTTCTCGGTAACCGATGATCTTCCATTCTCGTCGGGATGTCAGACCGATTATCAGTGACGAATCGAACAAGTGATATTTACCTCCCATCGACCATCTGCTAAATTTTGAGCATCGGGGCAAAATCCCCGATCGGGTTTGGCGACTCGAATAGCAAAAGGCGCACAAGCGCCCAGACCATGGTTGGCGCTTTTTTTGTGCCTGCCATGCGTTATGGCGGTCGTGCGTGGGAGACCTCCGGGTCTGCCGGTTTCCTTTTGCGCCGGTTCGCCAACCCGCGTACGGCCGCCCCCATCACTGTTTGGCGACAGCGGGAGCGGCTCCAATAGCAAAAGGAGCTTCAACCATGGTCATTCAGACTACGGCATCTCCGCGTAGCCCCGATCTGCCCACCCCCTATGGCGGCTACCCCGATCCCCCTTCCCATGACTGTCGTGCACGTATCGCTGACGACTGCAGCGAGGTGCTGTCATGACCTCGAATTCTTCCCGCACCACACCAACACCCTCATCTACTCCTCATATGCCCTCTGTTACGGGCAAGGCAATAGCCGAGTCTTCCAAAATGCCTGAGACTTCGGCGTCACACGACTCGTCACCTACCACCACCTCAGAGAATCAGCATCGCTCTCCTCCCCCTCACACCTCGAACTCTTCAACTTTCCAAGATTCCTCGACTGCGGCAGCTTATCGGCGGGGACAGCTGATCAAACAGCACTTCCAGCAGTGGTTGAAATCACTGAAGGATAAGCCGACCCATTTCACCAAAGTCAGCTGCCGTAACGAGCTGATGAAACATCCAGAGTTGGCAGGCTATAAGCCCATTATTGTCCTGCAGCGTGTCGGTGACCTGATAGATCGCTTGGTGATTGATGGTCACGCTGTCCAGTCCGATACCATCGGTAAACGTCGCCGCGTCTATCAACTCATCGATAGCACTTCGGAGCGCTCACCGGACATCCCACTGTCGAGCAATCGACAGGATCTTGCTACGTCGAAAACCGACAGCACATCGCATCTACCGCTCGATAAAGCACTGCAGGAACAACGTCGAGCCTTGAAAAAATCTATGCGGGCCGCGAAGGCGGAAGCCGAGCACCTCTATCAATTGGCAAAGGACTATCCAGAGGCGAAACCCGACATTGCTCCACTCCAGGAGGATGCGATTCAGCGCGCCTGCGAACTCCAGGGACAACTGGCCGCCGTGCTGGCGCTCTGTGCAAAACGCCATGCTGGAGGTGCCTCATGACGCCGCGTCAGATCAATCGATTACTGCCCTCTCTGACAAGCCCGACACTCAGAGCTTGGCAAGCGCGTTGTATTGAGACAGCGCTTCAACGCCTTTCGGATCAGCAGCCCCATTTCCTGTGCCAGGCCACCCCGGGTGCGGGCAAGATGCTGATGGCGGCCGTCCTGACTGAGGAGCTGATTCTCAACGGGAGCATTGATCACGTCATCTATCTGGGCCCCACCTCCGCCGTGGTGGAGCGTGCGCGTGAAACGTTTTCGCAAATTCTGGGGCGCCCCATGCAGGGCAGACTGGGAGATGTCGGTATCGCGCTGACCTATCAAGCGCTCAGCTTCCGCCTGGAGGAACTCAAGCAACTCTGTCGCCAAGGACGTGTCCTGCTGGTCTGGGACGAAAGCCACCATGCCGCCGGCGCGACAGCATGCGCCGCAAAAAGCACCTACACCAGCTCGGCAGCCGCCGGCGCCAATCAGTGGGGGTTGGCGCTCTTGGCATTGGAGCGCGATGTTCGCTTTACGCTCGCCTTGTCAGGCACTCCTTGGCGCACTGATGGCAGCTGTCTTCCCATGCTGCGTTATATGGCGCCAAGTTATGAAGTCGCCTCGACCTCCGAGCCAGCGGTACCAACACTGCCATCGGCTAACAGTGACCGCCTGGAGCTGATCCCAGACTTCACTTATACCCTGCGTGATGCCATCCAGGATGATGTCTGCCGTACTCCCCAGATATACCTGATAGATAATGACGACATACGTCTGGTGGCAGAACAGCAGGCGCAGCGTGAGACACTGTATTACCAAAGCATCCCAGCCTTGTTACGTCATCCTGGGGTGCATTACGCCGCCTTGCTGCGTCACCCGGGGCCTCAGCAACATTTGTTGGACGTCAGCTGCCAACGCTTGCGACAGCTTCAGGAGAAAGACCCGACCGCCGCAGGATTGGTGGTGGCATCCAACATTTCTCATGCGGAAGACATCGCTGATTGTCTGAAACAGATGGGACAGACGGTGTGCCTGGTAACCAGCCAGACGGAAGGGGCGCACGCACGACTTGAGGCCTTTCGCTACGGCCATACCTCGTGGATTATCTCCGTCAACATGGTCAGTGAAGGGATCGACATTCCCCGCTTGCAGGTCTGTTGCTACCTCAGCCACGTCAGGACCGAACAGTATTTTCGTCAGGTGCTAGGCCGAATCATACGGCGTCGACATGCACAGGATGATGCGTGCTATTTCTATGCGCTCAACGAAAGCACGTTACGACACTACGCCTACCGACTGTTTGACGACTTGCCCGACGAGCATGCTGCGATCCAACTGGATCCCTTCTCCTCCCCGACAGACTCCGCCCCAATCGTCTATCCAGCCACTGATTCGATAGCCTCCAACGACCCTGGCACGAGTGGAAAACTCCCGTCGATTGACATGCGTGGCGCGCCAAATGCTCAGGCCCCCATGAGTGAGTGTGTGAGCTTCTCAGAGGGAGTACGAGAGATCACTCTTGATCTGGCAAATGATGTGGCGTTCTCCAACGCCTTCTTGGCGCGCCTGGTATCGATCTGATTACAGGAGGCGGCTCGGCAGCCACGCCCGCCCAACCACCAGATGATTTCACTTTTTTATAGCCTAATCCTAAGCATAACATCCACAAATCGCACATTTACCAGTGGAATTACTCAAATAATCCTGCATATGCGTGACTCTCAACTCTCCATGCCTTCTAGGGCATGCATTTCGGGTTGGCTGATTTACGAAGGGTGATAGCGTGAAATTCGATGGCCACCTCACAGCGCATATCGGCCCCCACTCCAACTTTTCGACATCGATGGAGATCCCTCATGGTGTCCAGACCACCGACAGGCATCCACCCGCCTCAAAGACGAAGACCTCAGGCAATGCAAGTGATCCCCTATCAGGGAAACCAGGACTCTCTGCCGGGACTTTGCCTGACGGTCTCGGCACGAAAGCTGATCATGGCAAGCCTTGCACCGAGTACCATCCGAGCCTTCCAAAGCGACATACGGATGTTTCTCAGACGTGGCGGCACCCTCCCCAGCACCGACCCGGAGATTGCCAACTACCTCACCCGGTGTTTCGAGGACGGTTATAAACCGAATACGCTCAAGCGACAGCTGTGCTCGTTACGGCGTTGGCACCTTGTCATGAATTGCCCCACCCTGGGCAATGAGCAAATGATCAAGGGGGTCATGCGCGGCTGTGCACGCCTCAATGAAGTGCCGGTGAAACGTGCACCAGCCTTGATGCGAGACGATCTGCATCAGCTGCTGAATAGCCTGGATTTGAGCGAGTTGCGAGATCTGCGCGACGCCGCCATGTTCTGCCTGACGTTCTATGGAGCATTTCGTTACAGCGAAGTCCTCAACCTTCGTGTCGAGCACCTCACATGGGATACACGAGGCGTGTTGGTCAGGCTCTCCCGCAGCAAGACCAATCAAGAAGGACGTCATGAAGTCAAAGCTATTCACCATGCTGATACCTCGCTCCCCTACTGCCCCGTCAATCTCCTGTATCGCTGGCTGGAAGCCGCCCATATCCAGAGAGGTGCGGTATTTCGCAGCGTCTCGCTGGGCGGCAGGCCAGGAGGCTCGAAACTCTCTCGAACTGCTTTTCAGAATGCGTTGATCAGGGGGCTTGAGCGGTCAAACCTGGCTTCACGCGGATTCAGCACACATAGCATGCGTGCTGGCCTGATCACTGAAGCTCATCTGCGGGGGAAGAGCCTGGAGCAGATACAACGCGTGACAGGTCACAGGCATCTCAGCACCTTGACGGAGTACATTCGGGTCGCAGACCCTTTCGAAAACAGCGCCAACGACTTTTGATAAACATGAGCAATGCATTACCGTTCAATAATCGATGAATTGACAAAAGCAATCGCTCGAGGGCTCGTAATAAAAAATACCTACCAAGTTTGACGCCAAGAATCCCTAGGTTTTGTACGAAAAGTCATTTTTGCTAATGTGACCCATGCACACCCAGCATAGGTGCGGTATGACAGGACGCTACGAAATCTCTGATAGCCAATGGCAGTTGATCGAAGACATTGTCTCACCGGCTCAATCGATGGGCAGGCCCCGGAAAGACGACAGACAGATGCTGAACGGCATCTTTTGGGCCCTCTGCTCTGGCGCCAAGTGGCGCGACCTTCCCGAACGTTATGGCCCTTGGAGTACTGTCTACGCCAGGTTCCGACAATGGCGTGATGACGGTACCTTTGAGGCGGTCTTGTCGCGGCTTCAACTTCGGCTTCGTGAAGATGGCCTGATGGATCTCGAGACCTGGATGATCGACTCAACCGCCGTTCGTGCAACACGCGCCTCCGCTGGTGGAGGCAAAAAGGGGGATCTGAAGAACCCTTAGACCATGCGTTGGGCCGGAGTCGTGGCGGCATCACGACCAAAATCCATTTGATCTGTGATCGCTTTGGTTGGCCCATCGACTTCACGCTGTCGGCGGGGCAAGAATCGGATACGCGGTACTTCATGCCCACTCTGGAAAAGGTTCATCTACCGGGGAGTCGTGGCCGGCCACGAAAGCGTTGCCGCTACATCGTGGCAGACAAGGGCTATGACAGTGATGAGTTGCGCCGTTACTGCGACCGCGTTCGAATCAAGCCGATCATCGCTCAACGAAAGATGAAACGGAAACCCCGGCCAGGTCTCCTACGGGGTTTCGATAAACCCATGTACCGTCAGCGAAATATCGTGGAGCGCTCTTTCAGTTGGCTGAAAGAGTTCCGTCGTATTGCGACGCGATATGAGAAGTTGGCCCGTAGCTTTTATGCGATGGTATGCGTAGCTTGCATACGCCGCTGTCTACGAGCCGACTTTTCGTACAGAACCTAATGCTCTCGAAACGGTCGATTTTGACGGTTAAAAGATACCTTAGATTCTTGCCACTTGAGTTATGCTATTAGTACACACTGATTCAGCTTGGATATATCAGGAGGCGGCACTCCCAGAGATATCGTTCTACAGGTCGGGTGTATTACTCGACTGATCATCACTACTCAAAGTTACTCGCGTTTGCTGGACATGAACTCGACGAATGATTCTCTCATACGTCTCGGCCCCCCTTTGCCTATCGTTGGAGTCATCGATATGCCAGATGCTACCTATACACCGTCACTAGTGAAAATCAGCGCTGACAAGACGCTTGTCATCTATCAGCGAGTACTCGAGGTGGACACCGCCGAGCTTATGAACGAGGAGCATGCTTTTCGACCAACGGTCGCGACAGAGAGCCTGCCCCTAGCGCCTGTCCGCTTCCGCAGCAACGTTCAGTCGACTCACACTTCCGAGGAGTTCGTGAATTTTCATGTCATCAAAGCCATCGTATCCACACAGAAAGTGCCCGTCTCACAAAGTGTATTTTGCATCGAGATCGATATCGGCAGACTCAATGAAGATGAAATCCAAGTGGTGAGATTCTATTACCAGGTGCTACAGCCTCTGCTCGAGCTTGGCTGGGAATGGATCAATATCCACAACCTACATACCACTGGCGATATCAATATTAACGAGAAGAAGTTATGGAACAATATACTCAGAAACTTCATTAGTGATGAAAGATTACAATACGCATGGAGCAATGTAGTCACTCAACAAAACTTGCCAATAACACACAAGCAAATCTCATCAATGTTCAAGCATCGCTATTCCACTGACTCGATTAGAAAGTTTATGAACACAATAATGGATAGCGCTAATAAAAGTCAAAGTAATGCATCTAAAGATAGAAATATAGCAAACGGCGCCACTGTCGCTAAAACAAGTAAGAAGAACACCCATAGCAAAAGAAAAGATAATAGGAAGCAGGAATCAGATACCAACAAGCAAAGCAATATAAAAGAAAAAAACAAGTACTCGAACAATAAGAGGGAAAACGACTCAGATTCGCAAATTGATTGGCTTTATGAGCTTTGATTGACTGATAAACAGGAGGCTTTCACGTGAGTGAACACCAACTACCTGACCAAATATTGGCTAATTACGACCTCAATGCGATCGGGTCCCGCTGGCCCCTTATACCGGAGTGGCTCAAGAGGAGCCTCCCACCCTTGATTGCCTCAGAATATCGCCTCAGTGCTCGCCTCTTTGCCGCCGATTACTCGGTGCCAGACCTTGTGCCCCAAGTAGAAGAGTTTCTAGAAAGCCAATTTTTTATGGAAGATGAGTCACATCGAAATCATAGAATGTCTCACTGCCTTCATTACACGGTGAACTACCGATTTACATCGCTCACTGATCCTCGAGTAAGCAGTATCCGAAAGCTGCTTAGACTGATTTTTTGTCAGCCTCGTCGTACTGTGAGACGTGGCTCTGCCATCAAATATTACACCCAGATACTTGAGCTTAGAAAGACGCTTAAGCGGCTACTTGACTGGGGCAACCTGGATGATATTCACAACAGTTTCCCCAGACCCATTTCCCCTACCCTGGGAGAGCAGTTAGTTCCTCCTCCCGAGCATTTTTCCGATGCTGATTTGGAGCTGCTCGAACAGTTTCTTCATGCCTATGATGCAGCAACTGATCGGCCATCGGAGCATCCCAACCATCTGCGCAATAAGAAAGCGACACGCGCTTTGCTTGACGAAATTTATCAGTCGAGCCAGCTCACTCGTAGCCCAATAAGAAAACAGCATAGAGCTCGCAATGAAAATCAAAAAAGACGTCAACATGTCGATACCATTCTTCGTGATTCGCCACTTTGGGCCAGTGACAAATCTTACAAAATTCATGCTGAATATACCGACTATCGCTCCCTTGACAGGTCAATCCAAGCACTTGACCATGCCTTAATAGAGGATGATGAAGAGCTCACGGATGACAATGAACATCAGAATGAATCATCATCTAATGATCTGAACCAAAGCAGTATCTCACCCCTCGACCCAGTGAAAGAGCTATTCCATAACACGCTGCTTTCACAAGGCGATCAGGCGCTTCACCTTGAGAGCGTACAGCTCTTGCAACAGGCCCGCAGTCTCAAGACATCTGCAGACATCAGCCTACGCCCACAAGAAGAGGTTCTAGCAGCTTTACGTATCTTCCAACCACCGAAAGATGAGGAATTTCTCATAGAATCTGAGAGTGCTATTGCAAACCGACAAGCCTTGGCATTTCTTAGCATTCTACTTTGCAGTGGAATAGCACCTGAGCGCTTGCTGCAGACGACGGTAATCTCCCGATCCCCCAAGCTGCCCCTCAATAGCGATAGCAATCGTGAGTGGATCATCTGCCAGACACTGGATCAAGTTCCCAGCTGGTCACCGGAGGAGGGGCTACTCCATTACTCTGTCAACAAGGCACCTAACGAAACCATCATCACGTTGCCCTTGCCCAACGCTCTCAATCAGTCACTCATGGCCGAAAAGGCATGGCTCCCCGGCGCCCAGCCCTTCAAAGCACTGAAATCACTGATCGAGAAAAAACTCAAGCGCTGGGGGGATAACCGTCCCGGAAGTACTCTGACGTTGAGACGCGTGTCCGCCAGTCATCATCATTGGGTGATACCTGCCTGTGAAGATGAAGTGATCGCGACCTGGTTGCGAGGCGAGCTCCCGCTTTCGCTCTCTGCCCCGGCAACGTATCGAACGATACCTCTGCACAAGATTCAGAAGGCTTTTCTCTCGGCTCAAGCTGCGCTTGGCCTATTTCCCTTATTAGAAGAAGACTGTCGTACACCTCGCGAAGATCACACCGTGGGATCCACAAAAGCCCAGGAGCCGAGCTATTTCAAACGTCCGCTTCATTTGCTGACGCAACTTACCAAGAACCACGCCATGCTGGTTACCTCATTGATTACCTCACAAGGGAATCGTACTAGCGACTTACGGGCAGTCGGCGAAGCCATTGCCCGGCAAGGTCAGATACTGGGAGCGCTGACCTTACTTGCATGGCAGCTCTGCACCTTGGCTCGCCCAATTGGATCCAAAACCCAATGTGAGCAGCTGGAAAATACGCTCTGGCTACGCGACAAGGATTCGGCTCGGGCACAGGAAAGCCGCCAAATTCCACTTGTCCCTGCCCTTGGCGCATTGCTCCGGCTTCAGCATGAGTGGCGGGAGGAATGGCAACGATGGTGGAAACGCCACGGTGGCAAAGCAGACTTTCTTAGGCATGAACAAGTCGCCTACCCCGTTCAATGGAAGTTCAATGCCTCGACAATGATGTTGACGCAGCAACGCATGCAGCATGCTGACTGGCGACAGTGGCTCAAGGATCTTCCAACATTCATGCCTTCGCCTTTGGCAACTGAATTGAGCCAGTGGGGCCACCAGCCTTCCAATATCACGCGCCACAGCATGCTCACCGCGCTCCAATCGCGACTTTCTCACGCTGAATTTAGTGCGCTCGCTGGGCACACCATCCAGGGGCACTCACTCCAATCCCCGTCCAGTGATCGGAGCCTGATTCAATCGGCGATACGAAGCGCACTAACCGATATCGCCAGGCTATGCGGCTTGACGCCGGGTCTGCTTCACAGAGACGACCTCCCATGGCCCATTCAGCACGCCGGGCCAACCATTCAAGGAGATAGAGGATGAGTGCTATTACCACCATTGATCTTCGGAAGAAAACCGATGTACCTGCCCAGTCCACGCACCAAGAGCTTACAACTCCGAAGCTGTCTCCGATCGAACTTTCGAAAACACTGGGTAGGGTATTCCGTCGCTGGAATGATCCAGATCATCGCCTTTTCTCCTCCTCTGAAGTGCTCAGACATTTCCGCAAGAATGTCGCGCGCTACGCTTGGCAACGGCATAAGAAAAAGGTAACCAGAGTACAGGCTAGAGCGCAAAGTGCGCCTTCCACCAAGCCGTCTCGCGCTCGACACAATGCCACACGCTTGAACCAGCGAGATGTACAAGCCTTGATTCGCAACGCCATCCAGCTTGCCAAGGAAACTGAACTTGACTTCAGCTCCCGAAAGGTCACCAAGGAAGTCGCGCTTGTACTGACTCATCTCAACCGAGAGCCTGACTTCGAGGCTACGATTCCGACCAGTATCAAACGCCCGGTCAGACCCTCATCCGCGGCTACCTCATCACGAGATATCAAGGTTCAGCGACGGGTGCTGGATTCAGTACGCGCCCTGCAGCGCATTCCCGCCAACCAATGTACGCCAGAGCAGTCTCTTCTCTTCCTGGCCTTGAGCATGGGTACCCTGCTGGGGATGGAGGAAGAAGTGATTCGCCATACTTTGCTGAACTTGAGCTCAGAGCATCTGCCACGCCTGAACACCAAGCGCGGTCCCCACCATTGGTTCATCGGCTGCCTGCCAGGGTTATCTCGAACACATCCAGCCCATTACCGGCTAAAAATCCCGAATCATCTCAGGAGGCTACTCAGGGCTTGCCGTCAGTCCCCTGTCCCATTACCAGCCACCTCCTCCCAGCAAGCCGATGTATGGTGGTTCTCCTCGGATGCTACGCTGGACCTAAACAGTCCATTGGAAGCGCGAGCTGCCCATCTGGATCAGCTCTTGGTCACCGGTCTGTCACAGCTGCTAGATAGCCAGGCACCACGCAGGACTGGTTCCTCCGCTTCGCTGAAGAATGTCCGATCATTGCTTCGTCATGCCTTCCGGTGCACGACATTGTTAGGCCCTGCGCCCCTCTGGTCACAGCTGCTTCGGCGCTACCCCCTACCAGTGTGTAGCTGGCGTTCTCCTTGGCAGCATGACGAAAGCCTCCTTTTATCGGCGGCCCCCCTCCCTACCTCCGGTACGTCGAGCGCTTCTGGAACCATGGATGTCTCTGAACCGGAAGACATCGAGACCGATCTTCACACCCCTGAACTCCTTATGGGAGGAGGCGACAGGAGCAACGAATCGTCACCATCTACCTCTCCCCGATACCGGCAGGATCAACTATCAACAGACTGGTATGTGAAAGCAGGCAACCAACTATATGCGTATATCACCGAACTGGAGCATGAAGGTCTGATAAACCCCAGAGGGGGATCTGCGATCCAGCGGCATGACACCGTTACGTCTCGCTACGCGAAGAAGCTGATACACATGCTGGGCGAAGACAGCTACCCACTCTGGATACTGCTATGGCTGTCTTATCAATCGAGCACTCAAGGCAATAAAGCCAGCACGCTCAGGACTTACCTGAGTCGTCTGACGCCCACCTCCATGATGATGTTGCCCGATATCCCATGGTTGGCTCTCTGGGATGGAGAACTGATGGAGGCAATCAGCGAACAGCTACCCACTCAGAAAGGCTGGGACACTTCGACGTGCCACAACTTCTTCCAGACGTTCAATCAGTTCATCAGCTTTTGCCAAGGCAACGATCGATTAACGGGTATTCCTCCCGTACAGGGTGAGGGAGGTCGTTTCATCAGTACATTGCGTACACATCTGATCATGCCACACGAGGCAGAACACCTGACCCGGGCGCTCTCCAGAAGACGGAGTGGATTACGGCGCAGCTGGCTGATCGCCTTCCTCCTTGGCTACTACGGGGGCCTGCGAGCTGGAGAAGTCATGGCATTGACACTGCATGACGTCATCATCAATCAGCCAGGAGATGACGGCCCCACCTACTGTTACGTAGAAATCCATGCTGGCAAGACTGCAAATGCTCGGCGCAGCGTTCCTCTTCATCTTCTGATATCCCCAGAGTTGATGACGCTGGTGAGAGAGTGGATTGATAGACGCCGAGAGTCCTTTGCTGGCCAGCAGCGTTTGAAGAACATTGCCTTGCTGGGGCCAGAAAGCTCTCCGCTGGGCTATTCAAGAGAGAGCTTGCTGACCCCGCTCATGGCATGGGCCCGGCAGTCTCTCCGCGGTGCTCTCACACCCGGATTGGAGCTGGAGGACATCCACTTCGACTTTCATCTCTTGAGGCACAATGCAATCTCGTGGCTCGTACTGCGCCTCTACAGCGACGACTACCCTCAGCTTCTGGATCGCCTTTCCTCCACCTGCCGAGGACATTGGTCCTTCACTCCTGCAGCACTGGCGAACTGCCGCCGAGCGGTCTACGACGTACTGGAAAGAGATGCCAAGGCACGAGGTCACCGTCTCGAGTTACTCGCCAAGTTGATCGGGCACCGCAACTCTCAAACACTGACACATCACTACACGCATGTGCTGGGTGAGATACATGGTGAGGTACTTCTGGAGCTGATGAAGCGACGCTGAAGGCGAAGATCGCATACTCGCATACTGGCTGTCGCCTTTCGAAGCCGAAGCGCAGGTGGTCGACGGGCTAGAGATAGCCCAACCCCGATGTATCACCCTCCATCACTTGCGGTGTTGCACTCAGAGTCCACCTGCGCCATCTCACGCTCGGCAACCAGGATGAGTCAGGAGGTACAGTAGGCTGTCCGAGCCTGTACACACGGATGGAGCATTAGCAGTTCATGCGTGGTGCGATGATCTCCTTGACACTTTGACAGACTGATCGCCCCAAATTGTCCTGAAAGGGAAAAATTGCAGCACTTGCAACCCGCACACCAACTATTTTCCCTATAGGGAAAAATTCAGGACTACTCCAGTATATCCACCCAATTATCCCTATAGGGAAATTTTTAAGTATACTAAATTGTTTACAACAACCCGCTTTCTTATCGTGAAAGGTCTTAGCATGCCCCTATCGCAAGCAGTTCCCATTCATGATGCCGCAACGCTTGGCAAGTTGATTCGCCGCGCTCGCAAGCAGCAAGGGCTAAATCTTGAAACCCTCGCAGGTCTTTGCGGGTTGAGCATTCGCTTTCTGAGTGAGTTGGAAAACGGCCGTGACAGCTGCGGGTTGGGTCGCATATTGATCGTACTTGATACGCTAGGCATCGAGCTGTCCGCTGTTCCTCCGGAGGGATTCGAATCATGATATTGCCGGATTCGTTGAACGTATGGCGCGACACGCAGCATGTAGGGACGTTGTGGCGCGGCACGGATGGCCGACTGATGGGCTTCGAATACAACGAAACCTGGCGACAGAATGGGCATGCCATTTCGTACAGCTTGCCACTAAGCCAAAAGGCTTGGCAGCCCCAAGACCTTCTGGCGCATCACTGGTTCGCAAATTTGCTGCCTGAAGAGCAAGCCCGGGCGGCGCTGATCAAGCGCCTGGGTATACCAGACGACGACTTCTCGCTACTGGCGACCATAGGCGGCGATTGTGCTGGTGCGCTGACGATCCTTCCGAGCGATCACATGCCGCCGTCAAGAACCCTACCGTCACCCCTCGATGACAACTACCGCGAGTTGCCGCTCGATCGACTTGCGCAATGGGCAGGTGCTCGCGAGCGGTATGCCTTGATGAACGAAGGAGCTCTGGCCAAACGCCCTCGTCTCTCGCTGGCCGGCGCGCAGGACAAGATTCCTGTGCGACTGTGGAACGATACACTCTACTTACCTATCGGAATCGAACCCTCTACCCATATTTTGAAATTCGCCGTCGAAGGGCGTGAGCGAGTCATTCTGAATGAGCTGTATCTGAACAATCTGGCACGCTTGGGGGGGTTAGCCTGCCCGAGGACCACGATGGTCTATGCCGGCCGACATCCTTACTTGATGGTCGAACGCTACGACCGCTTGGGTATTGAAAGCGGACACATCGAGCGTTTGCATCAGGAGGATCTGTGTCAGGCCATGGGCGTGTCGCGGAATCAGAAATACCAGGCTTACGGTGGGCCACGTTTCGGAGAAATCGTGCAAACAGTCCGCGAAGCCTGCCGACCCTCAGCGGCATCCATTCAGCAGCTGCTTCGCTGGCAAATATTCAATGTGCTGGTTGGCAACAGTGACGGCCATGCCAAGAACGTGTCCTTGTTACAGGACTCCCGAGGTCGTTGGCAGATCGCCCCAGCCTATGACCTCGTTGGCACCATAGTGCTCGGTTACGATTCAGACATGGCCTTCTCCCTCGGCGGGGAGTTCAATTCGATGCAGTTGCTACCGCGCGATTGGCAGGCCTTTTCGGATGAGTGCCGATTCAGTTATCCGTTTGTGAAGCGCCAAATTCAACAGATGGTTACCACGCTCGCTGATTTATCCGACTCAGTCATACTCAAGGAGCAGCTACAGCAAGCCGGTCTCGAAGGCAAAGGCTGGACGAGGTTGCAGCAGCAACGTCAACACATTCAAAAGCAGTGCCGCCGTGCCGAGCGATGGTAGTGCCTGTCAGCGAAATTCAAGTTTGGATGTTGCCTCGTTCGGGGCCGTGAAGGCAGTCATCACACCGCCTGTGTCGCGCGACACTCCGGATAGGCCGAGCATCCCCAGAACTGCTGGCCCTCACGTACACCTGCTTTGGCAGTACGCAGCACCATACGGCTACCGCATTTCGGGCATTCACGTCTCGCCTGTGGATCATTGCGCTGCTTGAGATGCTGCACATGAGCACGCTGCGTCGCCCGAGTCGGCGCCAGCCGCCCCGTCAGCAGCGCCTCATGCATGGCCTCGACCTGCGCCTCGCTGAAGATGGGGGCCTTGAACGACTGTACGAAGGAAACGAAGTCAGTACCGCGCGTCACGTTGGCTGGCATCTCACCCTTGAGCCTGGCGTTGCCGACGAAGACGATCACCGAATGCAGATGCTCGGGAGTCACGCCAAGCGTCGTCTCCAGTGCCTTGAGATGCTTGTAGTTCTGACGTAGCGGGTTCTGGAAGCTGAACGACTGTCGAGGAAACTGCTGGGTCCAGTTCGCCTCGTGCTCACTGCCGAAGATCCAGCCTTTCATGTTCTTGGTTTCCAACACGAAGCAGCCGAAACGCGACAGCAGCACATGATCGATCTGGGTGGTGCCGCTCTCGGTCTTGAGGGTGACATTGTGCAAGGCCCGATAGCCCTGCTTGCCGAGTCGACGCGCCATCCAGCGCACTCGCCACTCGCCAATGCGACCTTTCATGCGGGGAGACTTGAGATAACGACTGACGCAGGAGGCCAGCACGAGGCATAGCAGTACACTCATCACCGGCGCGATGTTCGAAGGGACAACCACTGTCATGACTCCTGGTGCAGCCTGTACGGAAAGGAATCAAGCGAGGTGATTCGTCCAACCGGAGTACTGAGCCTTGATAAGGGAAAGGTAATGCTGCACCGCGCCCGATGGAGGAGCGCGGTGCAGCAAACTGCAGGATTCTAACCATCTGGCGAACGCCAAGCTACTGTTCTCTATCGGTTTATCTCTGAAGCAGAGCACGACGGAGCGTTGTGCATCGACGAGAGAATCAGGTTGGCGACGAGCCGTTCGTCTGAATCACTCCACCTCCAACATGACCTTGTCGGTATCGAACGCCAGCCGCCCGGCGATCGCCTGCACCTCCTCGATGGGGTGATCGTAACTCCAGGCGATATCAGGAAGATCCGGCAGCGAGTAATAGGTACTGTCGCCCTTGAACGGACAATGAGTGACGGTGTGAGAAACCGAGAGCTCCGCCATCGCCACATCGGCGCGCGGCAAGTAGAGCCTCGGCGGATAGCCCTTCTCGCGCAATTCCAGCGCGTTGCCAGTGTCAGCGATCACCGTCTCACCGACCAGGATTCGCACCCGCGAGGATAGCGGGTGCAGCGTGATACGCGGTTCGAGGTGGTCGGCCATGAAGACTCCTTTACGGGTTGGCGGGTGAAAGCGGCAGATGAAAGCGGCAGATGAAAGTGCCTTGAGGCGCGTTCTGAAAGAGTCAGACCCTCAGACCCCACCGTCCCTGGCGAGCCGAAAGCCGGAGAACGCCCAGCGCGCCTCGGGCGGGAAGAAGTTGCGATAGGTCGCGCGGATATGATCGGCAGACGTGGCGCAGCAACCCCCACGGAGCACCATCTGACCGGACATGAACTTGCCGTTGTACTCCCCCAGGCTGCCCGGCAGTTTGCGAAAGCCCGGATACGGGCGATAGGCACTGCCCGTCCACTCCCAGACATCGCCGAACATCTGACTCGGCATGCCTTCGGAGCTCGCGGCCGCGACTGGCTGTAGATAATCCTGATCGACGAAGTTACCAGAGAGAGGGACATCCTGACCGACTGTCTCCCACTCGGCCTCGGTGGGCAGGCGCGCGCCCGCCCACTGGGCGTAGGCATCGGCCTCGAAGAAGCTGACATGGCAGACCGGCGCATTCAGATCCACCGGCACCAGGCCACCTAGCGTGTAGTGATGCCAGACGCCGTCGCGCTCGACCCAATAAAGCGGCGCCGGCCAGCCTTCCGCCTTGACCGTCGCCCAGCCATCCGCCAGCCAGTGCTCGGGGGTGGCGTATCCGCCGTCCTGCATAAAGGCGAGAAACTCGCCGTTGGTCACCGGACGGTCGGCCATCTGGAACGCTTCGACGAACTGACGGTGACGGCCCATCTCGTTGTCGTAGGCGAAGCCGCCTCTGGATGCGTCATGACCGATCTCGCGAATCCCGGCTGGATAGTCCAGCCATCCCAGCGGCGGCACCTCCTGCGCAGGGGCTGGTGCCAAGCCAGGCGCCAGGTCATCCCGATAGGCCGGACACAGCGGGTTCTGCGCCAGGATGTGCTTGATGTCCATCAACAGCAGCTCCTGATGCTGCTGCTCATGCGGTAGGCCCAGCTCCAGACGGCGCAGAATTTCCGGCAGATGTTCCTGGGGCGGATTCTCGAGCAAGGCTTGCATGGCGCGATCGACGTGCGCGCGATAGCGATAGACGTCATCGACGGTCGGGCGCGATATCGAGCCACGCTCGGCGCGCGGGAACGGCACACCATGGGTCTCGTAGTAGGAGTTAAAGAGATGATCGTAGGCGGGATCGAGCGTCTGATAGCCCGGCTGAAACGGCTTCAGGATGAAGGCTTCGAAGAACCAGGTGACATGGGCGATGTGCCACTTGGGCGGGCTGACATCTGCCATGCTCTGCACCATGTAGTCTTCCTTGTGCAGCGGCGCACAGATCGCTTCGGTGGCGGCGCGTACCCGCTGGTACGCGCGTAGCCACTCCTTGGCATGCAGGCTATCGGGTCTTTCGATGACGGTGTCATGGGCAGATGACATGATGGCTTCCTTTGCGAGTCTGGTTCTCTCCCTGAAACGTGATCGGAAAGGCTCGGGCGGCCAGCACGGCTGACACGCCTCCCCTGCCCCATCAATGCTTGGCCGGGATAATGTCCCCACCCTATCACTCGTGCGGCTGATGCCAACTCTTCACGGGCTATGGTCTTTCCTCTGGTACTAGGTCTGCCCCTGATCTACCCCTGATCTGCCTTGGCCTTCACTTCGCCTTAACGCCCGTCTCGCTGCAAGTGTCTTGTCTGAGCGCGCCAGCCTCAGTTCTGCATCGGGATGTTCTCCTCCCAGCGAAAGCCGATACCGCCGCCCTGCCATACACCATTCTCCAGCGGGCTGGGGCCATGGATATCCACCTGCAGCGGCAGGCCGAAGCCAGGTGCCAGATCCTGAGTGCCACGCACGGTACTGCGATGCATGATCCGCAGGCCTTGCTCCTGTGCCGGCAAGTGCGCGCCGGGCGCGGCCCGATGAGCCACCGCCAGGTTATCGATGAACACGCAGTCATTTTCCTGATACTCGAAGTCGAGGGCGTAACCCTCGGTGAAGCCGGCATTCAGGATGGCGTTGTACTCACGGCAGAGCTGCGTCAGATCTTCTGCGGTCAGCAGCCGGAAGGCGTCCTGATCGGGTAGCTTCTCGATCACTGCACCGGTCATGCCCAGATGAAGCCAGATGCACTTGCGACCGGTGATGGGGTGTTCGTGTACCACAGGATGTACGGCCCCAGAGGAGGAATTCACCGAAGCAAGACGGCGCCAGAAAGCCTGACGCTCGGCAGACAAGGCGTCATGGGCCGCGCCCTGATGAGCAAAGCAGGTACCGCCGCCGTTCTCGGCCGGGCGGATGATGTGGTAGCCGGAGTGCGAGAACGTATCGGTATTGAAGCTGCCGTCGTTATGCCACTGCGGCCCGACGCCGGGAATGCCGTGACGGCGATCGTTCGACAGCCGGAAGATGTGCCGGTTGCCATCGGGCGTGGCCGGATGCATCCCATGGGTACTGTGCAGCTCCTTGCCGCCCCACCAGCAACTGGCGCGCAGAAAGTCATCGGCCTCCAGGGGCGTATCGCGCTTGAAGACCAAGAAGCCGCGCTCGGCCATGATCTGCTCCAGCGCCTCAAGCACTGGCGCGGGCGGCGCGTCCTGAGCGGACAGATCGATTCCCCTCACCTCGGCGCCTATCGGCTCCAGCGGTGTGATGCTGCCGCCGAATTGCTGGATGACAGCCACCTGTGCCGGGTCGAACGGAACGCCCGGTGCTGACTCGGCTACCTCAGTGCGTGTTGGATTCGCCATGACACTGACCTCCTGTCGCGGCTCCCACGCTGGCGAGACGCTGATGTGTCATCAGGCCGCGCTATCGCTGCGCGACGACACTCGCGGCTCACAGACTCTCGGCGTGGGATGAATGTATCAGCATTCTCGCAAACACATTCCCGTGCGCCAAACCTCGCCCCATCTCATCCCGAACGCCGCGAGTTACCTATCAGGATGACGCTGGTGCATCACGTCACTCGTATTTCTTCTGCCAACTCTTCACGGCGATCCGCTCCTTGAGCAGATCCAGCATGTCGATCAGCACCTGCTCGGTGATCTGCTCCGTCCTCGGGTCAGTGCGCGACCAAGCATCGAAACCACTCTCTGCCAGGTGCCCCACCAGCGCCGAGAACTCCTTGGAACGCAGGCCGACCAGCGCTTCATCGACGAGATGGCAGGCCAGATCCGACAGCGAGCTTTCCAGCCCTTTCGTAAGCTGGGTGCCCATGGGCAGGCGCGAGACACGCTGAAGCTCCGGACTCTCGGCGAGGGTGCGACTGACCAGGCCCCGCACATAGCGCAGGGTATCGTCGCGATTCTGGGTATAGACATCCCCCGCCATGGTCTCGAGGCGCTGGGTAATTTCACGGATCAAGGCCTGCTTGCGAGGCTCCACGACACGCTCGATCACCGAAGATGAGAGGTCATCGCTGTCGCGCAACTGCTGCTGGACGTTATCGAGCATGCGCAGGGAGATACGGTCCGTCAGCTCCTCCAGCAGAATATCGAGATACTTGGCCGCCACCCCGTAGAGGTACCAGCGGCGAACATCGATCAAGCCGAGACGTTGCAGGCGGAACAACAGCGAGATCACACGCAACACACGCAACAGGCGGAAGCCGCTCAGCGGGATACACCCCAGCACGTCATACCAGTGCACGAAGGGGTAGAAGAACCAGCGGTGGTATCGCCGCTCCGCGATGGCCACTGCCCATCCCGCCAGCACATCCAGCAGGAAGACGGCGACGAACGCCAGATCGATGGAGAGGAAATTGGCGTGGATGTTCTTCTCATAGGCCGCATGCAACCCGGGTGTCACGGCCTCGAAGGCCGTGTTCAGCGGGGGAATCAGGAAGAGGCTATCGAACAGCAGCAATGCCAGATTGGCGATCACGAGCACGATGATGAACAGATCCCACCACAGATGTATCCGCTCCCTGGCGGACGAGGGCGTGCGGGTGGCTGGCATGACAACTCCTTGGCGATTGTTTCAGAATGCGTAACGGGTCTTCCTGACTCAGCCTACAACGCTTCAGATGACCACGCTGGCGATGACCGAGCATCAGCTGACCACACTGGCGATGACGCTATCTGCGAGGGCTTGCAGCGCTACCGGAGCCCAGCCCCGAATCGCCGTAGACACCCTATTAGTGAGGGAGACACCCGCATGAAACAAGCGCAAGTGATGACATGGGCCGCCGTGATGAGCGCAGCACTCACCCTGGGCGGCTGCGCAGGCGCTCAATCCTCTGAGGATTATCAAGGTGTCGACGAGCCACTGGAGAACACCTATTGGAAGCTGGTGACACTCGACAACCAGCCAACACCCGTGGTGGAAGGCAAGCGTGAAGCCCATATCGTCTTACATACACAAGACTCGCGAGTAGCCGGCTCCACCGGCTGCAATCGCCTGATGGGGGAATATCACCATGATGCGCAAGAACTCGGCTTCGGCCGCCTGGCCATCACGCGAATGGCATGTCCCGGTGAAGTAGCAACGCTCGAACGCGATTTCCTCGCGACACTCAATGACGTGTCGGGCTGGCAGATAGAAGGCAAGACACTGACGCTGATGGATGCACAAGGGGCGTCGCGTGCCCGTTTCCAGACAGTCCATCTCTATTGAGGACTCACAAGCTCCAGTGACAAGGTGTCGGGACGAGAAGAAATGCTTGCACTGCTTCATCGCGCCTGAATCACTCGTCCCGCTCCGGTCTTTTTGCGACATCCACGCCGCAGGGTATTCCCCATCTCGCATCTTCGGACTGCCGGGAGCATGAAGGGACTCACCTCGGCTACGCCTTTATCAGACGGCGAATTGTTTCTGGTAAAGGTCTATACCTGTAGTGGCACAGTGAATCTGGCCACCTGACTTTGAGTGTATGATGGCTCACAGAGACAATCAGGTGCAGATGATGACGAAGAAGAGAACGTTTAGCCCGGAATTTCGCTTGGAAGCGGCCCAGCTC
>NZ_JAKUMF010000017.1:0-18200 GCF_029991385.1 Cobetia sp. BMC6
GACCAGGTTATCTTCGAGCGCCTCGATCACGCCACTGCTGTCGAGGGCTTCGCGCAGCAACAATGCGCCGCTGTCGCTGGTGGTGCGGTGGCCGCTCAGCTCGACACGGACAGAGCCGTTGCATGAGAGCGTCCAGGTCGTTAGGGTTTCACCCATGGCGAGTGGTCCTCTTGAATCGTGTTCTGGCAGGAACATCCTGATTCTACAAGAGAAAACCACTCGCCATCTTCGTTTTCAGGTCGGCCTTATGAATAAGCCGGGGTTAAGAGTTTTTCAGTGGAGGCTGATGGCCTAGCCACCCCAGAAGTGTTTCTTTCGAAGGGTGATCGTCGGTTAGAGGATAACTATTACACTGTTATAATAGGAAATAATGGAACAGGAAAAAGTAGGTTTGTATCAAGCCTTGTTAGCGTTTTTAGAGGTTTTGATAAAAAAAGGAGAAGGGGGGTTGGGAAGGGTGAGTACTCATTAAGTTACTGGAAGAATGGCGATATTTATAAGTTTGAGAAAAAGGCGGGGAAGAGAGATGGAAAAAAAAGGACTGATCGCAGTCTTAATGCCGAAGAGCGTGAAGAGGTTTTAGAGAAGCCATCAAAGATTATAGCTGTTTCAAGTGCAATATCTGACAAGTTTCCTTTGGACGGCTTTCGCAGGAAAGGGTTTGAAGTCTCAAAAAAAGATAATATTTATGAATATCTTGGTCCAAGGAGCGTTATAGGCGCGTCTACAAGAGCTCTTATGGATAGAGCCATAACGGCATTGATCGGGAACATTGGTAATATTGAGTATAATGAAAGTTATAGGCATATTTTTAGTTATTTAGATTATGAGCCAGTTGTTAAGCTTTCTTATAGATTGGTCTGGCCAGGAGAGTTAAAAGGGATTTTGTCAGAGCCCACTGTGGATAGATTTGTCAAGGGGTTAAGTGATTATGCTTCTAGAAGAGAAAGCTTTCGAGGGCGAAGTATTTCTAAGGCTTTGGAGGTGTATTCAGCAGAATATTTGCAAGAGATTTCAGACACGTATATAAATATACTTTCTAATTCGGAAAAAGAAAGTTGGAGTAAGTTTTATTCTCTCATGATTAATTTTTCTCTTAAGAATGTGGAGAGAGAGAAAAGTAAGCTAGGAGATGAAGAGAAAAGGCTCTATACATTGCTAGAAGAGCTTCGGCGATTTGATTTGGTCAGAGGTCCGGAGGTTAGTTTATACAAGAAGAATGGAAGTGAGTTCGATTTTTCAGATGCCAGTTCGGGTGAAGCTAGTATTCTATCCTCTCTTATTGCATTAATACCAAGTGTCGAGGATGGATCTCTTTTGGTTATCGATGAGCCAGAAATTAGTCTTCATCCACGATGGCAATACCGATATGTAGAGCTGTTAGACAAGATCCTGAAAAGTAAAAAAGGATGCCACGTGGTGATAGCAACTCATTCCCACTTCATTGTGTCTGATCTCCCCTTGGAGAGATCTAGCGTGATACACTTCAAGGAAGGAAATGGGCGAGTTGTAGATGTTGATTATGTGGATGCGGAGACTAACGGCCTTTCAGCAGAAGATGTTCTTTTAAATATATTCGGGATGCCTTCAACCAGGAACTATTATCTTTCAGTTGAGCTTTCAAAAGCTCTTGAGATGGTTGCTTCTGGAAAGACTGATAATGAGCTTTTTTTTAACATTGTGAGAAGGCTTAAAGGTTATATTCCTTATATGAAAGATGTGGATCCTTTAAAAGATGCTCTTATAACATTGTCTTCTTTAGGGGGTGATTAAAGTGTGCAACAGGATAAACACTCCCTATCTTTTTTCCAAAGATGAGAAGAGGGTTGTTGAACTCCATTTCAGGAGTCATGAAGATTGGGGTAAAGGTGTTTTCGATGCATTAAAAGCAAATATAATACAAGACTTGAGGGAGAAGCAGAGTAATAAATGTTGTTACTGCAAGATGGAGCTTGGGTATGATATAAAGCAAGTCGATATAGATCATATTATCCCAAAATCAGTATACCCGAAGTTTACCTTCAATGAAAGGAACTTGGCACTTTCTTGTCCGCCATGCAATACGTATAAAGGCAAGAAAGATGTTTTGCATAAGGCTATAGTGAATTACCCTCGCAGCGGAAGAAACTTGAAAATTGTCCATGCTCATTTTGATAATTATTTTGAATGTATAAAAATACATGGGGTAGCTATCTATGAAGGTTTAAATAGCAAAGGGTGTGATACAATAAAAAAATGTAAGCTTTTTAGGTTAAAGTCAGTTATAGAAAAAACCAAGGCTGCCAAGGAAAAAGAGTCCCCGATTTCTGAGCTGGTTGAAAAGTTGAGGAATGCTTCCCCTCAGGAAAGAGAGCTTTTAAAAGATGCTATTAAAGATTTGGTGGGTATTTGATAACCTGATTCGTTTGGCGCGTCAAATATGGCATGATCTTGTTGAGGAAAACGAGCAAGGCAGTTCTGAATTTAATAGTGGTGGTGTAATGGCTCTTGGTATTTTCACACCCTGAGGCTTCTGTCGGGTCCCGGAGAAATCAATAACCGGGACCCGGCATACTATCCTATGTTAGGCGTCGTCGAACGTTGGCATCGTTGTCATGATGCATCGCTTCGCGTTCGTAAGTGTCTGCTAGCTCTAGTAAAAGGTTTGTGGCTACAAATGGATGGGTTGTCAGGATAGCTTCTCCCCACTTACGGTATTTTGCAGCGATATCCCGTTCTTGACTTCCACCCTCTCCTGGCATTCGAGTAGTAACTCCGCGTGAGTTATAAACACCGGTATGTGCGCCTCGCATCATAGGCTCGGACTGAATGTTCTCCATCACATGCCGAACTACCTTGCATGGCCATACACCATCTTCGCCAACAGATGCGCTTGACAGAAGTTTACCTATGCAAACATCGGCTATATCAGCGCGACTTAATTCCATGCAAGACTTGCGCACAGTCGAAATCCATTTCTCAAGACGCTCTGTTTGCAATTCACCAAGGTCGTCGTGTCCAGGGATGCGTTCGAGAGCCTCTAACAACTTATAGCCTCGTTCAGCTAAGTTGCTGATATTGTCTTGAGGAACTTGAAGGTCAATAGGGTCAGTTGCTCCGTCGCTGCGCTTGTACGTCCACACGATTGCTTGAACAAAAAACTCGGGGTGAGCTTCGACATACCGTTCAAGATTGGGTATGCTATTTCCGCCGTGGCTGCCCCAAGGGCGTGATAATATTTCCAGGTAAGAGAACTCTAATTCTGTCTTCTTCTCCAAGGTTAATTTTGAGCTTGCATTGAGATGCTCAAATGTTTTTTCAACAGAATAGTGCTCAAGCATGTATTGACCTGGCTTGTCATTACCGCCTTTCGCTACCTCAGTAAGTACCTGAAAAAGTGTTTCTTCACTTATCTTTTCAGGGTGAAGCCGTATGCATGAAAAAGCAGCGCGAGGCCGTCTGGCCTTCATTAGCCGGTCAACGCTTTCTCGGTTATCTTCTTCGGGATTATGAATCCAGTCTGGTGCTACTTCATCCCAATACTTGTCTTGAGCAGCTGTGTCTAGTTTGTCGACTAGATTCCAAGTGCCTTTGCCAAACGGTGCAAGCATAAGTAACTTTACTGTGTCATCATCGGAAAATTTTGATGATGCCTCTGTGATAACCTGTTCTCGCTTATTGTTGTCATTGAAAGTGCATAGTGCGCCTGCAATAAGACTTTTATGAGTGTGGTTGTCTTCTTGGTTCGTTAATATTGGTTTTGTAGCTAGTTGTATTAGAGTGCAAAGATTATCTAAAGAGAGTATAGAGGTTGCTGCAAGTCTACCTATTATCCATGAGGCTTTGCCTTGGCGAGCTATGTCTAGGAGGCCAGTAATGCCTCGGTCATGGTAAATCTCACGTAAAGCCTCTACCCTGAGTTTATGAATGCGTTCTTCGCGTTTATCGAAATCGACTGTCTCAATTTCTTCGATTTCGTCGGCGGACTCCTCAACCCAGGTTTCACAAAAAAGCCAAGCATGTCTACTAAGAAGATCGCTCGGTTCAAGCTCTGCGTAAATATTTTTAGCTGCAATCGCAAGATTCACCGAATTCGATCTTTTTTTAGCGCGCAAAGCTGCACGTCGAGAAAGTGTTGACATGCGAATTTTTTCTCGCAAGGTAGCTTTTTCAGCATCACTGGCCTGATCTCTAGCCCAAGTCTTAATCAATGACCAGATACGATCCTGATCGGAATTTGATAGGATGTGTAGTCTTTCGACAAGCTCACAGAGCATTGATAGTGAATACTCTTCCCATGTTAGTGCCATATCTATCATTTCGCGCACGAATGCGATAATTGGCTGTCTTGTCTGGAAAGGTTCTCCAAAGCCATAGCCGTCTGAACGCCACTTTGGTTTATGGCTGTAGTTACCTATCTGAGAATGATTTTCGAATTGAGCTATGCAGAGTTTCCAAGCAATATCAGGAAAACTCATAGCCAAGTTGTGCATGAGGCTAATACGAGTCTCATGACTCGCCGATGTTTGCGGCATCCAAGCTCGGAAAATTGATTCCAGAGAATTTATCGGCTTGTTTGTCCAATTGTCGTTTATTTCGACTTGAGCAAGGCGAGCAAGAATACGAGCAGCCCGAGGCAATGTCACAGGGTTCCATGAGAGACCTTCAAGTGCCCACAGTAAGCCGGTTCGGCTGGGGTGACTGAATGGGCCAGGACTCACGGGGCGTAATAGTCCAAAGACGGCCGGGTTGTCGGTCCTAAGGTCTCGTTCAAGAGTGGACAAGAACTCGTGAGGTGCTGCTTCTGCATAAGTTGGGAGGTCGCGATCATTCGCTTCAAGTATCCGTGTTGTCAATGGTGCTGGAAGAAGATCGCGTACTACCTTCAATGATTCTACCTCAGTGTCGATGCCAAGGCGGTTCTTAAAAAGGTGTTTGCCATGAACAGATAGAAGAACTAAGGTTTCCGAAATGCCTTCACGGAATGCGCCAGAGAACTCGCGTGTCTTATTGTGAAGAGAAGCCGCCCAGCGCTGATCTTCGGCGAGGTCCAAAGCTGGATCATCTTCACCGAGTACAAGTCGTGCTATATCAAAGTATCGGTTAAGATCTTCAGGCGTTATAATATTTGCAATGGCATACAGGAGGTCAATCTTAGATATTACACCGCGATAGATTCCAATCGACCAAACTGGAGTGTCGTTAAGTTGAGCTAGGTCTTGAAGCTCTTTTTCAAGCTCTGGGTAAGAATGGCTTTCAGATAAAAGCTCAAGGGCCAGCTGATCAGCCTCGTTAGTACTGTTCCATGCACCGACTAGCAGAAACGGTACAAGTCTTGTTGCAGTTACATGATCTTCTGACCATTCCGGGGTTCTTACCGCAGGAACATTCGCGAGTCGGCGGCGAAGGACAGTAAGTGAACGGCCTGATTCGTTGGCAAGTTTAGTGACTTCATCGCGACCCTTTCCCATTTCCTCTAAAGCTTGGTTGAACGTATCATAACTCGCTGGTTCGAGTACGATATGAGGATCGGCGTTCGTGGCATTGCGTGGATAAATGACTATCGAATGCATGGATGTGGCAAATGGAGCAAGTTCGCGCTCTACTTCACGACTATAAGCGACAGGGATAAAAGTTTGGGCTCCCTCCGCTAAACGCGGTAGGGTTCCTGTCTTGTCGAAGACCAGAACCTGATCGCGGTAAGAAGCTAGTTCTTCGCCGCCATGCTCACTAAGAAGTTGAGCTAGAAAAGCAAGGGCTTCTTCGGTTGAGTCTGCTGAAATAATGGTTGGACTATCGACAGGTTTGGAGAGGCGCGATAGCATGGTACGCTTGGCCGAGTCTATTGCTGATTTAAACAGCGCTTCTGCTAATGGGGGAGAAGACACATTCGCCCAGTCACTCCAGCACTTGTCAAGAGAGCGAACGTTCTTCGTCGGAAGATTAGTTTCATTAGCGAACCAGGCTTGTGCAGGCAACGATTGCTCGAGCCACTGCTCTAGGTCGCTTGCATCATATGCACGTATGTCTTTCCAGAGTCCTGTCGATCGCTTTTCGGTAACCCAATCGGTTTTCCCAGGCCACCGCCTTGGTGTAACGAATACAAATGTCGTGTTGGCTCGCTCCTTGTTTTCTATTGCTTTTACGCTCTTATCAAAGTCTTTGTTTGCCTTCTTCTTGACGTCATTATTAGTTCCAAATTCCCAGCCTGAATTACCTTGTGGTATCCAGGGGGAACCATGCTTTGCTTCGACTATACCATCCCAGCCAGGGCGTTCTGAGTCGTCGTTACCTGGGAAATCAACTCTTGTGATTTCGTTATTAGTTGAATGTGTTAACGTGCGCAAAAGTACTGATAGCTTAGCTCGTGCCTGAATGTTGTTAGAAGACCATTGCTCAATATCGTTTGCTTTAATAGAAAGGAAAGGGGGTACAAATGCTTTGGTGTTGGCAGGAGCACCCTTCGAAGATGCATGTTGCTCATCATACAGTGCCTGCATCTCCAGCAGATCTTTACTTGGATAGTTGAAAGACTTTTCTAGGCGCTTTGCCATGTCAGTTGATAGAGATGCTTTTCCATTAAGCAAGTTAGACAAGGCGGGACGACCAACGCCGATGATTTGCGCGGCTTTTGTGACAGACATTCCTGCGGGAATGACCTCTGCTCGGATGCGCTCTCCAGGATGAGGGATAGTCTTAGGCTCTTGCATGGTGTCTCCCAAGTATACTCGAAAGAGAAAGGCCTCTGTCTACCTGTGTGAATGTATCGTGTAGCGCTACACAATACAATCCGTCTCTTCTGAAGCTACATAATGCTCATGCATCGCCACCTCAGCAGTACACTTCCGGTACACACACCAGCTTCGTGTGCTATCCTCAATCTTCGCTAAGTTACTGATTCCAAACAACTGTACCTTTCGCTTGATTACGGTTGTTTTTCCTTTTGTGTCAGTAACTTATTGTTTTAAAAGCCAACTCATAATCCCCTAGTCTGATCCCAAAGGTTTCAGCCGACCAGTATCCTCCAGTCTTATCCTCCTCCAGCCAAGCCCTCATACTTCCCCTTGAAATACAACAATGGCCGCGCGGACCCCGCAACATCCAGATTCAGCCCCTTCACTTCCCCGATCACGATCAGGTGATCACCTGCGGGGTGCTCTGCGTGAATCTCGCAGTCGAGCCAGTGCAGGCTGTCATTGATGACCGGGTTGCCGAGAGGGGAGAGCTTCCAGTCGATGCCTTGCCATTTATCCGCACCACGCATGGCGAACTGGTTGGAGACATGGCTTTGCTCGCTGGAGAGAATGTTGACGGCGAAGCGCTCTGCCTGGCGTATCTTCGGGTAGCTGAAGGAACTGGCCTTGACGCTGAAGGAGACCAGAGGCGGGTTCATCGAGACGCTGTAGAACGACTGGCAGGTAAAGCCGATCGGCTCATCGTCGACCTGGGTGGTAATGATAGTGATGCCGGAGGCGAAGTGGCCGAGGGCTTTACGGAAACTGGCGGGGTCGATGGTGGTGTCAGCTTTGGTTTCAGTATCGGAGAGTGACATGGCAGGTCCTTCAATGGTGGGGAGGTGGTAACAATCAGCCGTGGGGGAGGGGCTGCAGCGATGGCGCGGGACTGGGTGCTGAGTGACAAGAGTGAGAGTGATGAAAAAATGGCCGTCGTGAATCCTTCACGATGGCCATTTTTGTTTGCGGCGGTATCAGACGCAGCTGCTGCCACTCTCGAGCACTATCGGCGGGCCAAATCGCTTTGGAACTAGCCTGGCGTTATCTGTCAATGCTGTGTATTGGCCCGCGCTTTATCTTGGCCAGTTCAGTGTTTCGCCAAGCGATCAGCGCTGCGCTTCGAGTTCCTTGCGCACGATGGCGGCGCCGGCGCTGAGTGCCTGCAGCTTGCCGCGGGCGACTTCACGGGAGAGCGGGGCCATGCCGCAGTTGGTGCAGGGGTAGAGCTTGTCGGCATCCACGAACTGCAGCGCCTTGCGCAGGGTCTCGGCGACTTCTTCCGGCGTCTCGATGGTGTTGTTGGCGACGTCGATGGCGCCAACCATGACCTTCTTGCCACGGATCAGCTCGATCAGCTCCATCGGCACGTGGGAGTTGTGGCATTCCAGCGAGACAATATCGATATTGGATTGCTGAAGCTTGGGGAAGGCTTCTTCATACTGACGCCACTCGGAGCCCAGGGTGTTCTTCCAGTCGGTGTTGGCCTTGATGCCGTAGCCGTAACAGATGTGGATGGCGGTCTCGCACTTGAGGCCTTCGATCGCACGCTCCAGCGTGGCGATGCCCCATTCATTCACTTCATCGAAGAACACGTTGAAGGCCGGTTCATCGAACTGGATGATGTCGACGCCTGCCGCTTCGAGCTCCTTGGCTTCCTCGTTGAGGATCTTGGCGAATTCCCACGCCAGCTTCTCGCGGCTCTTGTAATGGCCATCGAAGAGGGTGTCGACCATGGTCATCGGCCCCGGCAGTGCCCACTTGATCGGTTGATCGGTCTGCGAGCGCAGGAACTTGGCATCCTCGACGAACACCGGCTTCTGGCGGGAGACCGGGCCGACCACGGACGGCACGCTGGCCTCGTAGCGATCACGGATCTTGACGGTTTCGCGCTTCTCGAAATCCACGCCATTCAGGTGTTCTATGAAGGTGGTGACGAAGTGCTGACGCGATTGCTCGCCATCGCTGACGATGTCGATCCCGGCGTGTTGCTGCTCCTGCAGGGAGACGCGCAGGGCATCCTGCTTGCCCGCGATCAGTGCCTCACCTTCGAGTTTCCAGGGGGACCAGAGGACCTCCGGTTCGGCGAGCCAGGAAGGTTTCGGCAGGCTGCCAGCGGTGGAGGTCGGGAGTAATCTCGTCATGATGAATAACCTTGTCCTTGGAATGGTTCAGATAGCGGAAGTCGTTCGTCGGTCAGCGCGCTGTTTGCGGATCAGTGAGCTGACCGATGAGGGATTTATTGGTTGGCGGACCAGTTGGCGGACCACTGCTCGAGCAGGTTCTGGTAGGGCTTGATGAAGCTTTCTTCCACGAACTTGCCCTGCTCGATGGCGAGCTGGCTGCGCTCTTCGCGGTCGTACACGATGCGCGTCAGTGAGTGGTCCTGCTGCTTCAGGCTCGCCTGATAGGATTTGCCGGCCACGGAATTGGCGTTGTAGACCTCGGGACGATAGATCTTCTGGAAGGTGTCCATGGTGCTGATGGTGCTGATCAGTTCCAGATTGCTGTAATCGTTGAGCAGATCGCCGGTGTGGTAGAAGGCCAGCGGCGCAACGCTGCCCGGCGGCATGAAGTAGCGCACCTTCAGGCCCATCTTGTTGAAGTACGCATCGGTCAGGGAATCATCATCCTGGCGATATTCCACCCCGAGGATCGGGTGCACGTTCTCGGTCTGCTGGTAGGTCTTGGTGGTCGACACACTGATGCAGATGACCGGCGGCTTCTTGAAGCATTCCTTGTAGGCAGCAGAACCCACGAAGGCCCGGAACAGATTGCCGTGCAGTACGCCGAATTGCTCTGGCACGCTGAAGGAGTCCTTGCCCTTGTTGTGCTCCAGCAGGCGCACGCTGAAGTCATAATCGCGCACGTAAGACGAGAAGTTGTTGCCTGTCACGCCGTCAATGCGCTGATTCGTCTGGTGGTCGACGATGGTGGTCTGCAGGATCTCGATGATCGGCAGAGCATTGTCGGAACGCGCTGCATCGATGTTCAGCTCGACGGAGATGATGTCCAGCTCGACGGAGTAACGATCGCCCTTGGGGTTGTCCCAGTTGGCCAGCGCATTGAATCGGTTGTTGATCATGTTCAGCGTGCTGCGCAGGTTCTGCTGACGGCTTTCACCACGCGCCAGGTTGGCGAAATTGGTGGTCAGGCGGGTGTTTTCCGCCGGAACGTAGTTCTCGTCGAAGCGCAGACTGTTGATGCTGAAACCGAATTCGTTGCTCATGGCGTTCACCCTGATCCTGAGAGAGAAAATTCACTGTGTCGTCGACATCTTCCCGTGATCTTTCAGGCGTCTCGTGAGCGGGTTGCTCTCTGTGAGAACGCATCCATGCCGGGAGAGGCACGCTGCTCGCCATCACGTTCCGTGTGCTAGCTGTGAAGTGCAGCGTCATGGGAAGTCTTCATCAACGATCTGATGCAGGTGAGTATCTAGTGCCTGGTTCCATGAGACAAACTGGATTTTTTAATGTTCAAATTGAGTGAAATTCATGATGAGGGCGGGCGTCATTCCGGGCGCTGTGAAGGCCGGCGAATCGAGCGGGGATAGGCGGGCTCAGCAAGTGCACAATGTGAGCCGTAGAGACGTTGACGCGAGGAGTGGGTAAGAAGGGAAAGAGGGGGAAGAGGGAAAGAGGGGAAAGAATGAAAAAACACACACGCTGGCCCGAACTTCCGCTCGGGCCAGCGTGTGTAGTAAGCACCTGACGCTTCAGAGCACGACATCCTCATGCACTCTTCATGCCCTTAACACTCGGCCATGAAGATGCAGCTGGTTCATGAGGCGAGCGGTTGATGATTGGGCGCCACCAGGCCATGGCGGCGCATGCGGCGGTAGATAGTGGGCCGCGAGACGCCGAGTTGGCGGGCGACCTGGCTGATGTTCCAGTCCGTGTGGCGCAACAGTTCGAGCAGTTCGTTGGCGTCCGCATCAGTCCCCGCATCAGCCCCTGCAGACGCGGGCGCTGGAGAGGCCGGGTTCGAGGAAGCGCCGGATGCGAAGGGGGAGGCAGCGGCAAGCGGACTGGCAGCCCCGCGGGTGCTGCCGGTGTGGGTCTGGCAGACCTCCGGCAGATCATGCAGGGTGATTTCATCGCCTTCCGCGGTGGCCATCGCGAAGGCAATCGCATTGCGCAGTTGGCGGATATTGCCCGGCCAGTGATGACTCAGCAGCGCACTGATGGCATCGGCGCGCAGGTGGAGTGACTGTTCGCGTTCGGCTTGCAGTTCCGCATGCAGCTTGCGAATGAGGTAGTGACGGTCGGCGCGCTCACGCAGTGCAGGTAGCAGGAGTTCGGCGCCGTTGAGTCGGTAGTAGAGGTCTTCGCGGAATTGCCCGCTGGCGATCAGCTCCGTGACATCACGATGCGTGGCAGTGATAACGCGAATATCCACCTTGATGGGCGTCTCGGCCCCCAGTGGCGACACCTCCCGTTCGGCGAGCACGCGCAGTAGACGCGACTGGAGCGGCAGCGGCATGTCACCGATCTCATCCAGAAACAGCGTGCCGCCGTCTGCCTGTTGGATCAGGCCGCGCATGCCCTTGGGCCTTCCTCCCGTGAACGCGCCCGGCAGATAGCCGAAGAGTTCACTTTCAATCAGCGATTCCGGGATGGCGGCGCAGTTCACCGCCACGAAGGGCGACTTGGCGCGTGGCCCGCTGTCATGCAGTGCTCGCGCCAACACTTCCTTGCCGGTACCCGTCTCGCCACGAATCAGGATGCTCACGTTTTCATGGCGCATGCGGCGCGCCAGCTTGAGCAGCCGGTGCATGGAAGGGTCATCTCCCGCGAGCTGGTCCAGCTCGGGCACCGGGTCATCCTGCTGACTGACAGTGGGGAGGGCCCGCACCGGATAACCGCGTGGCTCGATCAGCGTCACGAAGACGATGGCGTCATCCGCCCGCAGACGGAAGGCGCGAATCTGATCCCGGCTGGCGTGCGGAATGCTCAACAGCTCATTGAGCTCCCCATCGAACAGCTGCGTGACGGCGGGCAGGGTGGAGACCGTCCACGGCGGCCAGCGCGCCAGATGCGCATCGATCAGGCGCCGGCCTTCGTGGTTGGCGGCGATCACCTTGCCATCTTCCTGAATGGCAAACAGGCCACGACCATTCAGGTGTACGAATTCCCGCGCGGTATCGAAGCGCAGGATCAGGCAATCCCGATAGCGATGCAGGAAGTAGGCATCCTCGATCATGCGGGCATGCAGGGTGACGAGGGAGAGCGCAAAGGTCTGGCTCTCCTGCGGGCGGGGCGACTTCAGCGCCGAGATGTCGAGGGCGGCGATCACACGGCCCTGGGGATCGGTGATGGGGGCTGCGGTGCAGGTCAGGTCGATGTGGGTGGCATCGAAGTGCTCACGCTGATGGCAGGTGACGGCTGCGCCATCGTGCAGACAGGTGCCCGCCGCCGAGGTGCCGGCATAGCGCTCGTTCCAGTCCGAGCCGAGATAGAGGCCCGCGCGCCGCAGCTCACTCAACTGATCACGCTGACCGCGAAAATCCACCGCGATGCCGCGTTGATCGGTGAGGATCAGCGCATAGCCATGTTGTGCGATCTGACTATAGAGCCGCTCCACCCCGGCACGCGCCACATGCAACAGCTCATCCGCCGATTCCTGATGATCGCGCAGCGCCTGCTGGGTGAGAACGCGGACCGGGCGAGGGCGGCTAGGGTCCAGCTGATATTCCTCCAGACAGCGCTGCCAGGAACGACGGATGACGTCGCGCTGCGTCTCAGGGAAGACGTCGCGGCCTTCGCCCAGCTGCATCAGGGTCTGGATATGCTGCCGCTTGTCGGGCTGCATCGTTTCGAGTTGGCGGATCATGGCTGCCTCGGCGCTGGCCGTCTCGGGACGGCTCTTTTGATAGTGGCTACGGCTCTTTTGATTGTGGCTATGGCTCTTGTGCCGGTGGCGATGGCAATCGCAATTGTCACAACAGCGTCCATAGCAAAAGCGGCGTGTGCTCCTTCAAGCGTATGCGGTGTGACGGGAGCGTCAATCACCCTGTCCTGCATCCTTGGTCGGGGCGTTACAGGTGTAACGCCCCGTGTCAGGCGTACAGCGTACAGTTGTCACGAGGAAGGTGGAGAGCCCGGCGAGGCGAGGAGGGTGGTGATTCGGTAGTGGCGAATTTTTGTCATTCACGACAAGTGCTTACGAGCTTTGTCAGTCGTGCATGACGAAGCTGGCATGCTTGATGCCTTGTATGGAAGGCGTGACTACAACATCCAATAACACGCGGAGAGACGCCATGACCGCACGCACGCCAACTCAGATTGCTCAGCAATGGCTCGATGATTTCGAGTCCTCCCTGACTCAGCGCGATATCGCCCGGGTTCTCTCGTTGTTTGGCGAGGAATGCTACTGGCGCGATTTGATCGCCTTCACCTGGAATCTCAAGACGTCGGAGGGCAAGGACGAGATCCAGTCGATGCTCGCGGCGACCCTCGAGCATGTCGCTCCCTCTCGCTGGCAGCTGGATGGCGAGGCCAGTGAGGCCGGCGGCATCGTCGAGGCCTGGTTCACCTTCGAGACCGCCGATGCACGCGGCAAGGGCTTGTTGCGCCTGAAGGAAGGGCGCTGCTGGACGCTGTTGACCGCCATGCGCGAACTCAAGGAATTTCCCGAGCCGCTGGGCATGCAGCGCCCCAAGGGCGCCGAGCATGGTGCCAACAAGCAGCGTGAGACCTGGCTTGAGTCGCGTCAGCGCGAAGAGGCCGAGCTGGGCTACGAGCGCCAGCCGTATTGCGTGATCATCGGTGGCGGTCAGGGCGGCATCGGGTTGGCCGCGCGGCTCAGACAGATGGATGTGCCAACCATCGTGATCGACAAGAATCCGCGTGCGGGCGATGCCTGGCGCAATCGCTACAAGTCCCTGTGTCTGCACGATCCGGTGTGGTACGACCACATGCCCTACATCCCCTTCCCGGCAAACTGGCCGGTGTTCGCGCCCAAGGACAAGGTCGCGGACTGGCTGGAGATGTACACCAAGATCATGGAGCTCAATTACTGGAACTCCACGGCCTGCGAGAGTGCGCACTTCGATGAGGCGAGCGGCGAGTGGGTGGTCGAGGTGGTACGCGACGGCAAGCCCGTGACCCTGCGGCCCAAGCAGCTGGTGCTGGCCACGGGCATGTCGGGCATGCCCAACGTGCCACACTTCCCGGGGGCCGAGACCTTCGAAGGCGAGCAGCAGCACTCCAGCCAGCACCCGGGGCCGGATGCCTATCGTGGCAAGAAGGTGGTCGTGGTGGGCGCCAACAATTCCGCTCACGATATCTGCGCCGCGCTGTGGGAGCACGATGCAGATGTGACCATGCTGCAGCGCTCCTCCACGCATGTGGTGAAGTCCAACTCGCTGATGGAAGAGGCGCTGGGGCCGCTCTATTCCGAGCAGGCGGTGCAAAACGGCATCGATCACCACAAGGCGGACCTGATCTTTGCCTCGATTCCCTACCGGATACTGCCTGACTTCCAGCGCCCGATCTTCGAGGCGATCCGCAAGCGCGACGCCGACTACTACCGTCGGCTGGAGGCGGCAGGCTTCCTGCTCGATTTCGGCGATGACGACTCGGGCCTGTTCCTGAAATACCTGCGCCGCGGCTCCGGCTACTACATCGATGTGGGCGCCTGTGATCTGGTCGCCAATGGTGACATCAAGCTGCGCAGTGGCGTCGGCATCGAGCGCATCAATCCGCGCTCGGTCATCTTGACCGATGGCTCGGAATTGCCCGCTGATCTGATCGTCTATGCCACCGGCTACGGCTCGATGAATGGCTGGGCGGCACGCATCATCTCGCAGGACGTCGCCGACAAGGTCGGCAAATGCTGGGGCATGGGCTCCGATACGCTCAAGGACCCCGGGCCCTGGGAGGGCGAGCTGCGCAACATGTGGAAGCCGACCCAGCAGCAGGCGTTATGGTTCCACGGCGGCAACCTGCACCAGTCCCGCCACTATTCCCAGTATCTGGCGCTGCAGCTCAAGGCGCGGCTCGAGGGTATCCCGACGCCGGTCTACGGCCTTCAGGAAGTCCACCACCTGAGCTGAGGCCAGTGGCGCTGGACCGTGTGCCAGCGTCATGGCAGCAGCGCAGCATTTGCAGATTTCAGTGAGAGATTCAGGAGACGACTCATGCAACTGAACGACAAGATTGCACTGGTGACAGGTGGTGGGCGCGGTATTGGCCAGGGGATCGCGCTGGCATTGGCCAAGGCGGGCGCGGATGTCGTGGTGGCGGATCTGGATCTCGCCATCGCCCGCGAGACGGCGGCAAAAGTGGAGGCACTGGGTAGACGGTGTCTGGCGCTACAGGTCGATGTCGCGGATGCGGCGTCCGTGCGGCGCTTGATTGAAGAGGCAGAGGTCGGACTCGGCCCGCTCGATATCGCCGTCAACAATGCCGGCATCATCGGCATCCATTCCATCGATGCGCTGACGGTGGAGGAGTGGGACCGCGTCATGAACGTCAATGCGCGAGGTACCTTCTTGTGTACTCAGGCCGAGGTCGCCGTGATGCGCTCACGCCGCGTCGGGCGGATCATCAACGTGGCCTCGATGGCCGGCAAGGTCGGCTTTCCTGATCTGTCGCACTACTGTGCCTCGAAGTTCGCGGTCATCGGCTTTACCAATGCCGTCGCCAAGGAAGTGGCAGCGGAAGGCATCACCGTCAACGCGATCTGCCCGGGCGTGGTGGGCACCGGCATGTGGCGGGGCGAGAGTGGGCTCTCGGCACGCTGGAGTCAGGAAGGCGAAAGCGAGCCCGCTGCATGGGAGCGCCTGCAGAAGAGCCTGCTGCCCCAGGGAGTCGCCCAGACACCTGAGGACATGGGGCAGCTGGTGGTCTACCTCGCCCAGGCCGAACACGTGACAGGGCAGGCCATCGCCGTCGATGGTGGCTTCACGCTGTAAGCTAGCGCTGATCATGGTTCGATACATGATGACAGCACGAGACAGGCCACCTTCGCTAATGGAAGGCGGCCTGATTGTCGTGACGGCTCCTGACTTCTGTCACTTGAAGGCTTTATGACCCTCGCTCATGGGGCGGTCTACTCTGCAACCGCGTAGGCTCATGCGGTTATCTGTCAGCGTGTTAGTGCCCCCGTAGTACGTCATCGCTCAAGCACTTAGGGCGAATCGAGCAGGTGCGTACCAGAGGGTCGAGTGATCAAACGTCAAGGGATCAGGCGGCGTTCCTTCATGGCCTCAAGGTGCTGAATGAGACTCTGGGGTGAGTGGCGACACATTTCTGCAAAGCCGGCTTGGCGAGCCTTCGTCAAATCAAAGACAGCGTCCTCTTCGACATGGAAGATGAAATCTCCGAAGCCACCTTGGGCAATCTTGTCGATATCTGTCTCGGCAAGTCCTTGGCGCTCTGCAAGCGTCTTCCAAGTGCCTGACACGGCAGCGAGACGTGTCTCCAACGAAATAGGTTGAGGCTCGCCGGTCTCAAGCCCAAACCAGTTGGCGATCTCTGGCCAGACGTGGCGCCACCGAATCTGATCACCATTGGTGACGTTATAGGGCCCTTGCTGGTTCTCTGCGATGGCCCACAGGGCGGCTTTGCCCACCAGATCGGCATCGCAGATGTTCAGCAAGATATCGTAGGCACGCGCCGTACCGGGAAATTGCATGGCAACACCGAGCTCCCGGCAAAGCGTGCCATAGAGACCGATAAGGTTACCGAGGTTCATGGCTGAACCCAGGGAATGGCCTATCACGATGTCGGGACGCAATGCGGTCCAACGAATTCCCTTGCCTTCGAGTTCGCGAGCCAGATCTTCATGCTCGAAATACAGGTTGGGGGGGAAATGCCGGCTGTCCTCTTCTCGAGCCGGTGTTTTGTAGACCCCGAGGTGAGCACCGTAGACCTTCCCGCCCTGTACGAAGACCTGGTGCTCGATTGACGCTTGGGATTCTTCAAGCACCTGGAAGAGGTGCCGCATCATGTCGCCATTCTGTTGTGCTTCAGTGGCAGGGTCCGGATCCGGTTTCAAGGCGGCGTAAAATACGTGCGTCACGCTGCTCAGTACATCACTTGCATCTCGCAAAGAGGCAATATCCAAGAGATCGGCGCTGATGTGGTGTCCGCTTCCCGGACCCTCTGAGGAGCGAGAGAGTGTCGTGACTCGCCATCCTGCCTCTTCAAAGGCCAATGTTGCTGCACGGCCGATGACGCCACTGGCACCAGCGACTAATAGGTGATGTTGGCTCATGAGACTCTCCTGTCCTGTGGCGCATGATCATGGGAGGGGTCGCCCATGACGTCGGCCCTGACAGTGGCATTGTTTGTTTTGCTAATAAATGCTCGACTGATGAATTCATCCTTCACTATATGGTGAATAATGGATCGCTTGGCGTTAATGAAACTTTTTGTGGATATCTGTGAGCGTGGGTCAATGGCGGCGGTGGCCCGTCAGCGAGGCCAGTCCCCGTCATTGGTCACCCAAGCCTTACAGAAGCTTGAGCAGCAGGTCGGGGCCAAGCTTATCGTCAGAACAACGCGTGCCATGCATTTGACGGCGGAAGGCGAACAATTTCGAGACGACAGCGAAAGGATCCTGGCCGAGTATGACAAGGCTCTTGAGCGGATCTCGGGCACAGGGTCGCTGAGTGGCACCATCAGGCTGACGGCGACCAATGATTTTGGCCGCACGCGCCTACCACGGCTGATCGATCAGTTCCTGATACAGCACCCGGAAGTAAAATTTGAACTCGTGCTATCCGATGGAGTGTTGGACCTGGTCGATGAACGATTTGATCTGGCCATTCGTCATGGGCCGATGGCGGACTCAAGCTTGACGTCACGACGTCTCGTCAGTACCCATCGTGTTGTGTGTGCGGCATCTGCTTATTGGCAGGACGCAGGGCGCCCCCAACACCCATAAGAGCTGTCATCCCACCAGTGCATGGTGCTCGCTCGCCCAGGAGCGCCCCAGAACCATTGGGAGTTCCAGGAGGCAGGGCAGGTATTTTCCGTGACGGTGGCGGGGAACCGAATGGCCAGCGATGGTGGCGCGTTGCGCGAGTGGGCGATCGCAGGGGCTGGAGTGATATTTAAATCGATGGTGGATGTGGCAGAGGATATTGAGGTCGGACGACTGGAAGTTGTGCTGAATGACTATCGGATTCCTGAAGTGAATCTGTACGCCGTGTTTCCGGAAGGCAGATATGCAAGTCGACGGATCAGTACCTTCATCGAATTTCTTCACGACAAGCTTGGCAGTGAGAGAGAGGCCTCACACTGCCAGAGTCGTGCATCCAGCTCTCGCGCTTGAGGGCTGCCGGGGAGTGGCAAGGGCAAAGAACGACCCACATCATGTCTATGGCAGGCTGGGCCTCGGATGGCCAATCCGGTTGTAGTGGTCAAGTGTTTTTGGCCACCGAGCTTTGAGCATTCCAGTAGTTCTTTTCTGCCAAGTTCGGCGGTATCCCATCGTTATGCTTGTGCGGCCTGAGGCTGCTGTAGTAACCGATCATATAAT
>NZ_JAKUMF010000018.1:0-8958 GCF_029991385.1 Cobetia sp. BMC6
ATTATATGATCGGTTACTACAGCAGCCTCAGGCCGCACAAGCATAACGATGGGATACCGCCGAACTTGGCAGAAAAGAACTACTGGAATGCTCAAAGCTCGGTGGCCAAAAACACTTGACCACTACATCCCAGCCATTCGCCCAGGTCACCACTTCAATGAGGCCGCTGCAGCTTACGGCAAGCTCCGTCTTGATCCGTGTCAATGGACAAGGTTCGAATCTGCGCTAGGTTAAGATATACATCACTCTGCAGGAGCACTGCCGCATGGCCAGGCACACGTCATTTCCTAAGCAATCCTCGCGGTCTGCCACCGCCTGGCATCGCTTTGGTCTGGTCATCCTGCTGGGCATGGTGCTACTGCTCTCTAGCGCCGCCACAATGGCAGATGACCCCTCCTCAGCAGATGCTCCCTCCTCTACTGAGTCTGGCCAGGTTGGCGTTGAGCCTCACGCAGATACGCACTCGAACACCGAGTTCATCAACGCAGACTATCCTCAACCGCGATGCCACCATGGCCATGGCACTCGTAATGTCGGCAGCGCCCTGTTGCGCCTGGAGCGCCAGGACTTGGAGCTCGAGCCCCTTCCCTTGAGCATGACGGCCCCGGCCATAGCGCCCCGGGTTGTCACCGCCAGCGGCTCGCCAAGTGCCCCTCCCTCACCCTCCTCGGTTCCTGTCTACCTTTTGACCCAACGCTACAGAGTCTAAGTCGACCTCGTATCTCCATCTCGCGCTTCCAGCCGTGGCCGCGTGGGAGAAAACCCGTGCCCGCCCCACATTGATCCAGGCAACTGCCGGAGTGGCCGCTGTGTGTGCAGAGACTCTTCCCACCATGAGAAGTGCATGCACATTCGCAACCACACCCGAGTGCTCGGTATCGGGTACGGCTTAGCGGACGTCACGAGGAAGACTTTATGGACGCACTGTTTTACTTCCTGCTTTGGGCAGCAATCCTCTTCTTGATGATGCGGTTCGGCTGTGGCGCCCACGTCATGGGGCACAGCCATGGCAGGACCAAACACGACAACGATAGCCCAGGGAATCAACGTGCAACTGAAGGGCTGGAGTGGATTCCGCCAGCCGAGGACGTCGACCCCGTCTGCGGCAAGACCGTCAGAACGAAAGGGGCCAAGCCAAGCGTCCACGATGGCCACGTCTTTTACTTCTGCTCTCGTGACTGCCGGGAGCGCTTCGAGGCCGCGCCCGAACAGTATCTCGTCCCTGGTGCAACGGCCTCGCCCCTCCAACCGGAGAACAAAGATGCCTGATGCCAATGCTCCGTTGACAGCCAAGCCCCGTTCAGGAACTCGCTTGCCGGTTCAGGCAACGCCGCGGATTCCCATGATCGCACTCGGGATGAGCCTGGGGCTGTTCCTGGCCGTAACCTTCATCCTTTGCGTCGGCTTCGATCTGCTGTTTCCCGACCAGGCGATGTATAAGAGCTGGCTGCGCTTGTTGCCAGGCTTCACTTGGCTCAGCTGGTCAAGCTTCTTCCTGGGGCTGGTCGAAAGTTTCGGCTACGGCTGGTACATCGCCCTGGTCTTCGGCCCGCTATACAACTTCTTTGTCACACGCCTCAACCGACACAGCGGAGCGTAGGCCATGAACGAATCCATCACTCAATACCGAAGGCCTCAACGCATGCGTGCGGCGTTGATTCCATTCCACTGAAGAGGTCGGAAACTGTCCGGGATCAAGAGCCGCCTACTTTCATCTCTACCTTCTCTTGACCCTTGGGTTACCCGCAGGCTTTAGCCTGACGTCAGGGCAAAGTAAGTAACAAGAAAAGGAGATCCGACCATGTGGGGCGACATGATGGCGTATATGGGGAGTTACGGCTGGGGGCATATGCTCTTCGGCGGGCTCATGATGGTGTTGTTCTGGGGCATCGTCATTGCCTTGGCCGTTCTCCTGGTGCGTGGCCTGACCCGAGGCCGGGGCGAGCCATTTTCTCAACGGCGGCCAACGGCCCTGGACCTTCTTCAAGAACGCTACGCCCGGGGAGAAATCGACCGCGAGGAGTACGAGCAACGCAAGCGCGATCTTCTGCTTTGATCGCACCTCCTGATTATTGGATACGGCACTATTAGTTTCGACCCTATCGAGATAGGGCCACGAGGTTGAATCAAGACGCGGAAGCGACGGAGACGATTCCATGACGCAACACCAACACGACCATTGTCACGGGCATGCCTCGCACGAGGCACCGACACTAGGCAGCGGCGATACGGACCAACACGCCGCCGGCAGCCAGGGTGGCGCCCAATACACCTGCCCGATGCACCCGGAGGTCGTCTCCGACCAGCCGGGTGACTGCCCCAAGTGCGGCATGCACCTCGTGCCCGTGGGAAGCGACGACTCGCAGACGCATGACGGGCATGGTCATGGGGCCTCCGCGCCGGCCCACGGCGGCAAGTACGACAAGGTGCCGGCCGGGCATGCCGGCGCCGTCTACACCTGCCCGATGCACCCCGAGGTGCGCCAAACCACTCCCGGTGCCTGCCCCCTGTGCGGTATGGGTCTGGAGCTGGAATCGGCGGCGGTCGGCGATGAAGGGCCGAATCCCGAGCTGGTCGATTTTACCCGACGCTTCTGGGTCGCGGCCGTGCTCACGCTTCCGGTCCTGATTCTGACGATGAGCCCCTACCTGGGCCTCGGGGCCATTCGCGACTTCTTCGGTGAACGCAACGCGATGTGGATCGAGCTGGTGCTCAGCACGCCGGTGATCCTGTGGTCGGGCTGGCCGTTCTTCGTGCGCGGCTACAACTCCTTCCGCACCATGAACCTCAACATGTTCAGCCTGATCGGCATGGGGGTCGGCGCGGCCTATCTGTTCAGCATCGTGGCGGTGCTGGTGCCGGGCGTCTTCCCCGACGGCTTTCGCCGGGAAGACGGCACCGTCGGCGTCTATTTCGAGGCCGCGGCGGTGATCGTCACCCTGGTACTGCTGGGTCAGGTGATGGAGTTGCGCGCCCGTGAAGGCACCGGCAAGGCGATCCGCGCGCTGATGGACATGGCCGCCAAGACCGCGCGGGTGATCCGGCCCGACGGCAGCGAAGAAGAGGTCGCGCTGGAAGACGTGCAGGTGGGCGACCACCTGCGGGTGCGCCCCGGCGACAAGGTGCCGGTGGACGGCGTGGTGGTCGAGGGCCGCTCCTCGATCGACGAGTCGATGATCTCGGGCGAGCCGGTGCCGGTGGAAAAGGTCAAAGACGACAAGGTCACCGGGGCCACGATCAACGGCACCGGCAGCCTGGTCATGGAGGCCACCCGCATCGGCGCCGACACCATGCTCAGCCAGATCGTCGAGATGGTGGCTGCCGCCCAGCGCAGCCGCGCACCGATCCAGAAATTCGCCGACAAGGTGGCGGGCAAGTTCGTGCCCGCGGTGATCGGCGTCGCCATCCTCTCCTTCATCGCCTGGGCGATCTGGGGGCCGGCGCCGGCGCTGTCCTATGCGCTGGTCTCGGCGGTGGCGGTGCTGATCATCGCCTGCCCCTGTGCACTGGGGCTGGCCACGCCGATGTCGATCATGACGGCCACCGGACGCGGCGCGCAGGCCGGCGTACTGATCAAGAATGCCGAGGCGCTGGAAGGCTTCGCCAAGGTCGATACGCTGATGGTCGACAAGACCGGCACCCTGACCGAAGGCAAGCCGAAGCTGGTGGCGGTGCTGCCCGAGGAAGGGCATGACGAGGCCGAGGTATTGCGCCTGGCGGCCAGCCTCGAACGTGGCTCGGAACACCCACTGGCCGAGGCCATCGTCGCCGGCGCCGAAGAACGTGGCGTATCCCTCGCCGATGCCACCGATTTCGAAGCCGTGACCGGCATGGGCGTCAAGGGGGTCGTGGACGGCCAGTCGGTGGCCCTCGGCAACGCCAAGCTGATGGCCGAACTGGGCCTCGATGGCGGCCGGATCTCCGAGACCGCGAACGCCCGCCGCGATGAAGGCGAAACGGTGATGTTCGTCGTGCTCGATGGCCAGATCGCCGGCCTGGTCAGCGTCGCCGACCCGGTGAAGGAGACCACCCCCGAGGCCCTGAAGGCGCTGCACAAACTTGGCTTTCGCATCATCATGGCCACCGGCGACAACGAGCGGACGGCCAAGGCGGTGGCCGGGCGACTGGGTATCGATGAGATCCGCGCCGACGTGCTGCCCGAGGACAAGGCCCGCATCATCCGCGAATTGCAGGAACAAGGCCGCAAGGTGGCCATGGCGGGCGACGGGGTGAACGACGCTCCCGCCCTGGCCCAGGCCGATGTGGGCATCGCCATGGGCACCGGCGCCGACGTGGCGATCGAAAGCGCCGGCTTCACGCTGGTCAAGGGCAACCTCGACGGCATCGTTCGGGCCCGCAAGTTGTCGCTGGCCACCATGCGCAACATCAAGCAGAACCTGTTCTTCGCCCTGGTCTACAACGGGGCCGGCGTACCGATCGCCGCCGGGATCCTCTATCCGTTCCTCGGCATCCTGATCGGGCCGATGTTCGCCGCCTTCGCGATGAGCGCGTCTTCGCTGTCGGTGGTGATGAATTCGCTGCGCCTGCGCCGGGTGAGGATTTGATCATGCATGACGAAAAGGGGTGGCTGGAGCGAGGACCCAGCAAAGGCAGCTTCTGGCTCATGGTGGCGATCGCCCTGGCGGTGATGGGCTTCCTGCTCTGGGAGGAGCACAAGGTGCACCTGCTCGGTGCCCTGCCCTGGCTGATCCTGCTCGCCTGTCCGCTAATGCATGTGTTCATGCACGGCGGACATGGAGGCCACGGGGGTCATGGCGGGCATGATGATCACAAGGGAGGACGCGATGAGTGATGACGTACCCGCCTATGGGCTGTGGGGCCTGGTCATTCTCAACTCGGCGATCTTCATCTTCTTCGCCTTCAGCTTCTTCAAGCCGCAGACGCGCCGCGACTGGCGCTCGTTCGGGGCCTTCAGCGCCTTCCTGGTGGCGCTGTTCACGGAGATGTACGGCTTCCCGCTGACCCTCTACTTCCTCTCCGGCTGGCTGCAGTCGCGCTACCCGGAGGTGGACTGGTTCAGCCACGATGCGGGCCACCTGCTGGAGATGCTGTTCGGCTGGCAGGCCAACCCGCATTTCGGGCCGTTCCATCTGCTGAGCATGGTGTTCATCGCCGCGGGTTTCTGGCTCATCGCCGCCGGCTGGCGGTCACTCTATACCGCCCAGCGGCGGGGAGAACTGGCCACCACCGGGCTCTATGCCCATGTCCGGCATCCCCAGTACGCCGGCTTCGTGCTGGTGATGACCGGCTTCCTGCTGCAGTGGCCCACCCTGCTGACCCTGGTCATGTTCCCGGTATTGGTGTGGATGTACTCACGACTGGCGATCCACGAAGAGCGCGACGTAGCGCGCCAGTTTGGCGACAAATGGCAGACCTACGCGGCCCGCACGCCACGCTTCATTCCGCACCTGCGGATGGCGAGTACGAGTGGCTGGCGCCTGTAAGGACAAAATCCCAGAGGTGCAGTCATGAAAAGCAGACGTTTTTCTCGTCGGCACGATCGTGGTCGTCAGCGACGACTCGCCCGGGGCTTCTTCTGCCCCTGCCACGGCTCCCAGTTCGACTTCGCCGGACGCGTGTTCAAGGCGGTGCCGGCGCCGATCAACCTGAAGGTTCCGCCGTACCGCTTCCTGTCCGAGTCCCGGATCGAGATCGGCGCCCACGACATCCTGACACTGAGAGGTATCCACTATGACCGCCAAAACATCCACCACCAAGCCACCCACGGCTCATAAAACCCCGCGCAAGCGCCAACCCACCGCCCCACCAGAGATGGACGCCCCGATGACCGCACCCGAGCCCGAAGAAGGCACCCTCCCGAGCCACCCGGCCACGGAGCTACTCGCCTATCAGACCGACCTGTGGCGACGCGGCGTACGCTACCTGGACACGCTGTGTGAGCGCGCGGACAACATGCTCGAGCATGAGCAGGCGGGCAAGCCGCCACTGCTCGACTTCGATTACGAGATGCTCGTGGATGGCCGTCGACTGGCGCGCCCCGCCAACTATGCCCTGCTGCGCATCACCCGGGTCGGCGAGGACTGCCTGGAGGGCTGCCTCGACGAGACTAGGCCGCCAGTGATGATCGTCGACCCGCGTGCCGGCCACGGCCCAGGCATCGGCGGCTTCAAGCGCGACTCCGAGGTGGGCATGGCGCTCCACGAGGGACACCCGGTCTACTTCGTGATCTTCTTCCCCGAGCCCGTCCCCGGCCAGACACTGGAGGACGTGCTGCACGTCCTGCGCCGCTTCGTCGAGACGCTGGCCGAGCGCCACCCCGGCCAGCCGCCGGTGCTCTACGGTAACTGCCAGGCGGGCTGGGCCATCGCGCTGCTCTCCGCCGACTGCGAGGGTCTGGTCGGGCCGGCGGTGCTGAACGGCTCGCCGCTCTCCTACTGGTCCGGCGAATCCGGCGTCAATCCCATGCGCCTCGCCGGCGGCCTGCTTGGCGGTGCCTGGCTGACGCACCTGATGGCCGACCTGGGAGACGGGCGCTTCGACGGTGCGAACCTCGCCACCAACTTCGAAGCCCTCAAGCCTGCGAATACCCTGTGGCAGAAGGACTATCAGCTGTTCGCCGACATCGACGGCCAGCGCGAACGCTTCCTCGAGTTCGAGCGCTGGTGGACGGGCTTCTATAGCCTGAGCAAAGAGGAGATCGTTGCCATCGTCGAGAACCTTTTCGTCGGCAACAAGCTGGAGCGTGGCGAGCTCGAGGTCTGCCCCGGCTGTAGCGTCGACCTCAAGCGCATCCGCAACCCCCTGGTGATCTTCGCCTCCGGCGGCGACAACATCACCCCGCCCCATCAGGCGCTCAACTGGATCCCCGCGGTCTATCCCGATACCGCGGCACTCAAGGCCGCCGACCAGCGTATCGTCTACCTGCTCAATCCCCACGTCGGGCATCTGGGCATCTTCGTCTCCTCCAAGGTGGCGCGCCTCGAGCACCGAGCGATCCTCGAGAGCGTCGGCAATCTGAATGACCTGGCCCCTGGCCTCTACGAGATGCGCATCGACAACCCCACCGGCGACCCCGACTGTCACAAGCCCCAGTTCCAGGTGCGCTTCGAGGAGCGCCGCGTGGAAGACCTGAACTTTCCCGACCAGGCCCCGGCGTTCGAAGGGGTGCGAGCGCTCTCCGAGCACAATGTGGCCCTCTACGAGACCTTCGTCGGGCCCTGGGTGCGGTTTTACACCACCCCCTGGTCAGCCGAGGTGCTGCGTCAACTGCATCCGGCGCGGACCAGCCGGCTGATGTACTCGGAACGCTTCTCCCCCTGGATGACCGGTGTGAAGTGGCTGGCCGAGATGGTAGAGACCGCACCGGCGCCGATCGATAGTGACACCCCCTATCGGCAATGGGAGACGCTGTTGAGCGACTCTATCGCCTCGACGCTGGAGCTTGCCGGCACGACCCGCGACAGCATGTACGAGATGGGGTTTCGCAGCCTCTACGGCGGGGGATGGTGGAGCGAGAACGAGTGACCCAGTCGAAGCCGACCCGGTTTACAGCCAATACCTATAGAGCAACCCACTAATGGAGAGCAATAAATGAAGATCGAGACCTTTCATGACCTGATCGACTGGACTCGCCAGCTGCATGCCCAGTTGGCCGAGTGCTTCAGGCACTGTGCCACCCGGCAGGAGGAGGCACGGGCCAAATCACTGCTGGAGTATCTCGCCGATCACGAGGCGGTCCTGGAGCACACCGTGGCCAGCTTCGAGAAGCAGGCCGACCCCAAGGCCCTAAACACCTGGGTCTACGATTATCTGTCGCATGCGCCCATCAAACCCCATCAGGCGTGCAATTTGCCCTATGCCGAGATGGGCTTCGAAGACATCAGCCGGGAAGTCTTCTCGCTGCACGATCAGGTCATCGCGCTATACCGCTACCTGGAAGGACGCGCCGACATCCCCGAGGCTCGGGATCTCGTTCGCGAGCTCTTGAAGCTGGAGGAACACGAGGCGATGCGTCTGTCCCAGCAGATCAACCGGGCTCGGGATCTATAGATGTCGACGCTACAGGGCCGTCTAAGCAGAGGTCGTAGCCACTAATGAAGAACGGATGATCGCCCGGCACGTGCAGCGCACATTAACCAACACCCAGGAGGTGACATGACCCAGACGGCAACGCCAGTGGCCCTTGCGACGCTCGATGATCTGATTCAGCGAGCCGGTGGCGGTAACCCGATCCGCGTCGCCGTGGTCAACGCGGCCCAGGCCGCCGTGCTGGAGACGCTTCGCGAGGCGGCGAGGCTGGGCATCGCCGAGCCGGTGCTCATCGGCCGTCCCACCGAGATCGTCGAGGCCGCCGCGGCGATCGGGTGTGTAGTGGCATAGTGAATCTGGCCACCTGATTTTGAGTGTATGATCACTCACAGAGACAGTCAGGTGCAGATGATGACGAAGAAGAGAACGTTCAGCCCGGAATTTCGCTTGGAAGCGGCCCAACTCGTGGTCGATCAGGGTTACACGCTGAAGGCGGCGTGTGAGGCCATGGGAGTTGGCAAATCCACCATGGAATATTGGGTACGCAGGCTTCGGGCTGAGCGAGCAGGCAAGGCGCCGCTGAAAGGTGAGGCTCTGACGCCGGAACAGCGTGAGATCCAGGAACTGAAGCGCAAGCTGCGGCGGGTGGAGGAAGAGAAGGCAATATTAAAAAAGGCTACCGCTCTCTTGATGTCGGACTCCCTGAGCAATTCTCGATAATCGAGCGACTTGAAGAGAGCTATGCGGTGCAGCACTTGTGTCAAGTGTTTGGGGTGCATCGCAGTAGCTACCGGGCCTGGCGTGACCGGGATAGAAGGCCCTGTGAGACTGAGCAGAAGCTGCTGGATCAGGTTGTCGAGGCGCATACCGTCAGTAACGGCTCTGCCGGCGCTCGCAGCATTGCAAAAATGGTCACGCAGGCAGGAATACAGTTGAGTCGTTATCGGG
>NZ_JAKUMF010000019.1:0-1637 GCF_029991385.1 Cobetia sp. BMC6
CTTCTCACTGTTCTCTGAACAGCCGCTCTTTAACAATGTGAATCATGCTGACGATGGAATGTGCGCCAAGCACATCTCCATCAACACGATATGTCGGAGAGGTCCGACAGATTCGTAATCCTTGACAGACCCCTTGGGGTTATATGGTCAAGCGATTAAGCGCATACGGTGGATGCCTTGGCAGCCAGAGGCGATGAAGGACGTGATAGCCTGCGATAAGCGTTGGCGAGGTGGCAAATACCCTGCGACCCAACGATTTCCGAATGGGGAAACCCACTCACCATCAGGTGAGTATCTATAGGCCAATACATAACCTATAGAGGCAAACCCGGGGAACTGAAACATCTAAGTACCCGGAGGAAAAGAAATCAACCGAGATTCCCCAAGTAGCGGCGAGCGAACGGGGACCAGCCCTTAAGCGTGACAACTGACAGGCGAACAAGCTGGGAAGCTTGACGATACAGGGTGATAGTCCCGTAGTCGAAGTCTGAGTCACGTGAAATCGAGTAGGTCGGGGCACGAGAAACCCTGACTGAACATGGGGGGACCATCCTCCAAGGCTAAATACTCCTGGCTGACCGATAGTGAACCAGTACCGTGAGGGAAAGGCGAAAAGAACCCCGGCGAGGGGAGTGAAATAGATCCTGAAACCGTATGCGTACAAGCAGTGGGAGCACCTTCGTGGTGTGACCGCGTACCTTTTGTATAATGGGTCAGCGACTTATATTCTGTGGCGAGCTTAACCGTATAGGGGAGGCGTAGGGAAACCGAGTCTTAACTGGGCGACCAGTCGCAGGGTATAGACCCGAAACCGGGCGATCTATCCATGGCCAGGGTGAAGATTGAGTAACATCAATTGGAGGCCCGAACCCAAGTATGTTGAAAAATGCTGGGATGAGCTGTGGATCGGAGTGAAAGGCTAATCAAGCCCGGAGATAGCTGGTTCTCCTCGAAAGCTATTTAGGTAGCGCCTCACGTATCACCGCTGGGGGTAGAGCACTGTTTCGGCTAGGGGGTCATCCCGACTTACCAACCCGAGGCAAACTCCGAATACCAGTGAGTGCAGCGTGGGAGACACACAGCGGGTGCTAACGTCCGTTGTGAAAAGGGAAACAACCCAGACCGTCAGCTAAGGTCCCAAAATCCTGATTAAGTGGGAAACGATGTGGGAAGGCTCAGACAGCTAGGAGGTTGGCTTAGAAGCAGCCATCCTTTAAAGAAAGCGTAATAGCTCACTAGTCGAGTCGGCCTGCGCGGAAGATATAACGGGGCTAAATCAGGTACCGAAGCTACGGGTTCATCCTCTGGATGAGCGGTAGAGGAGCGTCGTGTAAGCCAATGAAGGTGGATTGAGAAGTCTGCTGGAGGTATCACGAGTGCGAATGCTGACATGAGTAACGATAAGGGGAGTGAAAAACTCCCCCGCCGGAAGACCAAGGTTTTCTGTTCTACGTTAATCGGAGCAGAGTGAGTCGGCCCCTAAGGCGAGGCGGAAACGCGTAGTCGATGGGAAACGGGTTAATATTCCCGTACCGGATGTGGTTGCGATGGGGGGACGAAGAAGGCTAGGTGAGCCAGGCGTTGGTTGTCCTGGTGAAAGCATGTAGGCCGAGGAATCAGGCAAATCCGGTTCCTCC
>NZ_JAKUMF010000019.1:1735-3070 GCF_029991385.1 Cobetia sp. BMC6
CCACATGCGACCGTACCCCAAACCGACACAGGTGGTCAGGTAGAGAATACCAAGGCGCTTGAGAGAACTCGGGTGAAGGAACTAGGCAAAATGGCACCGTAACTTCGGGAGAAGGTGCACCGGTTCGAGTGAAGGACTTGCTCCGTAAGCTCCTACCGGTCGAAGATACCAGGTGGCTGCAACTGTTTATTAAAAACACAGCACTCTGCAAACGCGCAAGCGGACGTATAGGGTGTGACGCCTGCCCGGTGCCGGAAGGTTAATTGATGGGGTTAGGATTCGTCCGAAGCTCTTGATCGAAGCCCCGGTAAACGGCGGCCGTAACTATAACGGTCCTAAGGTAGCGAAATTCCTTGTCGGGTAAGTTCCGACCTGCACGAATGGCGTAATGATGGCCACGCTGTCTCCACCCGAGACTCAGTGAAATTGAAATCGCAGTGAAGATGCTGTGTACCCGCGGCTAGACGGAAAGACCCCGTGAACCTTTACTATAGCTTTACACTGGATGCTGATGTTGTCTGTGTAGGATAGCTGGGAGGCTTTGAAACCGCGTCGCCAGATGCGGTGGAGCCAACCTTGAAATACCAGCCTGACATCATTGGCGTTCTAACTCAGGTCCGTCATCCGGATCGAGGACAGTGTATGGTGGGTAGTTTGACTGGGGCGGTCTCCTCCTAAAGAGTAACGGAGGAGCACGAAGGTACCCTCAGCACGGTTGGAAATCGTGCATTGAGTGCAAGAGCATAAGGGTGCTTGACTGCGAGACAGACACGTCGAGCAGGTACGAAAGTAGGTTCTAGTGATCCGGTGGTTCTGTATGGAAGGGCCATCGCTCAACGGATAAAAGGTACTCCGGGGATAACAGGCTGATACCGCCCAAGAGTTCACATCGACGGCGGTGTTTGGCACCTCGATGTCGGCTCATCACATCCTGGGGCTGAAGTCGGTCCCAAGGGTATGGCTGTTCGCCATTTAAAGTGGTACGCGAGCTGGGTTTAGAACGTCGTGAGACAGTTCGGTCCCTATCTGCCGTGGGCGTCGGAAGTTTGAGAAGAGCTGCTCCTAGTACGAGAGGACCGGAGTGGACGAACCTCTGGTGTTCGGGTTGTCATGCCAATGGCATTGCCCGGTAGCTACGTTCGGACGGGATAACCGCTGAAGGCATCTAAGCGGGAAGCCCCCTTCAAGATGAGACTTCCCTGAGGCCTTGCGCCTCCTGAAGGGCCCTTGAAGACTACAAGGTTGATAGGCTGGGTGTGGAAGCACAGCAATGTGTTGAGCTAACCAGTACTAATTGCCCGTGAGGCTTGACCATATAACACCCAAGGGGTTTGC